>NZ_CP032346.1:357500-715000 GCF_005222205.1 Azospirillum brasilense | reverse complement strand
GCCGTGCTGACCTATCTCAGGCGCAGCGCCGCCCAGGTGGTCTTCGTGCTCCTGGGCATCGCGCTGATCAATTTCTTCCTGCTGCATCTGGCGCCCGGCGACGCGGCCCAGGTGCTGGCGGGGGAGTCCGGGGCGGCGACGCCGGAGTATATGGAGGCGCTGCGGCGGCAGTTCGGGCTGGACCAGCCGCTCTACGTCCAGTTCCTCCGCTATCTCGGCAATCTGGTGACCTTCGACCTCGGCTATTCCTTCCGCCAGTCGCTGCCGGTGTCGGAGCTGATCCTTCAGCGCCTGCCGGCGACGCTGCTGCTGATGGGGACCGCCATCGGCTTCGCTCTGGTCGCCGGCTGCTCGCTGGGATTCCTCGCCGCGCGGCGGGCGGGCAAGCTGACCGACACGGTGATCTCCATCGTGGCGCTGCTGTTCTACGCCACGCCGGTCTTCTGGGTCGGCATCATGCTGATCGTCGTCTTCTCCGTCATGCTGGACTGGCTGCCGGTCGGCGGCATGACCAGCGTCGAGGCCAACCTGAGCGGCCTCGCCCTGGTCGGCGACGTGGCGCTGCATCTGGTGCTGCCCGCGGTGACGCTCGGGCTGTTCTACCTCGCCATCTACGCCCGGCTGATGCGGGCGGCGATGCTGGAGGTCTACGGCCAGGACTTCGTCCGCACCGCACGGGCCAAAGGGGTGCGGCCCCGCCGCATCGCCTGGCGCCACGTGCTGCGCAACGCCCTGCTGCCGATCGTCACCACGCTCGGCGTGCAGCTCGGCTCCATCCTCGGCGGGGCGGTGCTGGTCGAGACGGTGTTCTCCTGGCCGGGGCTGGGCCGGCTGGCCTTCGCCGCCCTGTTCCAGCGCGACCTCAACCTGCTGCTCGGCATCCTCTTCTGCTCGTCGGTGGTCGTGGTCCTCGTCAACATCGCGGTCGATCTCGTCTACACGCTGCTCGACCCGCGCATTGAACTCAACTGACCGATGGCGCTTCCCGAGACTGTCTCCCTACCCACGCCGCGGCGGGATTTCCGCGACACCACCGTCGGACGGCTGCTGCGCCGCCCGTCGGCGCTGCTCGGCCTGATCCTGCTGGCCGGCATCCTCGCCATGGCGGCCTTCGCCGACATCGCCTTCTCCGGCGACCCGCTGGACATGGCCGGGATGCCGCTGCTGCGTCCCGGCGAGGACGCCGCGTTCCCGCTCGGCACCGACATGATGGGCCGCGACCTGGCGTCGGGCATCTTCCACGGCGCCCGCGTCTCGCTGCTGATCGGCGGGGTGGCGGCTCTGGTGTCGCTGGTGATCGGCATCGGCATCGGTTCGCTCTCCGGCTATTACGGCGGGCGGATCGACCGGGCGCTGATGCGGGTGACCGAGCTGTTCCAGACCATCCCGCCCTTCCTGTTCACGCTGGCGCTGGTCGCCATCCTTCAACCGTCCATCGCCACCATCACCGCGGCCATCGGCATCACCTCCTGGTCGGGGCTGGCGCGGCTGGTCCGTGCGGAGGTGCTGCGCCTGCGCAACAGCGAGCTGGCGCAGGCCTCGATCATCCTCGGCGCGTCCGACGCCCGCATCATCTTCCGGCATATCCTGCCGAACGCGCTGGCGCCGGTGATCGTGTCGGCCTCGATCCTGGTGGCCACCGCCATCCTCACCGAATCCTCGCTGTCCTTCCTCGGGCTCGGCGATCCGAATGTGGTGAGCTGGGGCGGCATGGTCGGGGCGGGGCGCGAGACGATCCGCACCGATCCGCACGTCGCCGCCATCCCCGGCGTCGCCATCGTCATCGCCGTGCTGGCGCTGAACCTGCTGGGCGACGGCCTGAACGATGTGCTGAACACGAAGGGGGAGCGGCGATGAGCGAACCCATGCCGAGCGAGCCGGTCCTGGCCGTCGATGGCCTGTCGATCGGCTTCCAGAACCGCCGCGGCCTGCTGCCGGCGGTGCGCGAGTTGTCCTTTTCGGTCAAGAGCGGCGAGATGCTGGCCATCGTCGGCGAGAGCGGCTGCGGCAAGTCGCTGACCGCGCTGGCGCTGCTCGGCCTCCTGCCGCCGCCGGGCCGTGTGACCGGCGGCACGGTGCGGCTGGAGGGCCGTGACCTGCTGGCGCTTGACGAGGCGGCGCTGCGGCGGGTGCGCGGCGCCCGCATCGCGATGATCTTCCAGGAGCCGATGACCGCGCTCAACCCGGTGCTGACCGTGGGCGAGCAGATCATGGAAGCCATCCTCGAACACGAGCCGGTCAGCCGCAAGGCGGCGCGGGAGCGGACTCTGGCCCTGCTGGAGCGGGTGCGCATCCCCGATCCGGAGCGCCGCTTCGCCGAATACCCGCACCGCCTGTCGGGCGGCATGCGCCAGCGGGTGATGATCGCCATGGCGCTGGCCGGCGCCCCGGCCGTGCTGGTCGCCGACGAGCCGACCACAGCGCTCGACGTCACCATCCAGGCGCAGATCCTCGGCCTGATCGACGAGTTGCGGCGAGAGCAGGGCACGGCCGTGGTCTTCATCACCCACGACCTCGGCGTGGTGTCGCGCTACGTCGACCGCGTGCTGGTGATGTATGCCGGCCGCAAGGTGGAGGAGCGCGACACCCGCGACCTCTTCGCCGATCCCCTCCACCCCTACACGCGCGGCCTGATCGCCGCGCAGCCGCGGGCGGGCGCCGGACCGGCCGGTGCCGAGCGGCAGCGTCTGGCCGAGATTCCCGGAACCGTTCCGGCGCTGGCGGCCATGCCCGCCGGCTGCGCCTTCGCTCCGCGCTGCGCGCTGGCCGACGAGCGCTGCGTCCAGGCCGTTCCGCCGCCGCGCCGGGCCGGAAGCGGCCTCGTCGCCTGCCATCACGCGGGAGAGACCCATGCCGTCTGACGCCGCCCTCGCCACGCCCGCGGTTGCCACCACCGGAGCCTCCACCGCCGCCGCCCCGGTGCTGCGGGTGAGCGGGCTGTCCGTCGAGTACCGGACGGCGCGCGGCGTCGTCCATGCGCTCGACGACGTGTCCTTCGAACTGGCGCCCGGCGAGACGCTGGGGATCGTCGGTGAATCCGGCTGCGGGAAATCGACGCTGGCGCGGGCGGTGGTCCGGCTGCTCGACCCCAGCGCCGGCACCATCCGGCTGGGGGACACGGACATCACCCACGCCTCGCGGCGGCGGATGCGCGCGGCGCGGCGCGACCTCCAGATGGTGTTGCAGGACCCGGCGGCCTCGCTCGATCCGCGCTGGACGGTCGGCGACCTGCTGGCTGAGCCGCTGGAGATCCATGGCATCGGCAGCCGCGCCGAACGGCGCGCGCGCGTCGCCGACCTGCTGGGCAAGGTCGGGCTGCCGCCCGAGGCGGCGCAGCGCCGGCCTCACGAGTTCTCCGGCGGGCAGCGCCAGCGCATCGGCATCGCCCGCGCGCTGGCGCTGGAACCGAAGGTCGTGGTCCTCGACGAACCCGTCTCGGCGCTCGACGTCTCGGTCCAGGCGCAGATCCTCAATCTGCTGACCGACCTCCAGCGCACGCTGGGAGTCAGCTTCCTGTTCATCGGCCATGACCTGTCGGTCGTGGAGCACATCTCCGACCGGGTGGCGGTGATGTATCTCGGCCGGATCGTCGAGCTGGGCGGCCGCGACAGCCTGTGGCGCCGGCCCGCGCATCCCTACACCCGCGCCCTGCTCGACGCGGCCCCACGGATCGACGACGGCGCCGCTCCTCCCGGACCGGGATTGACCGGCGACACGCCCAGCCCCTACGAGCTGCCATCGGGCTGCCGCTTCCACACCCGCTGCCCGATCGCCGCCGATCTCTGCCGGCGCGAGGCGCCAGCGACGCGGGCGCTGTCGCCGGGCCACCTCGTCGCCTGCCATTTCGCGGAGGGTGGGACGCCGCCTTTGGGTTGACCCGGGGGCTGACCGGCCATACGGGGAATCGCGTATTCCCGTCCACCAGCCGCTCCCCGATGATCGGTCGGGACGAAGAAGCGTGCGAAAACAATGCGGAAGCCGGATGTCGAACCCGCTTCCCGCGCGCGCCGCCCCATGCCCCCGTCACGCAGGGAGATCGAGATGATCCACGGCGATATCACCAGCAGCAACGACACCGTCGGCGTCGCCGTCGTCAATTACAAGATGCCGCGCCTTCACACCAAGGCGGAGGTGCTGGAGAACGCGCAGAAGATCGCCGACATGCTGATCGGCATGAAGACGGGCCTGCCCGGCCTCGACCTCGTGATCTTCCCCGAATATTCCACCCATGGGATCATGTATGATTCCAAGGAGATGTACGAGACCGCCGCGACCATCCCCGGCGACGAGACGGAGATTTTCGCCGCGGCCTGCCGCAAGGCCAAGGTGTGGGGCGTCTTCTCCCTGACCGGCGAGCGGCACGAGGAGCACCCGCACAAGGCGCCCTACAACACGCTGATCCTGATGAACGACCAGGGCGAGATCGTGCAAAAGTACCGCAAGATCATGCCCTGGGTTCCGATCGAGGGCTGGTACCCCGGCACCTGCACCTACGTGTCGGAGGGGCCGAAGGGGCTGAAGGTCAGCCTGATCATCTGCGACGACGGCAATTACCCGGAGATCTGGCGCGACTGCGCCATGAAGGGGGCGGAACTGATCGTCCGCTGCCAGGGCTACATGTACCCGGCCAAGGACCAGCAGGTGCTGATGGCCAAGGCCATGGCCTGGGCCAACAACACTTATGTCGCGGTGGCCAACGCCGCCGGTTTCGACGGCGTCTATTCCTATTTCGGCCATTCCGCCATTGTCGGCTTCGACGGTCGCACGCTGGGCGAATGCGGCGAGGAGGAGTACGGAATCCAGTACGCCCAGCTCTCCAAGTCGCTGATCCGCGACTTCCGCAAGAACGGGCAGTCGGAGAACCACCTCTTCAAGCTGGTCCACCGCGGCTACACCGGCATGATCAACAGCCACGACGGGGTGAAGGGGGAGGCGACCTGCCCCTACGACTTCTACCGCCAGTGGGTGAGCGATCCCGAGGGCACGCGGGCCATGGTGGAATCCTTCACCCGCCCGACGGTCGGCACACCCGAATGCCCGATCGACGGCATCCCGGCGGACGAGCCGGCACACCGCTGACGCCCTGGCACTCGCATCGCGAAAGGCGGATCATGGCGCTCCACACCCACCGGATCGCGCGGGAACCCTATTACCGCCCGGCCGGCGACGAGATCGCCCTGTTCGAGGCGGCCCACGCCGACCGCCTGCCGGTGATGCTGAAGGGGCCGACCGGCTGCGGCAAGACCCGCTTCGTCGAGCACATGGCCTGGCGGCTCAGTCGGCCGCTCGTCACCGTGGCCTGCAACGAGGATCTGACCGCCTCCGACCTTGTTGGCCGCTACCTGCTGGAGGCGGAGGGGACGGTGTGGCAGGACGGGCCGCTGACCCTGGCGGTGCGCCACGGCGCCATCTGCTACCTCGACGAGGTCGTGGAGGCGCGCGCCGACACCACGGTCGTCATCCATCCCCTGACCGACGACCGGCGGGCGCTGCCGCTCGACAAGCGGAACGAGCTGCTGACCGCCCATCCTGACTTCCAGCTCGTCATCGCCTACAACCCCGGCTACCAGAGCGTGACGAAGGACTTGAAGGAATCGACCAAGCAGCGCTTCGCCGCGCTGGAGTTCGGTTATCCGACGGCCGCCGTCGAAGCCGAGATCGTCGCGCACGAGGCCGGGATCGAACCGCAGGTGGCCCGGCGTGTCGTCGCGGTGGCCGAGCGCAGCCGCAACCTGCGCGGCCGCGGGCTGGAGGAGGGCGCGTCAACCCGCATGCTGATCCACGCCGGCCGGCTGATCGCCCGCGGCGTCGCGCCCGAGGCCGCCTGCCGGATGGCCATCGTCCTGCCGCTGACCGACGACCCCGACCTGCGCGACGCGCTGGCGGCGGCGGTCGGCGCCTGCTTCTGACCGGCGATGGACGGTGTCGGCGGCGAAATCGCCCTGGCCGATGTCGAGCGGCGGCTGAGGGCCTATGGGGCGGCGCTGTGGGGAAGCGATCCGCCCTTGCGGTCCCTGGTCGGGGAGGGCGAGCCGGCAGCGCTGCGGCCCCGCTTCGACGCCGACCTCGTCCGGCTGCCGGCGGTCTGGCCGTCCCTGGACCTCTACCGGGCGGCGCTGGCGCATGTCGGGGCGCACCGCATGTTCTCGCGCCCCTGGCCGGCCAAAGGGCTGAAGCCCCTGCTGACCATCGTCGTCTCGCTGGTCGAGGACGCGCGGGTCGAGCATCTGGCGATGCGGCGCCTTCCCGGACTGCGGCGGTTGTGGGCGCCGTTCCATCGGGTTGAACCCTCGCCGTCCCTGATGGCGGCGGACCTGTTGGAGCGGCTGGCGCGTGCCCTCTTTGACGCCGGCTACCGGGACGGCAACGCCTGGGTCGACAAGGGGCAGCGGCTGTTCTTCGAGCGGCCGGACCGCTGGGACGATCCGGGTTTCAGCTTGGCGCTCGGCGGCGATCTCGCCGGCGACCTCGGCAAGACGCGAGTCCAGGTCAACATCCGGGGGCACCGCGTCGACCCCGCCTACCGCGACGACAACGGCGGCCTTTGGCTGTACGACACCCCGCCGGAGCCGCCGCGCGACGTCGACGATCCGCTGGAGGCGGTTCGGCCTGAGCCCGCGGAGGGGGAGGGCCATCGCCGAAACGGACCGCCGCAGGCGTCGCCGTCGCCGGCCCCGCTTCCCGTCGCCGAAACCGCCGCGCTGCGGCCGGTGGCGCGCTACCCGGAATGGGACCACCGCATCGCCCTGCACCGGCCCGACTTCGTCCAGCTGGTCGAGTGTGTGCCGGAGCAACGGCCGCCGACGGACGCGCCCGCCGATCCTCGGCTCGTCGGCCGGGTCCGCGCCCTGGTCCGCCACGCGGTGGTGGCGCGGCCGGAGCGGCTGCGGCGGCAGCGGGAGGGTGACGACCTCGACCTCGACGCCTGCATCGCGGCAAGCGCGGCCCGCCGCCAGGGCCATGCTCCGGACATGCGGGTCCACCGGCGGGTGCGGCGGCGGGGCCGCGACCTGTCGGTGCTGCTGCTGCTCGACGCGTCGCACTCCACCAACGACCCGGCCAACGACCCGGCGGGGGACGGCACGGTGCTGGACCTCGAGCGCCGGTCGGCCGACCTTCTGGCCGGCGCGCTGACCGCGGCCGGCGACCGCTTCGCCCTGGCGGCCTTCCGTTCCGACGGGCGGGAGGCGGTGCACTGGCTGCCGGTCAAGCGCTTCACCGAGCCCTACGACGCAGCGGCGCGCGGGCGCCTCGCCGGGCTGGACGGGCGCTGGTCGACGCGGATGGGGGCGGCGATCCGCCACGCCGGCGCGACGCTCGCCGCCCAGCCGACGCTGCGCCGCCTGCTGCTGCTGGTCACCGACGGCGAGCCGTCCGACATCGACTGCCCCGATCCCCGCCATCTGGTGGAGGACGCCCGCAAAGCGGTGCGGGAGCTGGCCGGGCGGGGCATCGACGTGGTCTGCGTGGCGCTGGGCGGCGATCCGCAAACGCATCACCGCATCTTCGGCCGGCGCAACGTGCTGCCGGTCGACCGGGTGGAGCGATTGCCCGAGATCCTGCCATCCGTCTATGTCCGGCTGACCGGCTGAGGCCCCCTACCGGCCGTTCAGCGCCCGCACCGCCATCGCGGCGGCGGCGGCGCGGTTCTCGACGCCGAGCTTCGCGTAGATCTGCTCCAGATGCTTGTCGACCGTGCGCGGGCTGAGGCCGAGGATTTCGGCGATGTCGCGGTTGGGCTTGCCGTTGGCGACCCACATCAGCACCTCCGCCTCGCGCGGGGTCAGCGACAGCTTGTCCTTGAGCTGCGTGTCCTCGCCGGCGCCCGTCTCCTCGGCCAGTTGCAGGAGGATTTCGTCGGGGCCGGTCTGGCCGACCGGGCTCAGGCGCAGGCGGCGGCCGTCCGCGCCGGTGGCGATCACCACGCTGTCGGCCTTGCGCCCCGGCCCGCCGGCCTGACGGTCGGCCAGCCAGCGCCGCGCCTCCTCCGGCAGGGACACACCGCTATCCCTGGCGGTGCCGAAGGCGGCCTCCAGCATACGGGTGGTCTGCGGCGTGCACCACAGCACCTCGCCCCGGTGGTTGGCGGCCAGCAGGGTGCGGCCGGTGACGTCCAGCGCCGCCCGCGTGCTCTGGGCGACGCGGGCGTTGGCGAGGTGGGCGTACATGCGGGCGATCAGGGTTTCGGCGACGATGGGCTTGGTGACGTAATCGACCCCGCCGGCGGCGAAGCCCTTCAGGATGTGCTCCGTCTCGGTCAGGCCGGTCATGAAGATGACCGGGACATGGGCGACCTGGCTGCTGCGCTTGAGGTGACGGCAGGTTTCGAAGCCGTCCAGCCCCGGCATGATGGCGTCCATCAGGATCACGTCGGGGGTCACCTGCTCCAGCAGGGCCAGCGCCTTGCGGCCGTCCAGCGCCACCAGCACGGTCACCCCGGCTTCCTCCAGCGCGTCGGTCAGGAAGCTGAGGGCTTCGGGTGAATCGTCGACGACGAGGACGACGTCACGCGGTTTGGTTACGGATTTCATCGTCATGGCTGGACTCGTCATGGCGGGGTTTGTCATGGCGGGAGCTGTCATGGCTGTCATCGCGGTACACCGCCTCCAGCGCGGCCATATACTGGTTGAGGTCGTAATTGCTGACGAGCGTGCGCATCCGGCCGACGAAGCGCTCCAGCTCGGGATGGGCGGCGGCGATCTCGGCGAGCTTGGCCTGCATGCCGCGCACGTAGCCGATGCGGCCGAGATGGATCAGCTCGGCGATGTGGTGCTGCGGCGGCAGCTCCGAGGGGGCGAAGACCGGCGGTCCGGCGTCGGTGTCGGCCGGCGCCTCGTACTCCCATTCAATGCCGCGCAGCCGGCCGATGCAGGCCAGCAGTTTCGGGATGGACACCGGCTTGGCGGCGAATCCGTCGTGGGGCTGGTCACCGTCGGCGCCGGGACCGGAGCGGTCCTCCCGCGTGTCGGCGGACACCAGAATGATGGTGGTGTCGCTGTGGCCGGCGGCGCGCAGGCGCCGCGCCACCTCCAGCCCGTTCATGCCGGGCATGGAGATGTCGAGCAGCAGGATGTCCGGCCGGTGCAGCTCCGCCATGGCGAGGCAGTTCGGCCCGTCGGTCGCCTTGAACACGGTGAAGCCCAGCTCCGCCAGCAGATCGGCCAGCAGGTTGCGGTGGGCGAGGTCGTCGTCGGTGACCAGCACGGTCAGGCGCGGCCCGCGATAGCCCCGGATCGGGTGGTCGGGCTGGCTGGCGGCGTTGGACAGCATCGCCGCCGACATCATCAGCCGCACCCGGAACAGGCTGCCCTTGCCGGGCGTGCTGGTCACGGTGATCTCGCCGCCCATCACCTCGGTCAGCAGCTTGGTGATGGTCAGGCCGAGGCCCATGCCGGGCACCATCGGGTTGGCGGCCGACCCGCGCTCGAACGGTTCGAAGATGCGCTCGCGGTCGGCCTCGGCGATGCCGGGGCCGGTGTCCTCCACCTCGAACTCGGCGATCTGGCTGCGGTGGCGCACGCGCAGGCAGACCGAGCCGGAATCGGTGAACTTGATGGCGTTGGACAGCAGGTTGATGAGGATCTGGCGGATGCGCCCCTCGTCGGTGAAGACGACCGGCGGCAGGTCCTCCGGCGCGTCGAAGCGGAAGGCGATGCCCTTGGCCTCCGCCTGCAGGTGGAACATGCCGACAAGCTGGTCGAGCAGGTCGCCGAAGCGCACCTCTCCGCGGTTCAACTGCAGCCGGCCGCTTTCGATCTTCGACACGTCGAGCAGCCCGTCGAGCAGGCCGGCCAGATGCTCGGCGCTGCGCCGGATGACGCGGACGGCGTCGACCCGGTGCGGCGGCATGGCGGGGTCGCGCTCCAGGATCTGCGCATAGCCGAAGATGGCGCTCAGCGGCGTGCGGAACTCGTGGCCGATGCCGACCAGATAGCGGCTCTTGGCGAGGTTCGCCGCCTCCGCCGCCTCCTTGGCCTTCTGGAGCTGGGCGTCGGTGCGCTCGTGGGCCTCGATCTCCCGGATCAGCAGGGCGGTCTGCTTCTGCGTCTCCTCCTGCGCCACCTTGCGGCTCTCGCGGGCCAGGACGAACAGCCAGGTGGCGACGCCGGCGACGATCATCAGGATGAAGAAGACCTTCCACAGCGTGCTGCCGATCAGCGCCTGCGCCTCGGCGTTGACGGAGGCGACCTCGACATAGACCAGCGCCAGCACCGCGCCGACCGCCAGCGCCAGCATCAGCAGGACGCCCAGATAATGGCCGAGCCGCGCCTTCAGCGCCGTCGCCGCCCGCGGTGGCAACACGGCGTCCAGCGCGCGGCGCAACTGTACGCCCAGCCGGGCGTCGGTCTTGCAGCCGTCGCCGCAGCGGGCGTCCAGCGAGCAGCAGAGCGAGCAGATGGCCCCGGCATAGATCGGGCAGTGGGCCATGTCCTCCGTCTCGAAGGCGTGCTGGCAGATGCAGCAGCGGATCGCCTCCTCGCCGTTCCAGTCGTCGAAGGGGCGGCGCGCGATGTAGGTGCCGCCGCGCGTCGCCCAGGCGATGGCGGGGGCCGCGACGAAGGCGGTGCCGAAGGCGAGGAAGGGCGCGCAGACCCTCAGCGTCGGCCCCAGCGCGTCGAGGAAGGCCAGCATCGACAGCACCGTCGCCAGCAGCATGGCGCCGACGCCCACCGGGTTGATGTCGTAGAGGTGGGCGCGCTTGAACTCGACGTGGCGCGGGCTGAGGCCCAGCGGCTTGTTCACCACCAGATCGGCGACCAGCGCGCCGATCCAGGAGGCGGCGACGCTGGAATAGAGGCCGAGCACCGGCTCCAGCGTCTTGTAGATGCCGAGTTCCATCAGCATCAGACCGATGACGACGTTGAACACCACCCACACCACCCGGCCGGGATGGCTGTGGGTCAGGCGCGAGAAGAAGTTCGACCAGGCGATGGAGCCGGCGTAGGTGTTGGTGACGTTGATCTTGAGCTGCGACAGCACGACGAACAGACCGGTCAGGCCGAGGGCGAGCTGCGGCGACGGCGTCACGTACTGGAAGGCGACGAGGTACATCCGCGTCGGCTCCGCCGCCATCTCCAGCGGCACGGCGTTCTGCAGCGCCAGCACCACCAGGAAGGAGCCGAGCAGCAGCTTGATCGTGCCTATGACGATCCAGCCCGGCCCGGCGGCCACCAGCGCCGCCCACCAGCGCAGCCGCTTGGCGCCGGTGGCGGCGGGGTCGTAGGGCAGGAAACGGATGAAATCGACCTGCTCGCCGATCTGCGCCAGCAGGGAGAACACCACCGACGCCGCCGCGCCGAACAGCATCAGGTCGAAGGCGCCGCCCGCCTCCGCCGCCTGGCCGGTGAAGCTGGTCCAGGCGCTGAAGGCCTCGCGGTCCTGGACGGCGATAAACAGGAAGGGCAGGGCGTGCAGCGCCAGCCACAGCGGCTGGGTCCACAGCTGGAGGCGGCTGATGACGGTGAAGCCGTAGGCGACCAGCGGGATGACCAGAAGCGAGCTGACGACGTAGCCGGCGGCGAGCGGCAGGCCGAAGACCATCTCCAGCGCGGTCGCCATGATCGCCGCCTCGATGGCGAAGAAGATGAAGGTGAAGGAGGCGTAGATCAGCGACGTGATGGTGGAGCCGATGTAGCCGAAGCCGGCGCCGCGCGTCAGCAGGTCCATGTCCACGCCGTAGCGGCTGGCGTAGTAGCTGATCGGCAGCGCGCTGGCGAAGATCAGGACGGCGGCGGCCAGGATGGCGAGGGCCGCGTTGGTGAATCCGTAGCTCAGCGTGATCGCCCCGCCGATGGCCTCCAGCGCCAGGAAGGAGATCGAGCCGAGCGCGGTGTTGGCGACGCGCAACGGCGACCACCGCCGCGCCTTCCGCGCGGTGAAGCGCAGCGCGTAATCCTCCAGCGTCTGGTTGGCGACCCACCGGTTGTAGGTCCGCCGGATCGCGACCACCCTCTGGCGCCCCGCCATCGGCCCCATTCACCCTCCTGAGGATATGTTTGTCTAACTGATTGTTTCTTGACCCTGTTTCCGGGCATTTTCGCTAATAAATCCTGCGTCCCCGCCAGTCTGTCAGGAACAGATCAGCCAGACAACAGAGTTGAATCACGTCGTTTCTTGCGGGTGGAGGCAACTGTTCCACTCGCTTCCGGGTGGTTGCGGGCGCTCGGGCGGTTCCAGTCTCCCGCGATTTTATAACGATTTGCCGACCGGCGCCCCTATACGCAAATCCACGTATTGCTGCGATGCACTGTTCGGCCAACCATCGGGCTGTCCTAACGCGGAACGTTCCGCCCACCCCCCAAAAAACACCGCCTGTCCGACGGCCGCGCCCGGTTGCGCGCCGTCGTTGCAAGGCGACAACGGCGAACATCAGGAGGTTTCATGTCCTCAGACAAGTTTGATGCGGGCAAGCCCGTTGGCGGGCTGCCGTCGCCGCTCCGCCGCAAGCTCCTCCTCGGCATGGCGGCGCTGCCGGCCGTCGGGCTGCTGCCGCGCGGCGCGCTGGCCCAGGCGCTGCCGACCGACGCCGTCAACACGACGAAGCTGGCGGTCACCGACAGCACGGTGAAGGTCGGCATCCTGCATTCCACCACCGGCACCATGGCGATCTCGGAGACCGGATCAGTCCAGGCCGAGAAGCTGGCCATCGCCCAGATCAACGAGATGGGCGGCGTGCTCGGCCGCAAGATCGAGGTGATCCAGGAGGACGGCGCCAGCGACTGGCCGACCTTCGCCGAGAAGGCGCGCAAGCTGCTGGTCGAGGACAAGGTGGCGGCGGTGTTCGGCTGCTGGACCTCGGCCTCGCGCAAGGCGGTGCTGCCGGTGTTCGAGCAATACAACGGCATGCTCTACTACCCGACCTTCTACGAAGGGCTGGAGCAGTCGAAGAACGTCATCTACACCGGGCAGGAGGCGACCCAGCAGATCCTCGCCGGGCTGGACTGGGTGACGAAGGAGAAGGGCGCCAAGAGCTTTTTCCTCATCGGCTCCGACTACATCTGGCCGCGCACCTCCAACAAGATCGCCCGCAAGCACATCGAGATGAAGGGCCAGAAGGTGGTGGGCGAGGAGTATTTCCCGCTCGGCCACACCCAGTTCAACTCGGTCATCAACAAGATCAAGCTGACCAAGCCGGACGTCATCTACGCCTCGGTGGTCGGCGGCTCGAACGTCGCCTTCTACAAGCAGATGAAGGCGGCGGGCATCGACCTGAACAAGCAGGTGCTGATGACCATCTCGGTCACCGAGGACGAGATGCTCGGCATCGGCGGCGAGAACATCGCCGGCGCCTACGCCTGCATGAAGTACTTCCAGTCGCTGCAGAATCCCAACAACGAGAAGTTCGTCGCCGCCTTCAAGGCGATGTGGGGCGCCAACAGCGTCATCGGCGACGTGACCCAGGCCGGCTATCTCGGCCCCTGGCTGTGGAAGCTGACGGTGGAGAAGGCCAAGAGCTTCGACATCGACAAGATCGCCGTCGCGTCGGAAGGCATCGAGTTCAGCGGCGCGCCGGAAGGCTATGTCCGCGTCCACGGGAACCATCACCTGTGGAGCAAGACCCGCGTCGGCCGCGCCCGTCCGGACGGCCAGTTCGATGTCGTCTACGAGACGGCGGACCTCATCGAGCCGAACCCGTTCCCGAAGGGCTACCAGTAAGGGGCGGGGCGTCGGCTTCGGTTGCCCCCTCCCTAACCCTCCCCCGCTGCCGCGGGAGAGGGGACGGCCGCCGCTTCGCAGTTGGCCCCCTCTCCCTCGAAGAGGGGGAGGGTCGGGGAGGGGGCAACCGCCTCCGCACTCCGCCGCATCACCGCACGGGAGTTCCCATCATGTTCGAGGGCTACAGCCTGGCCGAGCTCGGGTCGATCTTTGCCATGCAGGGATTCGCGGGGCTCATTCTCTTTTCCGTTTTCGTGCTGATGGCGCTGGGCCTCGCCATCATCTTCGGGCAGATGGGCGTCATCAACATGGCGCACGGGGAGTTCATGATCCTCGGCGCCTACGTGACCTATCTCTGCTCCAACTTCATCTCCAGCACCGTGCCGGCGCTGTTTCCGGCCTATTTCTTCATCGCCATGATCCTGGCCTTCTTCGCCAGCGGGGCGCTGGGGATGCTGGTGGAATGGGGGATGATCCGCTTCCTCTACCGCCGCCCGCTCGACACGCTGCTGGCGACCTGGGGGCTGAGCCTGATCCTCCAGCAGGTCTTCCGTTCGGTCTTCGGCGCGCGCGAGGTCGGCGTGGTCCTGCCGGACTGGCTGATGGGCTCGGTCGCCGTCACCGACACCATCGAGGTGCCGATCAACGGCCTGTTCGTCATGGCCCTGACCATCGCCATCACCGTCGTCATCTACGCCGTGATGTTCCGCTCGCGCTGGGGCCAGGGCGTGCGGGCGGTGATGCAGAACCGCACGATGGCCGGCGCCGTCGGCATCAACACCGAGAAGGTCGACCGCTACACCTTCGGGCTCGGCTGCGGCATCGCCGGGGTGGCGGGCAGCGCCTTCACGATGGTCGGCTCGACCGGTCCGACTTCGGGCCAGCTCTACATCGTCGACACCTTCCTGGTGGTGGTGTTCGGCGGCGCCCAGAGCCTGATCGGCACCATCGCGTCGGCCTTCACCATCAGCCAGGCCCAGTCGACGATGGAGTTCTTCCTCAGCGGCTCGACCGCCAAGGTGCTGACGCTGCTGACCGTCGTCGTGATCCTGATGCTGCGCCCGCAGGGCCTGTTCGTCCTCAAAGTCCGCCGCTGAGGAGTCCATCACCATGACGCGCAACCCTCAAAACGGTCTTCTCGGGCGCATCGACGGGGGCGTCGCGGGCATCCTGCTTCTGGCCGCCCTCCTGGTGATCGTCCTCCCGCTGGGGCTCGACATCTTCCGGCTGAACATGGTCGGCAAGTACCTGACCTATGCCTTCGTGGCGCTCGGCCTCGTGCTGTGCTGGGGCAGCGCCGGCATCCTGTCGCTGGGGCAGGGCATCTTCTTCGGCATCGGCGGCTACTGCATGGCGATGTTCCTGAAGCTGGAGGCCTCCAGCCCCGAGGCGACCAAGATCCAGTCCACCCCCGGCATCCCCGACTTCATGGACTGGAACCAGCTGACGGCGCTGCCCTGGTTCTGGGAGCCGTTCCACAGCCTGACCTTCTCCATCGTCGCGGTGGTGGCGGTTCCGGCGCTGCTCGCCTTCATCGTCGGGCTGGCGATGTTCAAGCGGCGGGTCGGCGGCGTCTATTTCGCCATCATCACCCAGGCCTTCGCCGCCATCCTGACCATCCTGATCGTCGGCCAGCAGGGCTACACCGGCGGCATCAACGGCATCACCGACCTGCGCACGCTGAAGGGCTGGGACATCCGCACCGACGAGGCGAAGCTGGTGCTCTACTTTGTCAACGCGGCGCTGCTGATCGGCTGCATCCTGCTCTGCCTCTACGTCCGCCGCTCCAAGCTCGGGCGCATCCTGGTGGCGCTGCGCGACAAGGAGGACCGGGTCCGCTTCTCCGGCTACGACGTCGCCAACTTCAAGATCTTCGTCTTCTGCTTCGCCGCGGCGCTGTCGGCGGTGGGCGGCGCGATGTTCACGCTGCAGGTCGGCTTCATGTCGCCGTCCTTCGTCGGCATCGTGCCCTCGATCGAGATGGTCATCTACTGCGCGGTCGGCGGCCGGCTGTCGCTGCTGGGCGCGGTCTACGGCACGCTGCTGGTCAACTGGGCCAAGACGATGCTGTCGGAGAGCTTCCCGGAGCTGTGGCTGTTCGCCATGGGCGCCCTGTTCATCGGCGTGGTCATGGTGTTCCCCAACGGGCTGGCCGGGCTCTACCAGCAGTACATCGCCCCGCGGCTGCGCCGCCCGACCGTCGGCCGGACGACGATCCCCGCCACCGCGGCGCCGATCATCCCGCCCCACACCGCCGCCGACTGAGGAGGGACGGAGCATGGCCAACAACACCGATTACCTGCTGGCGGTCGAAGGGCTGACCGTGTCCTTCGACGGGTTCAAGGCGGTCAACGACCTGTCCTTCTACGTCGACAGCAACGAGATCCACGTCATCATCGGCCCCAACGGCGCCGGCAAGACCACGGTGCTCGACCTCATCTGCGGGCGGACCAAGGCGTCCGGCGGCTCCATCAAGTTCCGCAACAAGGAACTGACCGCGATGAAGGAGCACCAGATCGTCACGGCCGGCGTCGGGCGCAAGTTCCAGAACCCGTCGATCTACGACGACCTGACGGTGTTCGAGAATCTGGAGATCTCCTACCCCCGCGGGCGCAGCGTGTTCGGCGCGCTCGCCTTCAAGCGCGACGCCGCGGTGCGCGAGCGGGTGGCCGAGATCGCCGAGATGATCTTCCTGTCCGACCATCTCGACCAGCGCGCCGAGTATCTCAGCCACGGGCAGAAGCAATGGCTGGAGATCGGCATGCTGCTGATCCAGGACCCCGAGCTGCTGATGCTCGACGAGCCGGTCGCCGGCATGAGCGTGAACGAGCGCAAGAAGACCGCCGAACTGCTGAACCGCATCATCCAGAACCGCTCGGTGCTGGTGATCGAGCACGACATGAAGTTCGTCGAGGACATCGCCCACCGCGTCACCGTCCTGCACCAGGGCAAGATCCTGTCGGAAGGCAGCATGGAGCGGGTGAAGAACGATCCCAAGGTCGTCGAAGTCTATCTGGGCCACTGAGCGGGGGATCAAGAGATGCTGTCCGTCAATCAACTCCGCGTGTCCTACGGCGAGAGCGAGGTCCTCCACGGTCTGGACTTCACCGTGGCGCCCAACGAGATCGTCGCCATCATGGGCCGCAACGGCATGGGCAAGACGACGCTGATGAAGTCGCTGATGGGGATCGTCCCGGCGCGCTCCGGCGCCATCCGCATCGGCGGCGACGAGATCACCGGGCTGAAGAGCTACGAGCGGGTGGCGAAGGGCGTCGCCTACGTCCCGCAGGGCCGCATGATCTTCCCGACCATGACGGTTCAGGAGAACATCGAGACGGGGCTCAGCGTCCATGGCGGGCGCAGCGTGCCGGGCGACCTGTACGAACTGTTCCCGGTGCTGCTGGAGATGAAGGGCCGGCGCGGCGGCAACCTGTCGGGCGGGCAGCAGCAGCAGCTCGCCATCGCCCGCGCGCTCGCCACCAAGCCGAAGGTGCTGCTGCTCGACGAGCCGACGGAGGGCATCCAGCCGTCGATCATCCGCGAGATGGCCCGCACCCTGCGCCGCATCCGCGACGAGAAGGGCCTCAGCATCATCGTGTCGGAGCAGGTGCTGAGCTTCGCGCTCGACATCGCCGACCGCGTGCTGGTGATCGAGAACGGCGAGATCGTCCACGAGGACAGCCGCGACCAGCTCGACGAGGCGAAGGTCGCGCGGCTGCTGTCGGTCTAGAGCAGAGCCGGGGATTGCCCCCTCCCTAAAGCGAACTTCCGTTCGCTTTAGACTCACATCGCCTCACTTGCCGGCGGGCTTCGGCCGCATGTGCGGCCGGGGCCGCCGTCGCGGTCCAAAGCGGATTGCAATCCGCTTTAACCCTCCCCCGCTTCGCAGGGGAGGGGACTTGGTTCTCCCTCCCCTGCGAAAGCGGGGGAGGGTCGGGGTGGGGGCACGCGCTCCCCGCACCCCGCCTCTCCACCACAGAAGGATGCGCCATGACGTCCGCCAAGTCCGCGTCCACCGCCTGCGCCGTGGTCGCCCTGCTGACCGCCGTGGCGACGCCGCTGACCGGGTCGAGCGCGGTGCCGACCGCCGGCCTCGTCCTCTCGGCCGCGCTGGCCGCCGCCGCCGCCGCGCTGGCCCACCGCCAGGGTGCCGGGCTCCGGCGGCTCGGCGACCGGGCCGCCGCGCTGGCCGGTGATGCGGCGGGCGCGGGGAGCGATCCGCAACGCGACCTCGCCGCCGCCCTCGACCGCATCGCCGCCGCCGCCGAGGCCCGCGCCGCCCACGAGGCGCAGCGCGAGGCCGAGCGCAAGGCGACGGAGGAGCGCGCCGCCCGGCTGGAGGCGCTGACCCGCGACTTCGAAGGCAAAGTCGGCCGGCTGGTGCAGACCGTCTCCTCGGCCGCCGGCGAGATGACCGACACCGCCACCGCAATGAGCGGCACCGCCGAGCGCAGCAACCGGCTGTCGGCGGCGATGTCGCAGTCCTCGGCCCAGGCGTCGATGAACGTCCAGACGGTGGCGACGGCGACCGAGGAGCTGTCGGCCTCGATCCAGGAGATCGGCCGGCAGGTCGCCTCGTCGGCGGCCATCGCTGGCAAGGCGGTGGCCGACACCCGCCGGACCGACGCGGTGGTGCAGAGCCTCGCCGACAGCGCCGCGCGGATCGGGCAGGTGATCGGGCTGATCCAGGGCATCGCCGGGCAGACCAACCTGCTGGCGCTGAACGCCACCATCGAGGCGGCGCGGGCGGGGGAGGCCGGCAAGGGCTTCGCCGTCGTCGCCAGCGAGGTCAAGACCTTGGCCAACCAGACCGCCAAGGCGACGGAGGACATCGCCACCCAGGTCGGCGCCATCCAGTCGGCGACGGGCGAAGCGGTGGAGGCCATCCGCGCCATCGCCGGCACCATCGCCGAGATCAACGAGATCGCCTCGGCCATCGCCGCCGCCGTCGAGCAGCAGGGGGCGGCCACCCGCGAGATCGCCCGCAACGTGCAGGAGGCGGCCCGCGGCACCGAGAGCGTGGCCTCCAACATCGTCGGCGTGTCGGACGCCGCGTCCGACACCGGCATGGCGGCCGGGCAGGTGCTCGGCGTCGCCTCCCAGGTTGCCGGCCACGCCGACGAGCTGAGCCGCGAGGTCAACAACTTCCTGGCGGAGGTCAGCCTGCAATCGGCGCTGCGCCGCCGCGCCTCGGTCGCCGGGCGCCTGATGGCGGCGAGCACGGCGCGGCGCGTCCAGGGCTTGGCGCCGGGCGCGCCGGCGACCGCGGCGGTGAACAAGAGCGGCATCGCCGTCACCGACGAGACGGTGAAGGTCGGCATCCTCCATTCCGCCACCGGCACCATGGCGCTGAGCGAGGGCGGGTCGATCCAGGCGGAGATGCTGGCGATCCAGCAGATCAACGAGGCCGGCGGCGTGCTGGGCCGGCGGATCGAGATCGTGCAGGAGGACGGCGCCAGCGATTGGCCGACCTTCGCGGCCCGCGCCGACAAGCTGCTGGCGCAGGACAAGGTGGCGGCGATCTTCGGCTGCTGGACCTCGGCCTCGCGCAAGGAGGTGCTGCCGGTCCTGGAGAAGCGCGACGGCCTGCTCTACTACCCGACCTTCTACGAGGGGCTGGAGCAGTCCCGCCACGTCATCTACACCGGGCAGGAGGCGACTCAGCAGATCCTCGCCGGTCTCGATTGGGTGATGCGCGAGAAGGGGGCGAAGAGCTTCTTCCTCGTCGGGTCGGACTACATCTGGCCGCGCGCGTCCAACGCCATCGCGCGGCGCCACATCGAGGCCAAGGGCTGCCGCGTCGTCGGCGAGGACTACGCCGAACTCGGCGACACCCGGTTCGAGAGCATCGTCGCGCGGATCAAGGCGGCCAAGCCCGACGTCGTCTACGCCATCGTCGTCGGCGGCTCGAACGTTGCCTTCTACAAGCAGCTCAAGGCCGCCGGGATCGAGCTGGACCGCCAGATCCTGATGACCAACAGCGTCACCGAGGACGAGATGATGGGCATCGGCGGCGACTACATCGCCGGCGCCTTCACCTGCGCCAAGTATTTCCAGAGCCTGGAGCTGCCGGCCAACCGCGCCTTCGTTGCCGCCTTCAAGGCGATGTGGGGGGCGGACAGCGTCATCGGCGACGTCACCCACAACGCCTATCTCGGCCCCTGGCTGTGGAAGCTGGCGGTCGAGAAGGCCGGCAGTTTCGACGTGGCGCGCGTCGTCGCCGCCTCGCCCGGAATCGAGTTCGCTGGGGCGCCGGCCGGCGCCTTGCGCATCCACGAGAACCATCACCTGTGGACCCGGACCCGCATCGGCCGCGCCCGGCGCGACGGCCAGTTCGATGTGGTCTTCGAGACCCGGGACCTGATCGAGCCCAACCCCTTCCCGGACGGCTTCCGGGAACTGGCGGCCTGAGGCCCCCTCCACCCCTTCGTCACCAATCAGTCCACCAATAAGGAAGAGCAAACCATGGCTGACACCCTGATCAAGGCCGACCTGTCGCAGTCTCCCTACGAGAACGACATGATCCACAACCGCTGGCATCCGGACATCCCGATGGCGGTGACGGTGAAGCCGGGCGACGACTTCATCCTGGAATGCTACGACTGGACCGGCGGCCAGATCAAAAACGACGACGATGCCGCCGACGTGCGCGACGTCGATCTCAGCCAGGTGCATTTCCTGTCCGGCCCGGTCGGGGTCGAGGGGGCGGAGCCGGGCGACCTGCTGGTCGTCGACCTGCTGGACATCGGCGCCTTCCCGCAGCAGCAGTGGGGCTTCAACGGCTTCTTCTCCAAGCAGAACGGCGGCGGCTTCCTCACCGAGCATTTCCCGCTGGCCCAGAAGTCGATCTGGGACTTCGAGGGCATGTTCACCAAGTCGCGCCACATCCCCGGCGTGCGCTTCGCCGGGCTGATCCACCCCGGCCTGATCGGCTGCCTGCCGTCGCACGACCTGCTGGCCAAGTGGAACAAGCGCGAGCAGGCGCTGATCGACACCAACCCGACCCGCGTCCCCGGCCTCGCCAACCCGCCCTACGCGCCGACCGCGCACATGGGCCGGCTGAAGGGCGAGGCCCGCGACAAGGCGGCGGCTGAGGGTGCCCGCACCGTGCCGCCGCGCGAGCATGGCGGCAATTGCGACATCAAGGACCTGTCGCGCGGCTCGCGCATCTACTTCCCGGTCTATGTGAAGGGCGCCGGCCTGTCGATGGGCGACCTGCATTTCAGCCAGGGCGACGGTGAAATCACCTTCTGCGGCGCCATCGAGATGGCCGGCTGGGCGCATCTCAAGGTCAACCTGATCAAGGACGGCATGGCGAAGTACGGCATCAAGAACCCGATCTTCAAGCCGAGCCCGATCGTCCCGACCTACAACGACTACCTGATCTTCGAGGGCATCTCGGTCGACGAGGCGGGCGAGCAGCATTACCTGGACGTCCATGTCGCCTACCGGCAGGCCTGCCTGAACGCCATCGAGTATCTGAAGAAGTTCGGCTATTCCGGCGCCCAGGCCTACTCGATCCTCGGCACCGCACCGGTGCAGGGCCACATCAGCGGCGTGGTCGATGTGCCGAACGCCTGCGCCACCCTGTTCCTGCCGACGCAGATCTTCGACTTCGACATCACCCCGAACGCCGACGGCCCGACGAAGTTCATCAAGGGCGACGTCGACATGCCGATCGCTCAGGACCGCGTGTAACGGGAGAGGGGAGGTCGCGCCATGCCGATGTACGATTACGAATGCCCGACCTGCGGCGACTTCACGGGAATGCGGCCGATGGCGGAAAGCGGCCAGCCGCAGCCGTGCCCCGATTGCGGCACGGCGTCGCCACGGGTGATCCGCATGGCGCCGGCCTTCTCCGCGCTGTCGGCCGCCACCCGGACGGCGCACGCCACCAACGAACGCAGCGCCGACCGGCCCAAGCTGCTGTCGGAGGTCGGGCCGAAGCACAAGCACGGGCCGGGCTGCGGCTGCTGCGGTGGTGGCGGCAAGAAGGGACGCTCGGTGCTCCGCACCCCTGACGGGGCGAAGGGCTTCCCGACGGCAAGGCCGTGGATGATCAGCCACTGACGCGTTGAAAACGACCGACACCGAACGGCCCGCCCCTCCCGAGGCGGGCCGTTTGCTTTTCCGCCTCCGGAATCCGAAGGGACCCTGCGCCAATCGTCCGCTTCCCCAACATCGCTGTTGACCGAAGCTGTATTATCGATCATACAGGTTCCTGTCTTATGGAGAGACAGACACCGGTTTCCAGCGAGAAGGAGGCGGGGCACTGTGAAGTCGTCGGTCGAACCGCTGAAGGCGCGCCGGATCTACCTGCTGCTGCGCGACCGCATCGTCGCCGGCGACCTGCCGCCGGGCGGGCGCCTGCCGGGGGAACCGGCGCTGGCCGCCGAGCACGCGGTGTCGCGGGTGACCGTGCGCCGGGCGCTCGACCTGCTGGAGAAGGAAGGGCTGGTGCAGCGCAAGGCCGGCTCCGGCACCTTCGTCCATGACAGCCGCGCGGTCCGCCCCATCGTCGCCGACCTCTCCAACGTGCTGTCGCACCTGATCGACATGGGGCGCAGCACCGACGTGAAACTGCTCTCCTTCGGCTATGTCGCGCCGCCGGAGGCCATCGCCGGGAGCCTGGGGCTGAAGCCGGGCGAGCGGGTCCAGCGGTCGGTGCGCGTGCGCCTGATCGACGGGGAACCCTTCTCCTACCTGACCACTCATGTGCCGGAATGGCTCGGCCTGACCTATTCGGAGGCGGAACTGGCGGCGCGCCCGCTGCTGGAGCTGATCGAGCGGTCGGGGGTGAAGACCGAGCGCGCGACCCAGGCCATCAACGCCACGCTGGCCGGGCCGGAGGCGGCGGCGGCGCTCGATCTGGAGATCGGCTCGCCGCTGCTGACGCTGACCCGCATCGTGCACGACCCGTCCGGCCGCGGGGTGGAGCATCTGCACGCGCTGTACCGGCCCGACCGCTACAGCTTCCACATGGATCTGGTGCGCATCGGCGACGACGGGGAACGGCGCTGGAGCCCGGCCCTGGGCCGGCCGCGCGCATCCGAGAACGCCAAGACCGACAAGAACAAAGCGGGCGAAAAGCCCACCCGCGGCTCGCGGGCCATCAAGCAGAGGAGTTGAGCGTTATGGGACGTTCGGTTCAGGACTCCGCACTCTCCGGCGTTTCCCGCCGCACGGTGCTCAAGGCGGGCGCCGCGGCGGCGGCCTTCGCGATGGTGGGTGCCCCGTCGATTCTGCGGGCGCAGACCCCAGCCGTGAAGATCGGCATCCTCCAGCCGGTGACCGGCGCGCTCGCCCATGACGGCGACCTCGGCCGGCTCGGCGCCGAGATGGCGATCAACGAGATCAACGCCGCGGGCGGCCTCAAGGCGCTGGGCGGGGCCAAGATCGAGATGCTCTTCGGCGACGCCCGCTCCACGCCGGAGGCCGGCACGCAGGAGGTCGAGCGCATGCAGGCCGAGGGCGTGTGCGCCATCGTCGGCGGCTTCGCCAGCCCGATCTGCCTCGCCGCCTCTCAGGCGGCGGCGCGCTACGATCTGCCCTATCTGGTCGACGTCGGCGTGTCGGACCAGATCATGGCGCGCGGCCTGACCAATACCTTCCGCTTCAGCCCCGGCTTCGGCAAGGTCACCCAGGTCGCCCTCGACAACCTGACCAAGATCAACGAGCTGGCCGGCAAGCCGGCGAAGACCGTCGTGCTGGTCCATGAGGACGGCCTGTTCGGATCGGGCCTCGCCAAGCTGCTGCAGACCGAGCTGCCCAAGCGCGGCTTCAAGATCCTGGAGACCATCGCCCATCCGACCCCGGCGCGCGACATGTCCAACGTGGCGCTGCGCATCCGCTCGCTGAACCCGGATCTCGTCATCCCATCCAACTACTACGGCGAGTTCGTTCTGCTCGCCCGCACCATGCAGCAGCAGCGCATCAAGCCGAAGGGCGTCTACGCGATCCTCGGCGGTGCCGCGTCGAACGGGCGCTTCGTCAAGGAGTTCCCGCAGGCGGCCCAGAACGTCATCGACTGCAACCACTGGCACGACCCGCAGAATCCGCAGGCCCAGGCGCTGCGCAAGGCGGTGGAGGCGCAGGGCAAGTCCTTCGCCTACAACGTTCCGCTGAACTATTCGAACGTGCTGCTGCTGGTCGACGCCATCGAGCGCGCCGGCTCCGCCGACCGCAAGAAGATCATCGAGGCGCTGAACAGCTCCACCTTCGCCGGTCACATCATGCCCTACGGCCCGACGAAGTTCGTCAACGGCCAGAACGAGGGCGCCACCCCGATCAACACGCAGATCCAGGGCGAGGACATCAAGGTGATCTTCCCCGAGTACTTCGCGGAGGCGAAGGCCAACTTCCCGGCGGCGTAACCCGCCGTCGCCTTCGCACCTCCCGCCGTTCCCCCGCCCGTCCCGCGGCGCCGTGCAGCGGCCGCCCGGACGGGGGGGAAACCGTTTCCCTCATGCGCGGGCTGCCATGTATTCACCTCAGATCATCCTGGAAGCGGCGCTGAACGGGCTGATGACCGGCGCGGTCTACGCGCTGATCGCCCTCGGCCTGACGCTGATCTACGGCGTGCTCCACATCATCAACTTCGCCCATGGCGCGCTGCTGACCTGCGCCATGTTCGCGGTCTGGGTCGCCTGGGCCTGGCTCGGCCTCGACCCCTATCTGGTGATCGTGCCGCTGGTGCCGCTGATGTTCGTGCTGGGCTACGGGCTGCAGCGCTTCGTCATCGGGCCGGCCAGCCACGGCGACGACGGCAACATCCTGCTGGTCACGCTCGGCCTGTCGATCGTGCTGGAGAATGTGCTGCTGGCGGTCTTCCAGTCGGACACCCGCACGCTCGACACCGATTACTCCTTCCAGGTGGTGGCGCTGGGGCCGCTGCTGCTGTCCTACCCGCGGGTGATCGGGCTGGGTGTGGCGGTGGTGGTGACCGGGCTGCTCTGGCTGGTGCTGAACCGCACCGACACCGGCAAGGCCATCCGCGCCGTCGCCAAGGAGAAGCTGGGCGCCAATCTGGTCGGCATCGACGTGCCGCACGTCTACGCCATCACCTTCGGGCTGGGTTGCGCCTGCCTCGCCGTGGCGGCCGGCCTGCTGATGCCGACCTTCTACGTCAACCCGCGCATCGGCAGCGCCTTCGTGCTGGTCGCCTTCACCGTCGTGGTGCTGGGCGGCATGGGCTCGCTCCCCGGCGCGCTGCTGGGCGGCCTGTTCATCGGCGTGGTGGAGAGCCTGTGCGGCCTGTTCCTGGGCGACAGCCTGGGGCAGATCGGCATCTTCCTGATCTTCATCGCCGTGCTGCTGGTGCGGCCGACCGGCCTGTTCGGAGCCAAGGCATGACCGCGCGCGACCTGATCCCGATCGTCGTCCTGGCCGTCCTCGCCGCGCTGCTGCCGCTGGTGGTGACGTCCAGCCCGGTGATGAACTTCCTCGTCTTCACGCTGATCGTGGCGCTGGGGGCGCAGGGCTGGAACATCCTGGGCGGCTTCGGCGGCCAGTTCAGCTTCGGCCACGCCGCCTTCTTCGGCACCGGCGCCTATGTGACGGCGATCCTGCAGCTTCGCTACGGCGTCAACGCCTGGGCCGGGCTGCTGGCGGCGATGGCGGCGGGGGCGGCGGTCGCCTGGACCATCGGCTTCCTCAGCTTCCGCTCCGGCCTGCGGGGGTCCTACTTCGCGCTGGTGACGCTGGCCTTCGCCGAGGTGTTCCGCATCCTCGCCAACGCGGCCTCCTTCACCGGCGGCGCCGCCGGACTGCTGATCAAGCTGGATGTCCATCCCGCCAACCTGCAATTCGCCGACCGCGCCGTCTTCTACTGGCTGGTCCTGGCCTTCGTCACCGGCGTGCTGCTGCTGACGCGCTGGATCCAGCGCTCCCGCTTCGGCGCGCAGCTCGTCGCGGTGCGCGAGAACGAGGACGCGGCCAAGGCGCTGGGCGTCGACTCCCTGAAGGTCAAACTGCGCGCCATCGCCCTGTCGGGCGCGGTGACAGCGCTGTCCGGCTGCCTCTACGCCCAGTATTTCCTCTACATCGACGCTCACATCGCCTACGGCAGCTGGATCTCGGTGGAACTGCTGCTCGCCCCGATCATCGGCGGCGTCGGCACCGTCTTCGGGCCGGTGGTGGGCGCGCTGACCCTGCACGGGCTGGGCGAACTCGCCAAGCAGTTCGCCGGCCGCATCCCCGGCATCGATCTGATCGTCTTCGGCGGCGTGCTGGTGCTGGCCGTCGCCTTCGCCCGCGGCGGCATCCTGGGCCTGCTGGAGCGGCTGCGCGACCGCGGCCGCGGGATGATGACGCGCGGCGCCAAGGAGGTGTCCCATGCTGGCCGTTGAGTCCGTCTCCAAGCGCTTCGGCGGTCTGATGGCGGTGGACAACGCGTCGCTCGCGCTGGAGCCCGGCGGCATCATCGGCCTGATCGGGCCGAACGGCGCCGGCAAGACCACGCTGTTCTCGATGATCTCCGGCTTCGTCGCGCCGAGCGACGGACGGATCCTGTTCGAGGGCACCGACATCACCGGCGAGGAGCCGCACCGCCGCGCCGAGCGCGGCATCGGCCGCACCTTCCAGATCGTCCAGCCCTTTGCCGGGTTGACGGTGTGCGAGAACATCGCGGTCGGGGCTTATCTGCGCCACGCCAGGCGCGCCGACGCCATCGCCAAGGCGCGCGACGTCGCCCGCCGGGTCGGCTTGGCGGCCGAACTGGACCGCCCGGCCGGCGGGCTGACGGTGGCCGGGCGCAAGCGGCTGGAGCTGGCTCGCGCGCTCGCCACCGAGCCGAAGCTGCTGCTGCTGGACGAGGTGCTGGCCGGCCTGAACCCGTCGGAGATCCGCGACATCATCCCGGTGATCCGGGGAATCCGCGACGAAGGGGTGACGATCCTGATGATCGAACACGTCATGCAGGCGGTGATGAACCTGTGCGAGCGCGTCTATGTGCTGGCCCAGGGCCGCATGATCGCCGAGGGCAAGCCCGCCGCCGTCTGCGCCGACCCCCGCGTGATCGAGGCCTATCTCGGCCACGGCGCCGCCGCCCGTCTGGCGGCGGAGGGGGCGGCCCATGGCTGAGGCGCTTCTGAGCATCCAGGGGCTGAAGACCGGCTACGGCGCCACCGAGGTGCTGCGCGGCATCGACATGGCCGTGCTGGACGGCGAGATCGTCACGGTCCTCGGCTCCAACGGCGTCGGCAAGACGACGCTGAACAAGGTGCTGTCGGGCGTGCTGCCGCCCTGGGCGGGCGAGATCCGCTTCGCCGGCAGCCGCATCGACGGCCGCTCCGCCGCGCGCATCGTCGAGGAGGGGCTGATCCAGGTGCCGGAAGGCCGCAAGATCTTCCCCAACCTGTCGATCCGCGAGAATCTGGAGCTGGGCAGCTACCGGCGCGGCAAGCCGAACCGGGCGCGGAACCTGGAGCGCATCTTCGCCACCTTCCCCCGCCTGAAGGAGCGCGAGGGCCAGCTCGCCGGCACGCTGTCGGGCGGCGAGCAGCAGATGCTCGCCATCGGGCGCGGCATGATGGCCGAACCGCTGCTGCTGATCCTCGACGAGCCGTCGCTCGGTCTCTCGCCGCTGATCGTGGAGGAGATGTTCGGGCTGATCCGCCAGCTGAACGCGGGCGGGCTGGCGATCCTGCTGGTCGAGCAGAACGTCGTCCAGTCGCTGGAGGTCGCCCGCCGCGCCTACATCCTCGAAAACGGCGTCTTCGCGCTGTCGGGACCGTCCGACGACATCGCGCGCGACCCCGAATTGAAACGCACCTATCTCGGCCTCTAGGGGCCGTCCGCTCGGGAGCGGTGAAATGACTAGCCTGTCCTTTGACGTGAAGCCGGCGAGCGCGCTGCTCGCCGCCGCCCGGCCGTCCTGGCTCGACCGTTGGGGCACCTTCGCCGCCGGCCTGACCGTCGCCGACCTGCCGGCCCCGGTGGTGGAGCGGGCGAAGCTGGTGCTGCTGGACTGCGTCGGCGTGATCGCCGCCGGCATGCAGGAGCCGGAATGCCAAGCGCTGGCGGGCCGTATGGCTGAGACCGGCGGTTCCGGCGATTGCCCGGCCATCGGCAGTGGCCGGGGCTTCGCCGCCGGGTCCGCCGCCCTGCTCAACGGGCTGGCCGGAACCATGCTGGAGCTGGACGAGGGCAACCAGTACGCCCGCGGCCATCCGGCGATCCATGTCGTTCCGGCCCTGCTTGCCGCCGGGCCGCGCCTGAAGGCGTCCGGTGCCGACCTGCTGACCGCGCTGGCACTCGGCTACGAGATCGGGTCGCGCATCGGCATCGCCGCCAAGCTGCTGGTCACCACCCACCCGCACGGCACCTGGGGCACGGCGGGGGCGGCGCTGGCCGTCGCCCATCTGAACCGCGCCGACGCGGCGATGGTGATCGAGACGCTCAACATCGCCTCCACCCTCGGCCTCGCCACCAGCCGGCGGACGATGCTGGAGGGCGGCACGGTGCGCAACGCCTACGCCGGGGTGTCGAACCAGCTCGGCCTGACCGCCTGGGATCTGGCGGCGAGCGGCATCATCGGCGAGACCGACGGGATCGGCAGCGTGTTCGGCGGCGTCGTCGCCACCGATTTCCGGCCGGAGCTGATGGTCGAGGAACTGGGCGAACGCTGGGAGATCGCCCGCAACTACTTCAAGCGCCACGCCGCCTGCCGCTACACCCACGGCGCGCTCGACGCGCTGGGCGACATCGTGGCGAAGGCCGGCGGGCGGATCGCCCCGGCGGAGGTCGCGGCCATCGAGGTCGACACCTACGTCTGGGCCGCCCAGCTCGACGGGGCCGAGCCGAAGAACATGCTGGCCGCGAAATTCTCGCTGCCCTTTGCGCTGGCGACCTTCCTCGCCAACGGCGCCGCCACGCCCGGCGCCTTCCGCGACGATGCCCGCCAGGACGCGGCGACCCGCGACCTCGCCCGCCGGGTGATCGTGCGCGAGGACCGCGGCCTGACCGCCCGTCTTCCCGGCCTGCGCCCAGCCCGCGTCCGCCTGACCCTGGCCGACGGCCGGCGCTTCGAGGCGGAGGCGCTGACCAACAAGGGCGACACCGAGGACCCTTACAGCCCGGACGAGGTGCGCGCCAAGTTCGCCGACCTCGCCGGTCCGGTCTGGGGCGCCGCCCACGCCGCCGCCATTGCCGACTGCGTCGCGTCGATCGACCGCGCGGCCGACCTTTCAACCCTGACCCGGCTTCTGTCGGCGCCCGCCGCCGCCGGGGGGAGCGTCTGAAATGACCCGACCCGATCTCACCTTCAAACAGCGGCTTTCCGAGGACCGCGTCGTCCTGGCCCCCGGCGTCTACGACGCCTTCACCGCCTCGCTGGCGGCGGCGGCGGGGTTCGAGGCGCTGTACCTGTCGGGCGCGGCCATCGCCTACACCCGGCTCGGCCGGCCCGACATCGGGCTGGTCTCGGTCAGCGAGGTGGCGGACACCATCGCGCTGGTGCGCGACCGCGTGCCGACGCCGCTGGTGGTGGACGCCGACACCGGCTACGGCAACGCGCTCAACGTGCAGCGCACCGTGCGCATGTTCGAGCGCGCCGGTGCCACCGCCCTGCAGCTCGAGGACCAGAGCTTTCCCAAGCGCTGCGGCCACCTGACCGACAAGGCGGTGATCCCGGCCGGCGAGATGGCCGGCAAGATCAAGGCTGCGGTCGACGCCCGGACCAGCGAAGGCACCCTGATCATCGCCCGCACCGACGCGGTGGCGGTGGAGGGCGTCCCGGCGGCGCTCGACCGCGCCCGCCTCTACGTCGAGGCCGGCGCCGACGTGCTGTTCGTCGAGGCGCCGAAGAGCCGCGAGCAGCTCTCCGCCATCGCCACCGACCTCGGCGGCATCCGCCCGCTGCTGGCGAACATGGTGGAGGGCGGGCAGACGCCGATCAGCTCCGCCGCCGATCTGGGCGATCTTGGTTACCGGCTGGTGATCTTCCCCGGCGGCATCGTGCGGGCGCTGGCCCGGCAGGCGCAGGACTATTACGCCTCGCTGGCCCAGCACGGCACCACCCAGCCCTTCCGCGACCGCATGTTCGACTTCAACGCGCTGAACGATCTCATCGGCACGCCGGAGATGCTGGCGCTCGGCGAAACCTACAAGGACTTCACCTCCGCCAAGCGGGAGGACGCGGCATGACCACCCAGACCACCACCAAGACCACCACAATCGACCCCGTCACGCTGGCCGTCCTCAAGGGCCGGCTGGAGCAGATCGCCGACGAGATGGACGCGACGCTCTACCGCTCGGCCTTCAACCCGATCATCGCCGAGGCGCGCGACGCCTGCCACGGCCTCTACCACGCCGAGACCGGCGCCACGCTGGTGCAGGGCACCAACGGCCTGCCGATCTTCGTCGGCGCCATGGCCTTCGCGGTCAAGGCGGTGATCGACAAGGTGGCGCGGGAGGGCGACCTTCACCCCGACGACATCTTCCTGTTCAACGACCCCTACGACGGCGGCACGCACCTGAACGACTTCCGGCTGGTGCGGCCGATCTTCCGCCAGGGCCGGCTGTTCTGCTGGATGGCGTCGGTCGGCCACTGGCTCGACATCGGCGGCAACGTGCCGGGCAACTTCAACGCGCGGGCCACCGACAGCTTCCAGGAGGGCGTGCGCATCCCGCCGGTGAAGCTGGTCAAGGCCGGGGCGATGAACCACGACCTGCTGGCGATCCTCGCCGCCAACTCCCGCGTGCCGGTGTCCAACTACGGCGACCTGAACGGGCAGCTCAACGCGCTCGACCTCGGCGTGCGCCGGCTGACCGAACTGCTGGACGAGCATGGCGAGGACACCGTCGCGGCGGCCTTCGACGCCTTCACCGCGCGGGCCGAGGCGCTGATGCGCAGCGCGCTGTCCAGGCTGCCCGACGGCACCTACAGCTTCGAGGACTATCTCGACAACGACGGCATCACCGCCGACCGTCTGCGGATCGCGCTGGACCTGACCATCGCGGGCGACCGCATGGTGCTGGATTTCTCCCGCTCCTCGGCACCCTGCGCCGGGCCGCTCAACATCGCCTACTCCACGGCGGTCGCCTGCTGCTACGTCGCGCTGAAGCACGTCTTCACCGACGTGCCGGCCAACGCCGGCTGCCTCAATCCGATCACCTTCGTCATCCCCGAGACGACGCTGCTGGCGGTGAAGCCGCCCAAGCCGGTCGGCGGCTACACCGAAACCATCCTGCGCGTCATCGGCGTTGTGTTCGGCGCGCTGGCCCTGGCCGACCCGGCCCGCGCCACCGCGGCACCATTCGGCACCATCAACGCGCTGTCTCTGGCCGGCCACCGTCCGGACGGCTCGCGTTGGGTGATGTTCTCCTTCTTCGGCGGCGGTCTGGGCGGCAACCCGGAGAGCGATGGGCTGAACCACGCCAACAACCCGATCTCCACCGCCACCATTCCGCCGGTGGAAATCCTTGAAGCCGCCTATCCGGTGATGTTCACCCAATGGGCGCTGCGCCCGGATTCCGCCGGGGCCGGCCTGCACCGCGGCGGGCTGGGGGCGGTCTACGAGATCGAGGCGCTGACCGCCGCCGACGTCTTCCTGCTGGGCGAGCGCGGCGTCTTCGCGCCCTTCGGGGTGGCCGGCGGCACGCCCGCCGCGCTGAACCGCTTCGTCTGGCAGAGCGACGAGGGCGAGAAATCGCCGCCGCTCGCCTCCAAAGTCACCGATGTGAAGATCCGCGACGGCCAGCGCGTCCGGTTGGAGACTCCCGGTGGCGGCGGCTGGGGCGACCCGCGACGCCGCGACGCCGAGGCCGTGGCCCGCGACGTGCGGCTCGGCTACCTCGGCGCCGAGGCCGCGCGCAGCGCCTACGGCGTGGCGCTGACCGACGACGGCGCGCTCGACATCGCCGCCACCGCGGCGCTCCGCGAAACCTCCGCCGCCTGACGAATCCGGAAGCAAGACCATGAGCAACGGCATCTCCACGGGTGCAATCGTCGGCGTCGATGTCGGCGGCACCTTCACCGACCTCTTCCATTACGACGAGGCGCGCGGCAGCTTCCGCACCGCCAAGGTCCCGTCCAACCGCGGCGACGAGGCGGTCGGCTTCCTCGCTGGCCTGCAGAGCTTCGGTCCGGTCGCCGAACTGGGCTCCATCGTCCACGGCACCACGGTCGGCACCAACGCTCTGCTGGAGCGCAAGGGCGCCAAGGTCGGGCTGATCACCACCGCCGGCTTCCGCGACGTGCTGGAGATGCGCCGCCGCGACCGCCGCCAGACCTGGGGCCTGTGGGGCGACTTCGTCCCGGTGGTCGACCGCGACCTGCGGCTGGAGGTGGCGGAGCGCACGCTGGCCGACGGAACGGTCCGCGCCGCCGTCGATCCCGACGAGGTGCGCGCCGCCGCCCGACGGCTGGCCGCGATGGGGGCGGAGGCGCTGGCCATCGTCTTCATCAACGCCTACGCCAACCCGGCCAACGAGCTGGCGGCGCTGGAGGCGGCGCGCGAGGTGTGGCCGAACGCGAACCTCGAATGCTCCTCGCGCATCCTGCCGGAGATCCGCGAGTTCGAGCGCACCTCGACCACCGCGCTGAACGCCTATCTCCAGCCGGTGGTCGGCAGCTACCTTGCCAAGCTCGACAACGCGCTGGCCGGGGAGGGGTTCGGCGGCCGCTTCCACATCGTGCAGTCGAACGGCGGCGTCATGTCCACCGACACCGCCCGGCGCCTGCCGGTGCGCACCGCCCTGTCGGGGCCGGCGGCCGGCGTCATCGCCGCCGCGGCGATCTCCAAGGCGGCGGGCTTCCCCAACGTCATCACCGGCGACCTCGGCGGCACCAGCTTCGACGTGTCGCTGGTGGTGGAGGGGCAGACCATGCTGGCCGCCCAGACCACCATCGACTTCGGTCTGGTCGTCCGCACCCCGATGATCGAGATCACCACCATCGGCGCCGGCGGCGGCTCCATCGCCGGGGTCGATCCCGGCGGCATGCTGCAGGTCGGGCCGGAGAGCGCAGGGTCACGGCCGGGGCCGGTCTGCTACGGCCAGGGCAACACCCGCCCGACGCTGACCGACGCCAACGTGCTGCTCGGCCGCATCAACGCGGAGCGGCCGATCGGCGGCAAGCTCGCCCGGCTGGACGTCGACGCCGCCCGCACCGCCATCGCCACCCACGTCGCCGAGCCGCTGGGCCTCGACGTCATGGCGGCGGCGGAGGCGGTGGTGCGCATCGCCAACAGCAAGATGGCCGGCGCCATCCGCCTCGTCTCCATCGAGCGCGGGCACGACCCGGCCAAGTTCGCCGCGGTGCCCTTCGGTGGCGGCGGCGCGCTGCATGTCGGCGCGCTGATCAAGGAGGTCGGGCTGAAGGCGGCGCTGGTGCCGCGCTTCCCCGGCGTGACCTCGGCGCTCGGCTGCGTCATCGCCGACATCCGGCACGATCAGGTGCAGACGGTGAACCTGCCGCTGGCCGGCATCGACGCCGCGTCGCTCGACCGCCGCATGGTGGAGGAGGCGACCGCCGCCCGCGCCGTCGTTGAGTCCGCCGGCCTCAGCGTCGAGCGCATCGACCTCGTCTTCGAACTCGACATGCACTACATCGGCCAGACCCACACGGTCGCCGTGCCGCTGCCCGTGTCGGTCGAAAATGGCACCACCGGGGTCGACGAGGCGACCATCCGCGCCGCCTTCGAGCGCGCCTATCAGGCGTCCTTCAGCCGGCTGCTGCCGGGGGTGGGCGCCAAGATCGTCAACCTGCGCACCGCCGCCATCGGCCGCCGCCCGCACTTCGACCTCGCCGCCCTGGCTCCGGCGGCCGGCACGACGGTGGAGGGCGCCCACGCCGGTTCGCGCCCGGTGTGGTTCGACGGGGCGTGGCATGAGACGGCGGTCTACAACCGTCTCGACCTGCCGGTCGGCGCGCACATCCAGGGTCCGGCGATCCTGGAGCAGCCGGACGCCACCACCGTCATCGATCCCGACCTCAGCGCCCGCGTCGACGGGTACGGCAACGTCATCGTGGAAAGGAGCGCCCGATGAGCGCCGCGCTAATTCCCATCGAGCGCACCGCCCTGCTGGTCTGCGACCTGCAGAACGATTTTCTGCACCCCGAGGGGGCTTATGGCCGCGCCGGTCAGACGGCGCCGGAAATCCTGGCCCTGCCGGAGCGGGTGAAGTCGTTGGCCGACCTTCTGCGGTCGCGCGGCGGCTGGGTGATCTCGACCAACTTCACCCTGGTTCCCGGCCGCGGCGGCGAGCCGATGATCTCGCCCCACCTGAAGGCGCTGCGGCCCTTCCTGGCGAAGGGCGACTTCCAGCCGGGGGGCTGGGGGCATCGCACGGTGGACACGCTCCAGCCCGTCGATGTCGAGGTGGAGAAGATCGCCTACTCCGCCTTCCACATGTCGCGGCTGGAGTGGGTGCTGCGCAAATGCGGGGTGGAGCGGCTGCTGGTCTGCGGCATCGTCACCAACGGCGGCGTCGCCTCGACCGTGCGCGACGCCCATGTCCGCGACTTCGACACCATTTTGCTGGAGGACGGCTGCGCCGCCTTCACGCCGCAGGTCCATGACGTCTCGGTCGCCGCCCTGCGCCCGGTCTGCCGTGTGGCGACGGTCGCGGCGATGCTGGAGGAGCTGACCGCGCCATGAGCCGCATCCTGCCCGCCGACGGGGTGACGTTCGAATTCACGGTGCCCGTCGTCGTGATCGGCGGCGGAGCGGCCGGGATGATCGCCGCGCTCGCCGCCCATGAGCGCGGGGCGGAGGTGCTGGTGCTGGAGCGCGACGCGCTGCCCCAGGGTTCCACCGCCCTGTCGGCCGGCCTGATCCCGGCGCCGGGCACGCGCTGGCAGCGCGCCGCCGGGATTGAGGACAGCCCCGAGCGCTTCGCCGCCGACATCATCGCCAAGGCGAAGGGGGAGCCCGACCCGGCGGACGTGTCCCGCGTCGCCCGCGCCGTCGGCCCGGCGCTGGAATGGCTGGCCGACCGCTACGGCCTGCCGTTCTCGGTGGTCGACAACTTCACCTATCCCGGCCACAGCGCCCGGCGCATGCACGGGCTGCCCAGCCGGTCTGGGGCTGAGCTGATCGACCGGCTGCGCGGCGCCGTCGAGGCCGCCGGCATCGACGTGCTGTGCGAGGCGCATGTGACCGCGCTCCATACCGACGGCCCGCGTGTCCGTGGCGTCGAGGTCACCCGGCCCGACGGCAGCGTCGAGCGGGTCGGCTGCGCGGCGCTGATCCTCGCCTGCAACGGCTATGGCGGCAACAGGGCGCTGGTCGAGCGCCATGTGCCGGAGCTGGCCGACGCGCTCTATTTCGGCCATCCCGGCAACCAGGGCGACGCTCTGCTCTGGGGCGAGGCGCTGGGGGCGGCGACGCGGCACCTGTCGGGGCACCAGGGCCACGGCTCGGTGGCTCACCCCGCCGGCATCCTGGTCACCTGGGCGACGGTCACCGAAGGCGGCGTGCAGGTGAACACCGAGGGCAAGCGCTTCTCCAACGAGGCGCAGGGCTATTCCGAGCAGGCCGCCGTCGTGCTGCGCCAGCCCGATGGCATCGCCTGGACCGTCTTCGACGAGCGCATCGCCGCCGTCGCCCGCCAGTTCGAGGATTTCCGGCAGGCCGAGGCGATGGGCGCGGTGCTCGGTGCCGACAGCCCGGCGGACCTCGCCCGTCTGATGAAGATCGACGCGGAGGCGCTGACCGTCACGTTGGCCGAGGTCGACCGGTTGAAGGCAGCGGGGGGAACCGACGGCTTCGGCCGGAGCTTTGCCGGCTCGGCGCCGCTGGTGGCACCGTACCGCGCCGTCCGCGTCACCGGCGCCCTGTTCCACACCCAGGGCGGGCTGGTCGTCGATGACGACGCCCGCGTGCTGGTCGACGGGCAGGGCGGTGCGCTGCCCAACCTCTACGCCGCCGGCGGGGCCGCCTGCGGCGTGTCGGGGTCGAAGGCGTCCGGCTACCTGTCCGGCAATGGCTTGCTGACTGCGGTGGCGCTGGGGCGCATCGCCGGGGCGGCCGCGGCGGACTCCGTGAAGGAGGGAAGCAACCCATGACGCAACACCCCCGCAGCCTGTTCGACAAGGTCTGGGACGCCCATCTGGTGGCGACCCGGCCGGACGGACAGGCGCTGCTCGCCATCGACCGCCATTTCCTGCACGAGGGCTCGTTCCACGCCTTCGGCATGATCGACCACGCCAAACGCCCGGTGCGCCGACCGGAGCTGACCTTCGCCGTCGCCGACCATTATGTGCCTTCGCACAGCCGCGCCAAACCGATCGCCGATCCCGAGATCGCCAACATGGTGACGATGCTGGAGGCGAACGCCGGCCGCCACGGGTTGCGCCACTTCGGCCTGCACGACCCGGCGCAGGGCATCGTCCATGTGCTGGCGCCGGAGCAGGGATTGACCCTGCCGGGCCTGACCATCGTCTGCGGCGACAGCCACACCTCGACCCACGGTGCCTTCGGGGCGCTCGCCTTCGGGATCGGCGCCACCGAGGTCTCGCATGTGCTGGCGACCCAGACGCTGTGGCAGCGCCGCCCCAAGACCATGCGCGTCACCGTCGACGGGGAGCTGGGCGCGCATGTGACGGCCAAGGACCTGATCCTGGCGGTGATCGGCTTCATCGGCGCCGACGGGGCGGCCGGCCACGTCATCGAATACGCGGGAAGCGCCATCCGCGCCCTGTCGATGGAAGGCCGGCTGACCGTCTGCAACATGTCGATCGAGGCGGGGGCGCGGGCCGGCATGATCGCCCCCGATGACACCACCTTCTCCTGGATCGAGGGGCGGACCTACGCCCCCAAGGGCGCGCTGTTCGACCGCGCCGTCGCGCACTGGCGGACCCTGCCCAGCGACCCGGACGCCGCCTTTGACCGCGAGGTGTCGCTCGACGCCGCCGCCATCGCCCCCTCGGTCACCTGGGGCACCAGTCCCGAGACCGCGGTTCCCGTCACCGGCGCGGTTCCCGATCCCGGTGCCGAAAGCGACCCGGTGCGCGCCGGCCAGATGCGCAAGATGCTCGACTACATGGGGCTGACCCCCGGCACGCGGCTGGAGGAGGTCGGCATCGACCGCGTCTTCATCGGCTCCTGCACCAACGCCCGGCTGGAGGATCTGCGCGCCGCCGCCGCCGTGCTGCGCGGCCGCCGCGCCGTGGTGCCGGGGCTGGTGGTCCCGGGATCGGTCCCGGTGCGCCGTCAGGCCGAAGTGGAGGGGCTGGACCGCGTCTTTACCGACGCCGGCCTGGAATGGGGCGAGCCCGGCTGTTCGATGTGCGTCGGCATCAACGGCGACCTCGTCCCGGCCGGGGAGCGCTGCGCCTCGACCACCAACCGCAACTTCCCCGGCCGCCAGGGGCCGAACGCGCGGACGCATCTGATGAGCCCGGCGATGGCCGCCGCCGCCGCCGTGACCGGCAAGCTCACCGATGTCCGCAAGCTGGGAGCTTCGTAAGGATGGACCCCTTCGTCACGCTGACCGCTCCGGCGGTGCCGCTCGACATCGCCAACATCGACACCGACCAGCTTCTGCCCGCCCGCTTCCTGAAGAAGCCGCGCAGCGCCGGCTACGGCAATTTCCTGCTTCATGACGAGCGCAAGCCCGGCTTCCCGTTGGACGACCCCGCCTATGCCGGCGCCCGCGTGCTGGTGACCGACCGCAATTTCGGCTGCGGGTCGTCGCGGGAGGGGGCGGTCTACGCGCTGGTGGATGGCGGGTTCCGCTGCGTCGTCGCCCCCAGCTTCGGCGACATCTTCGCCGCCAACGCCGCCAAGAACGGCCTGCTGACCGTCGCCCTGCCGGAGGAGACGGTGGCGGAGCTGCGCCGCCAGTTGCAGGAGACGCCGGGCGCCGCCGTCTCCGTGGACCTGCCGGCACAGACCCTGACCGGCCCGGACGGCCGGCCGCTGGCCTTCGCCATCGACCCGTTCAAAAAGGAATGCCTGGTGGAAGGCCTCGACGACGTGGCCCTGACGCTGCGCCACCAGGACGCCATCGACGCCTTCGACCGCGCGGATGCCGAGGCGCGGCCCTGGCTGGTGCCGGGAGCCTGACGGCGCTCTGAAGGATCACGGCGGCGCGTCGCACACAACGCGGTTGCGGCCGCCGTTCTTCGCGCGGTACAGCGCCTCGTCCGCTCGCGCCAGAACCGCGGCGACGCTGCTCTCGGCCGGCCGCAGCGCGCTGACCCCGATGCTGACCGTGAAGGAGAGGGAGGACCCGGCGCCGTTGGCGATCCGCACGTCGGTTTCCGCCAGCGCCCGGCGCAGCCGCTCCGCCAGCAGCGCCGCCCCCTGCGGCGGCGTCTCGGGCAGCAGGATGGCGAACTCCTCGCCGCCCAGCCGGCCCAGCACATCCGCGCCGCGCACCATCGACCGGCAGACGCGGACCACGGTGCGGATGGCCTCGTCCCCGGTGGCGTGGCCGTAGGTGTCGTTGACCTTCTTGAAGTGGTCGATGTCCAGCATGATCGCCGACAGCGGCTGGCCGCTGCGCCGGGCCCGCGCCACCTCGTCGGCGGCCCGCGCCATGAAGCGCCCGCGGTTCAGCGCCCCGGTCAGCGAGTCGGTGGTGGCGAGGCGCTCCAACTGGCGCTGCATGTCGACCACGCGGGAGGCGGCGAGCAGCCGGGCGCGCAGCCAGGTGAGGTCCAGCGGCTTGCGCAGGAACTCGTCGGCGCCGTTCTCCACCACTTCGAAGAACTGGTTGGTGATGCTTCCGGGGATCATCAGCATCAGGTAGAGGTGCCGTTCCCGCTGCGCCGCGCGCAGGTGCCAGCAGACCTCCACGCCCTCCATCTCGCCGACGCGGAAATCGACGAGCGCGATGTCTATGGGCTCGTCGCGGCAGCGGGCCAAGGCCGCTTGGCCGCTTTCGGCAAAGGCCGTCTGATGGCCGAAGCCTTCAAGCTGCTGGCACAGCACCGTGCGCGCCATGCGCGAATCGTCCACCACCAAAATCCGCATGCGGCCTCCGCGACCATGGCCTTAGAAAAGCACAAAGCCCTGAAGGAAACATTACAACCGTATGGATTTTCGAATGAACCCGCTTCAACGACCGAGAGTCGCCTGTTTGACCGAGAGCCGCAACGGTGCAGCCATGGTTCGTTGAAAACTCGAGAATTTTCAACGAAGAGCCGGTGCCTTCGCTGGCTTCACGGTTCAAGGGAAGGGTGGATATGGTCCGCAGTGTCCATCGGACGCTGGCGATACAAGGCATTTTGCGGCTGAAAGGTGGATGCGTTTGCATCATGAAATTCAAACAGCGGCTTTTCCGCTCGATCATTCATTGCCGATTTTCTGCACCCGCGTATCGCTCCATCCGAGGAAGCGTCCATCCTCCGCTCGCAGTGCCAGCCGCGCGACCGGAGCGCCGGTTTCGGTGTCGACCAGCGAGGACCGTGCTTCACCGGGGCGGTAGAGGTGGTCTTCACCCCATTGCCGCAGCGCGACGATAACGAGAAAGAGGCCGCGCCCCTTTTCGGTCAGGACATATTCACGGTAGGCACTTCCGTCAGAGGCCGGCGCGGTTTCCAGAATGCCGCGCCGGGTCAGATCGCGCAGGCGCGTCGCCAGCATGCCCTTGGCAATGCCGAGGCTCGTCTGAAACCCGCTGAACCGCCGCACACCGTCGAAAGCGTCGCGGATGATGAGCAGCGACCACCAGTCGCCAATGACGTCGAGCGACCGTGCAACCGGGCAATCGGCACCCCACAGGCTGACCCGCTTGACCAAGACCAGGACCCTCCGACGCTGCAATCTGGTTCTAAAATAGAACTGGATGTCCAAGCGCGCAAGTGGTCTCACTATGAAACTGGTTAGAGCTTCATCCATGGAACGATCATGCAGCACGAATGCAGCCCACAGCACCGGCCGGACGGCGGGTTGTCGCGGGGCACCATGTTGATCTTCGCGGCGGCCGCGGGTCTCAGCGTCGCCAACATCTATTTCGCCCAACCCCTGCTCGATTCGATGGCTCGGGATTTCGGGATTTCACCGGCCGCGATCGGACTCGTGGTGACCGTGACGCAGCTTGGTTACGGGCTGGGCCTGATCGTCATTGTCCCACTCGGGGATATCATGGACCGTCGCCGCCTTGTCCTTGGTCAAGGTGTCCTGTCCGTTGTCGCGCTGGCGGCCGTTGCCGCGGCGAGGACGGAAGCGATTCTGTTTGCCGCCATGGCGGCGGTCGGTCTGCTCGCGGTGGTCGTTCAGGTGCTGGTGTCCTTCGCGGCGACGCTCGCCACGCCCGCCAATCGTGGCAAGGCCGTCGGCATGGTCACGAGTGGAGTGGTGATCGGCGTTCTCGGTGCGCGCTTCGTTGCCGGGGTGCTCGCCGACCTTGGAGGATGGCGCGCGGTCTATCTGGCATCGGCGGCTTTCACGCTGGCGATGGTCGGCCTGCTGTGGCGGGTCATGCCGCGCACTGGGTCACCGGACAGCACGGACAGCTACGTCGCGACGCTGCGTTCGATCCCCGTGCTGTTTCTGACCGACCGCGTGTTGCTGGTTCGCGGCATCCTGGCCCTGCTGATCTTCGCAGCGTTCAGCGCATTCTGGACCGCGCTGGTGCTGCCGCTCAGCGCCGAACCGTTCGGCTTTTCCCACACCCAAATCGGCCTGTTTGGACTGGTCGGCATGGCGGGAGCCATCGCGGCGACGGGGGCGGGCCGGCTAGCGGATCGTGGCCTCGGTCAATGGACCACAGGCGTCTCGCTCACACTGCTTCTTGTGTCATGGGGGCTGATCGCGTTTTTGCCCGTTTCCATTCCCGCCCTTCTCGTCGGCGTCGTACTGCTCGACCTTGCGGTGCAGGCGGTCCATGTCAGCAACCAGAGCATCATCTTCGACCGACATCCGCAGGCGCGCAGCCGCCTCGTCGGCGGCTACATGGCCTTCTACTCTCTCGGCAGCGCCATTGGCGCCATCGCGGCGACGACGGCCTTTGCCCATGCCGGCTGGGTCGGAGTGTCGACGGTGGGGGCCGCGGTGAGCGCGGCGGCATGGCTGACGTGGGCTTTCACACGCCATCGACCAATCCGCGTCGAGCAGGCGATGTGAGCGACGTGCGACGGCGTCACAAATCAATTTTGCCACACCCGGCGTTGCTGGATGCAAGCAACCCGAATGTTCCTGAAAGCGCTGGCCGTTCGGGAGAGGTTGGTTGGGGGACTAGGATTCGAACCTAGGCTGGCGGAGTCAGAGTCCGCTGTCCTACCGCTAGACGATCCCCCAGACCGTCGCCGGGGCGGCGCTGTGGCGCGTCCCGTCGTGGGCCGCCCTTTTAGCAAAGCGGGCGGGGCTTGTATAGCCCTTTTTTCGGCTGCGACGCCCGGGTGTGGGCCTGCAGACACAATTCAAGTCCAATCGTGGGCTTTCGCTGGGACGTGAAACCGGGTTAAGATGACTCCCTTAAGCATGGCGGGGAGGAGACGTGGACCTTCAGGTGCACAGCGAGCGGCAGAACGACACCGGGCGGTTGCGTTCGTCGGCCCCTGCGCGCCCGGTCTTCGCGGCCCTCGACCTCGGCACCAACAACTGTCGGCTTCTGATTGCCCGGCCAATTCCCGGCGGCTTTCGCGTCATCGACGCCTTCTCGCGGATCGTCCGGCTGGGCGAGGGGCTGACCCGCAACGATCGGCTGTCCGACTCGGCGATGGAGCGCACCCTCGCTGCGCTGAAGATCTGCGGATCCAAGATCGAGCGTCGCGGCGTTACCGCGGCGCGTGCCGTGGCGACCGAGGCCTGCCGCCGCGCCCGGAACTGCGGCGAATTCATCGATGCGGTGGAGCGGGAAACCGGCATCGCCATCGAGATCATCTCCAGCCAGGAGGAGGGGCGCCTCGCGCTCGCCGGCTGCGCGTCGCTGCTCGACCCGAATGTGCCCTATGCCGTGGTGTTCGACATTGGCGGCGGCTCGACCGAGTTGATGTGGCTGGCGGTGGAGCGGGGGCGGCCCCCGCGCATCCTCGACCAGACCTCCATCCAGTGCGGCGTCATCGGGCTGACCGAGCAATTCGGTGGTGCCAACGCCGACCGCGGCATGTACCGGCGCATGGTGGAGGAGGTGGCGTCGGCCATCGCCTCCTTCGAAGCGCGCAACGGCATCCGGGAGCGGGTGCTGGCCGGGCAGGTGCAGATGCTCGGCACCTCCGGCACGGTGACGACGCTGGCCGGGGTGCATCTCGGCCTCTGCCGATACGACCGGCGGGCGGTGGACGGCAGCTTTCTGCGCATCGACCATGCCCGCGCGGTCATCGAACGTCTCGTCGCACTGGACTTCGACGGGCGGGCGCGGCATCCCTGCATCGGACAGGACCGCGCGGATCTGGTGATCGCCGGATGCGCGGTGCTGGACGCGCTGTGCGACTGTTGGCCGGTGGAGCGCTTGCGCATCGCCGACCGCGGCCTGCGCGAGGGCATCCTCGTGGAGCTGATCGGGTCGACGCGGCAAATCTATTAAGGAAATGTGAGACCATGGTTGGAAAGCCTCCGTCCTCCTCGACGCCGGGTGGGCGCCGCGCCACCGTCCGCGTGAAGTCCGCGGCCAAGCGCACCACCTCCTCGGCCCGCTGGCTGGAGCGGCATCTGAACGACCCCTACGTGCACGAGGCGACGAAGCGCGGCTTCCGCTCCCGCGCCGCCTTCAAGCTGCTGCAGCTGGACGAGAAGTTCCATCTGCTGGGGCCGGGCAAGCGCGTGGTCGACCTTGGCGCCGCCCCCGGCGGCTGGACGCAGGTGGCGGTGGACAAGGTGCAGACCGCGCGCGATGGCTGGAAGGTCGTCGGGCTGGACATCCTGCCCATGGACCCGGTGCCCGGCGCCACCACCATGCAGGCCGACTTCCTGGAGGAGGGTGCTGCCGAGCGGCTGAAGGAGGCCCTGGGCGGCTCCGCCGACGTGGTGCTGAGCGATATGGCGGCCCCGACCATCGGGCACCAGTCCACCGACCACCTGCGCATCATGGCGCTGGCCGAGGCCGCCTACGATTTCGCGGAGGAGGTGCTGGCCCCCGGCGGGGCGTTCGTCGCCAAGCTGTTCCAGGGCGGGGCGGAGAAGTCCCTGCTGGAGCGGCTGAAGCGCGATTTCGCCACGGTGCGCCACGCCAAGCCGCCGGCCAGCCGCGCCGAATCCTCCGAAACCTATGTGGTCGCCACCGGTTTCCGTGGGGCCAACATGAACGACTAGGTCCACCTCCGGCTGCGGTCCGTTCGCGCAGGTCATGGCTGGCTTGCGCGGATGAGGCCCGGCACACGACAGTTTGTGGTTCAGGCGCCTTCACAAGCCCACGGTCTTGTGTATAGTGCGCCAAATTTTTTTCCGGCCCCTTTTTTACCTTCCGGGAGACCGCCGATGGCCCGCTCGTCCACGATCCGCGAAGCTCTGACCTTCGACGACGTCCTCTTGGTTCCGGCCGAAAGTTCGGTCCTGCCGAACGAGGTGGACACCCGGACGCGCCTGACCAAGACCATCGAACTGGGCATCCCGCTGATGTCCTCCGCGATGGACACGGTGACCGAAAGCAGCCTCGCCATCGCCATGGCCCAGGCCGGCGGCATCGGCGTGGTTCACCGCAACCTGACCATCGAGCAGCAGGCCGAAGAGGTCCGCAAGGTCAAGCGGTACGAGTCCGGCATGGTGGTCAACCCGATCACCATCACGCCGGGCCAGACGCTGGCCGACGCGCTCCAGCTCATGGCCGATTACCGCATCTCCGGCATCCCGGTGGTGGAAAGCCGCGACTCCCGCGGCAGCGGCAAGCTGGTCGGCATCCTGACCAACCGCGACGTGCGCTTCGCCACCAACCCGAACCAGCCGGTCAGCGAGCTGATGACCAAGGACGTGGTGTCGGTGCGCGAGGGCGTCAGCCAGGACGAGGCCAAGCGCCTGCTGCACCAGCACCGCATCGAGAAGCTGCTGGTGGTGGACGAGGCCCATCGCTGCATCGGCCTCGTCACGGTCAAGGACATGGAGAAGGCCCAGGCCTATCCCAACGCCTGCAAGGATGCCCAGGGCCGCCTGCGCGTCGCCGCCGCCACCGGCACCGGCTCGGACGGTCTGCGCCGCGCCGAGGCGCTGTTCGACGCCGGCGTTGACGTTCTGGTGGTCGACACCGCGCACGGCCACTCGCTGAAGGTGCTGGATCAGGTGCGCGCGGCGCGCAACATGTCCAACTACACCCAGGTGATCGCCGGCAACGTGGCGACCGCCGAGGCGGCGAAGGCGCTGGTCGATGCCGGCGCGGACGCCGTGAAGGTCGGCATCGGCCCCGGCTCCATCTGCACCACCCGCATCGTCGCCGGCGTCGGCGTGCCGCAGCTCACCGCCATCATGGACGTGGTCGAGGCCTGCGAGAAGCTGGGCGTTCCGGTGATCGCCGACGGCGGCATCAAGTTCTCCGGCGATCTCGCCAAGGCCATCGCGGCGGGCGCCAGCGTGGCGATGCTGGGCAGCCTGTTCGCCGGCACCGACGAGAGCCCCGGCGAGGTCATCCTCTACCAGGGCCGCTCCTACAAGAGCTACCGCGGCATGGGCTCGGTGGGCGCCATGGCCCGTGGTTCGGCCGACCGCTACTTCCAGCAGGAAGTGTCGACCATGAAGCTGGTGCCGGAAGGCGTCGAAGGCCGCGTGCCCTACAAGGGCCCGGTGTCGGCGGTGATCCACCAGCTCGTCGGCGGCCTGCGCGCCGCCATGGGCTACACCGGCAGCCAGTCCATCGCCGAGATGCAGACGAAGTGCGAGTTCGTCCGCATCACCAACGCCGGCCTGCGCGAGAGCCACGTCCACGACATCACCATCACCAACGAGTCGCCGAACTACCGCCAGGGCTGATCGGGCGTCCGTTGGATTGAGGTCTGGAAAGGCGAGGGGGCGTTCCCCTCGCCTTTTTCATGCCCGCGTTCAGCGGTTGGCGGTGAAGTGGCTGAACAGCGCCACGCTGGCCGCGACGGTGGCGTTGAGGGATTCCACGGCGCCCGTGGTCGGGATCGACAGGCGCTGGACGGGCAGGGCGGCGGGCACGCCCTGACCCTCCTCGCCCAGGACAAGGCGGACGTCGCGCGGCCAACGGAAGGCCGCCATGTCGGCGCCCCCGGCGTCCAGAGCGACCAGCGGTCCGGCGGCCCGGTTGACATCCTCCCATCGGCCGCCGCGCAGCAGAGTCAGCTCGAACTGGGCGTTCGACGCGGCGCGCAGGCATTTGGGGTGGTAGGGGTGCGCCGCCCCGTCGAGCAGGATCACCCGCCGGGCGCCGAAAGCGGCGGCGCTGCGCAGCAGTGCGCCGAGGTTGTTGGGGTCGCCGAGCGCGCAGATCAGCTCCAGCCCTTGCGGCGGTTGCGACAGGTCGATCGACGGCGTGTCCGGCACCGCGCCGACAAGCAGGGGGAAGCCGGTGCCGGAGGCGTCCAGGGTGCGGAACAGGGAGGGGGCGAGCTGGACGATCTCCAGCTCCGCGGGCAGGCGCCAGCCCTCGGCCTGCGCCGGATCGGTGACGAGCAGGGTGGAAAAGCGCTCCGGCCAGCGGGCCAGCGCCTCCGGCACCGTCTTCAGACCGGCCAGCAGGAACTTGCCCTGTTTCTTCAGGCCGCGGCTTTCCAGCAGCGACTCCCACAGCTTGAACTGCGGATTCTGCAGGCTTTCGATCAGGCGCGGCGGGCGGGTCATGCGGGGCAGGCTTTCAAAGGCGGGCGGTCGTCGTGATCGTGGACCTTACGGCGCGGGGCGCCGCGTTGGGAAGGCCGTTCGGATTCTGAAACACTCCCTCTCCCGCCCCGGGAGAGGGAAGGGGCCCGCGCGAAGCGTGGGAAGGGTGAGGGGACCGGCAAGGAAAAGCATCGTGATTCTCGCACGACCCTCACCCGGCCCTTCGGGCCGCCCTCTCCTGGGGCGGGAGAGGGATTCCAGGCGCATTTGCATTGCGCCAGCGCTTTGTTCTCCTACCGACTTCCCGCTGCTATCATCGCAGAACCACGGAAAGGCGATTCCCATCATGCTTGCGCTGCGGCCCAACTGCGAATGCTGCGACCGGGATTTGCCCCCGGACTCGCGCGATGCCTACATCTGCTCCTTCGAATGCACCTTCTGCGGCGACTGCCGGGATGGGGTGCTGAAGGGGCATTGTCCGAACTGCGGCGGCGAACTGGTGCGGCGGCCCGTCCGTCCGGCGGGAAAGCTGGCCAACAACCCTGCCTCGACGCAGCGGGTGCTCAAGGCGGGTGGCTGCCCCTCCGCCTTTTGAGTGGACTGAACGGCACTTTCAATCCAGGGGCCGGCCGAGGAACAGCAGCGCTCCCCGCTGGGTCGCCGCGGTGAAGCCGGCGCGCTGGTAGAAGCTGACGTTCCGCGCGAAGACCCCGGTCACCAGATGCAGGCCGGGCAGGCCCTCGGCGCGGCAGTCCTCCGCGAAGCGGTCCACCAGCGCCCGCCCGACCCCGCGATCGCGGAAGCCGGGCCGGACGTTGACGTGGAGATGGGCGGGAAAGGCGGCGAAGCGGTCGGCGAAGACCTCGTATTTCGGGATGATGCGGGCGAGGTCCAGCGCCCCGGCGCTGTCCTTGCAGCCGGTCAGATAGCCGATGATGGCGCCGTCCTCGGCCAAGGCGAACCACAGGTCGTCCGGCGCCCGCTCCACGTACCAGCCCGTCCAGGTGCGGAAGAAGGCGTCGCGCTCCGCCGCCGAGGCGAAGTCCTTGCGCAGCGTGGACAGGAAGAAGATGTCCTCCAGCGCGGCGAGGGCGGACTCGCGGTCGGGCAACTCCGGCAATCGTACCAGCATCGACGACCAGGCCTCAGCGGCGTTGCGCCAGCGTGAAGGAGGTGGTGCGCGGCGCCAGCATCGTGTAGCGGCCCTTGGCCTTCATCACGCCGGCGCCCTCCGCGGCCTCCGCCCCATGGCCCCAGAACAGGTCGCCGCGCACCGCCCCCTTGATGGCGCCGCCGGTATCCTGGGCGACGACGAGGCGCTTGATCTCGCCCTGCGGCACCGGCGCTTCGCGCACGTCCAGCCACAACGGCACGCCGAGCGGGACGTAGCCCGGGTCCACGGCGAGGCTGCGGCCCGCCGTCAGCTCCATGTTGCGGGCGCCGCGCGCGCCGACGTCGGGGCGGAGCTGGAAGAAGACGTAGGACGGGTTCAGGTTCATCACCCGCTTCGCCTCGCCGGGATGCTCGGTCAGCCAGCGGCGGATCAGCGGCATGGTGACCTGTTCCGGCGTGGCGTAGCCGATGTCAATCAGGTGCCGCCCGATGGGGACGTAGCGGTGGCCGTTCTGCCCGCCATAGCCCAGAGCCACCACCGATCCGTCGGTCATCCGCACCCGGCCCGACCCCTGGATTTCCAGGAAGAACGCGTCGATGGGATCGTCCACCCAGAGGATTTCCAGCCCCTTGCCCTTCAACGCGCCGTCGGTGATGCGGGCGCGGCTGGGCAGGCCGCGCTTGGTCCGCTTCGGCGCCTTGTAGAGGGGGACGTTGTAGCGCTCGGTCCGCGTCCAGCTTCCGCGCAGCTCGACCTCGTAATAGCCGGTGAACAGCCCCTCCTGCCCCTCGGACAGGGCGACGGGGGTGAAATGGTCCTCGAAGAAGCGGCGGGCGGTTTCCGGCTGGGCGTCGGGCAGGCCGCGCAACGCCTCGCAGATCGGGCGCCAGTCCGAGGTGGTGCCGGCGGCGGGGTTGGGGCCGAGCGGCTTGCCGGCCGGCTGCGAGGCCACCCAGCGGCAGGTGCGCTGAAGGGCGGGCAGGGCCTGCGCGTGGTCGTCGTCGATCCAGCCCGGCAGGCCGCGGAAATCCGCGGAGACCTTCTCCATCCCCGGTCGCCAGGACGCCGCGGTGACGCCGCCGCCGGGTCCGGCCCCGGTCGCCGCGTCGCCCGCACAGCCCGCCAGCAGGCCGAACGCAAGAAGGGTGGAGACGCGCGCCATCGCACGCGCCATGACACTGCCGACCGCAGCCGTCATCGCGGACCCCGCACCAGATTTCAAGAAGACGCCGAAGAAGAGGGAGCGCTGGACTTGCCGCCTGCAAGAGAGCCGGGGCAAGAACAACTACCCCTTTTTTGCCTCATTCATGGGATTGCGGTCAACGGCTCTTCGCGCGGATGGTTTCGATCGGGCCGTCTTGTCACAGGGCGCGCGCCTGGGGGCGGCGACTCGAAAGGCTGCCGCGCGTGCGCGGGGGATGACAACCGCCCCCCGCTCGGGTTATCGAGCAGGGAATCTATCCGAGGACCATCCCATGACCCCCGCCGCCCGCCTTCAGGCGGTCATCGACCTGCTGACCGAGATCGACGAAACCCCGCGCCCCGCCGACGCGGTGATGAGCGCCTATTTCCGCGCCCGCCGCTACATCGGGTCGAAAGACCGCACCGTGGTGGCGCAGACGGCCTACGCGATCCTGCGGCGGCACGCCCGCCTGTGCTGGTGGCTGGAGCGTCAGGGCCATCCGCCGACCCCGCGCGCCCGCGCGCTCGCCAACGAAATCCTGGCGGAGGGCAAGGCCGCGGCGACGGTGAAGGCGCTGTTCGGCTCCTCCAAGTTCGCTCCGGACCCGCTGGCGCCGGAGGAGGCGAAGCTCGCCAACGAACTGGACACCCACACGCTGGAGCATCCGCAGATGCCGGAAAGCGTGGCGGTGGAATGCCCGCCCTGGGCGGTGGAGCCGATGCGCGCCGCCATGGGCGACCGCTTCGCGGTGGAGATGCGCACGCTTCTGGACTCCGCGCCCCTCGATCTGCGCATCAACCCGGTGAAGGCCAACCGCGAGAGCGCGATCAAGGCGCTGGCCCGCGCCCAGATCACGGCGACGCCGACGCAGTGGTCGCCGCTGGGCCTGCGCGTCCAGGGCCGCCCGCCGCTGGGCGCCGTGGACGCCTTCAAGGACGGTCTGGTCGAAATCCAGGACGAGGGCTCGCAGCTCGTGGCAATCGCGGTGGCGCCGAAGCCGGGGCAGCAGGTGGTGGACTTCTGCGCCGGGGCCGGCGGCAAGACGCTGGCCATCGCCGCGCTGATGAAGAACAAGGGCCGCGTCGTCGCCTGCGACGTGCTGGCCGGGCGCCTGAAGCGCGCCGCCGAGCGGTTCCGCCGCGCCGGTCTGCACAACATCGAGGCGCACCCGCTGTCCAGCGAGCGCGATCCCTGGGTGAAGCGCCACAAGCGCAAGTTCGACCGCGTGCTGGTCGACGCGCCGTGCAGCGGCACCGGCACCTGGCGGCGCAACCCCGACAGCCGCTGGCGGCAGCTCGGCCCCGGCTTGGCGGAGCTGGTGCCGCTCCAGGCGAACATCCTGGACAGCGCGGCCCGTCTGGTGAAGCCCGGCGGGCGGCTGGTCTACGCCACCTGCTCCCTGCTGCCGGAGGAGAACGAGAATCAGGTCGCCGCCTTCCTGGAGACCCATCCCGACTTCACCGTGCTGCCGGTCGCCGAGGTCTGGGCGGAGGAGGGCGCGGGCACCCCACCCGCCGAGGGGCCGTACCTGCGCCTGACCCCGGCCCGCCACGACACCGACGGCTTCTTCGCCGCCGTTATGGTGCGCAAGGCGGAGGAGGACGCCGAGGCGGAGGTGGACCGGATGGCCGAGGCTGATCCGGCGCCTTCAGAAGGGTAACATCGGCGGGGAGAACCTTCGCCGGTGGAATGCGTCAGGCCGGCGGTGTGTCGCCGGTCTGCGCGTTTCCGGTTTGCGGCTGTCCCGTTCCGGCCTTCAGGGCTTCCAGCAGGCCGCTGGCGACCGTGTTCTGGCTTTCGCTGGCGCTTCCGGCAATCGCGCCCAGGACACCGGTTCCGCCTTTCGACGCGCCCGACGCAAGGGCCGATTGGAGCATGGACAACGCCGCCTGCGCGTTGCCAGGGTCGCTCGAAGCCGGCTTGCCGACGGTGTCCGGGGGCGATGGGCTTTCGGCGGTTGGCTTGTTCGTGACGGCTGGCGTCTCCGTGGCAATCTTGCTTTCCGCGGCGGGCGCCGGGGTCGGAGCGGCGGCGTCGGCCTTCGGGGCAGCGGATTTGGGCCCGATGCCGGGAATGTCCACCGTTTCCGCAAATGTCTGGAACGCGTTGCCGAAGACGGTCCGGTCGAAGCCGAGTTCCTGAAGCTTCTGTTCGGCGGCCTCGCCGTCCGGCGCGTACAGATCCGCGAAGCCAGCGTCCTCCCCCATGGATGCCAGCGCGGATTTGAAGCCCTGCATGTTTTTCGTAAATCCGCTGGCGTCGCTGAGAATGGCCGTCTGGTCGGTCGACTTTCCATAGGCGCCACGGGTCGCCGCGATTTCGCTCTTAAACGCGTCCTGAACCGGCTTCAGGCGTTCGTTCATCTCGTCCATCGAGATGTCGCCGCGCTGCTGGGCTTCCTGAATCTCCTGGGTCTTGCGCCCGACCTCGGACAGCGCGCCGGACATCCGGCTGCCATAGGCCTGCAGTTTCTGCCAGGCGGCCTCCGAGTCGGCGAGCCGCTGTTTGTCCTCTTCGTCACGGGGGCGTTCGGAGACGTAGCGGTTGAAGGTCGCCTTGGTCGCCATCGATTTCAGCCCGGTTACGACGTCTTCGGCGCTGATCTTGCCGGAGTTCACAAGTCCTTCCAGCATGCCGCGCGCCTTTGAGTCGAGTTGCTTGAACACATCGGCGGCGGCGCCGTTCAAGGCCTGCCCAAGCTTGCTCAGGGAAACGGCATCCGTCTTTTCGCCGCTCCCGACGCCTGAGGGTTGATGCCCTGAGGAACCTGTTCCTGACTGCACAGGCTTCCAGTATCCGGTGGCGGACAAGGGAAGAGAGGAACTGATTGAGCTGCTGGTCATTGATCCGCCTCCTAGCCGTCATCGCCCATCATTTCCGGGGATCCACAGGGAAAAGAGAAATGGATAATTTCCAAATTAACGATCAAAATATCTGATTTTACTGTATAGAATTATTGCCAATGTGATTGTAGATTATTCTGTGGTGCGAGATGATGGATTATATTATTTAAATTTTGCGCGATAGATTTGTGAGGGATTGGCAGCGGAAGAGGTGAGCCTACCGGTAATCGAAGGCCCCATTGCCAATCAGACGACGGACCGCGTCGCCGAAGGCGGCAAACGGACTCAGGTTGATGCCGAGATCGGCGATCTTCTTTGACGCATCGTCGCCACCATCCTCAATGGCGAGAAAGTAGGCGTTGGCCTGAGCATTCCTGCTCGTCGCCGGGGAGGGCGATGCCGAAGGTTTGTCGACGCGGATTGGGGAATTGTCCGGCTGTGTCGGCGTGTCGGACCGGCGCTGGCCGCGCTGAAGGAGCACCGCTCCGCCGAGAGCGCGGTTGGCGGCCTCCGAATCGAAATCGACGGTGGCGACATCGACACCGGACTGCGCGAAGCCGATGCGTTTCAGACGTGTCGTCAAACCCTCCGCCACCTCATCGCCGGTCAGAGTGCCGGCACGCACGGCGTCGTCCAGTTTCCGACGGTCCTCGTCGCCCAGCGCCTCGTTGAACATCGTAAGAGCATTGCCTTTTAGGGCCGTTGCCAGAGCACTGAGATCCACGCGGTCGTTGGCTCCGCTCTTTCGGACGGTCGTCGTGGCAACGGAAGGTGTCGATGTGTTCGTTGAGCGCGATGCCGATCCAGTGCGGAAATATGCGGGAACATCGGCGGGTGATGTGACGCTTGTCGGAGCCATTGGAAAACTCCATTGATCGATGGTCGATGTCATCGTGGTAAGAAATAGATATTTTTGACATGTTGATTTGGAAGCTTGAGCGAAGATTGATAATGAAATATTAAAGTTCGAGTCCGAAGTATTTGCTCGATAATGAACTGCACGAATACTGGGGTATGATGTGGGTGTTTGGTGTCCGGACTCGCGTCGGAAGATGACCGTTGGCGACCCGCTAAGAATTTGGCGAAACCAACATGGTGAGAGAGATCGATGGCGGGCGGAAAAAGCGGCGAATGCGCGCCAGCCGGAGAAAGGACGAGCGCCGCCACTCATGCGGGGACACACGGACCGGCCTGCTGATTTCGTGCGGGTCATACCGCGAGGTTTGCGGTTAGGGTGCGACCTTTCCCCGCATGTTGGAGCGCAATGATGTGGAACACGTCCCGCTGGCGGAGCGCCGCCCTGTCCGCCCTTTTCCTGTTGGGGCTGGGCACCTCCGCCGAAGCGGCTGAGCCGGTCAAGGTCAAGGTGTTCGTCGGTGCCATGTTCGAGATCGGCAAGAACACCGGCGACCGCGCCGGCGAGTTCCAGAACTGGTACGAGCGCTACTGGCAGTCCGCCGAGCCGATTGCCGTGAAGGGCGCGCTGAACCCCGTCTACTGCAACGCCGACGGCGTCTGCGGCGCGGTTCTGGGGATGGGCAAGGTCAGCTCCTCCGCGTCCATGCAGGCGATTCTGCTGAACCCGCAACTCGACCTGTCGCAAGCCTATTTCATCATCTCCGGCGTGGCCGGCACCCCGCCGTCGCGCGGCACCATCGCCGAGGTCAACTGGGCGACCTGGCTGGTGGATTACGACCTGGGCCACCGCTGGGCGCCGGAGGAGGGCAAGCCGGGCGAGCCGACCTTCATGCCGCGCAAGGGCTACGAGTCCGTCCGCCTGTTCCAGTTGAACCCGGCCCTGGTCTCCTGGGCCATGAAGCTGACCGGCGACACGCCGCTGAAGGACTCCGACAGCGCCCGTGCCTACCGCCAGCGCTACCCGCAGGACGCCGCCCGGCGCGCGCCCTTCGTCGGCACCGGCACGCACATGACCGGCGACACCTTCTTCCACGGCCCGGGCATGTCCGAGCAGGCGCAGTACATCGCCAAGCTCTACGGCGCCGACGATTACGTCATCACCGAGATGGAGGCCGCGGCGATCACGCTGGTCATCAAGCGCACGCTGGGCTCCGACCGGGTGATGAGCCTGCGCGGCGCCGTCAACTTCGACCAGGGCAACCCCAAGGAAACCACGCTGGAGCATCTCGACCCGAAGCCGGGCGAGACCGCTGGCGGCTTCGCCGAGACGGTGGAGAATGTGGCGCTGGTCGGCGCGCGCATGACCGATCACATCGTGTCCCACTGGGACCAGTGGCAGGCGGGCGTTCCGGCCCTTCCGGCCCAGTAACCCGAAGGCCGGCGGTGCGGCGGCCTTCCACCGTCGCACTGTCCCGGCCCTTTTGGCTGACTGGACATCCTCCGGCCCGGCTCCCAGTTCTCATTAGGGTGGGCAGCGGGTCCGGAGGTGTCCCATGGATGAAGCGCTGGTGATTCGCGACGCGCGGCCGTCGGACGCGGTTGGCATCGCCAAGGTCCACGTCGCCACGTGGCAGTCCACCTATCCGGGCCTCGTCCCCGACACCTATCTCGTCAACCTGTCGGAAGCCGCCGCGGCGATGCGTTGGCACAACGCCGTTCAGGCGCACGGGCCGGGGCAGGGCGCCCTGGTTGTGGTGGACGGCACGGACTCGGTGGTGGGTTTCGCCACCTACGGCGGGCGCCGCATTCCCGTGGAAGGGTACGAGGGGGAATTCTACGCTCTCTATCTGCTGGACGAGGCGCAGGGGCAGGGGCTTGGCCGCCGCCTGATGGCGACCATGGCCGAGCGGCTCCAGGAGGGCGGCAAGCGCACCGCCGTGGTCTGGTGCCTGCGCGACAACCCGGCGCGCTGGTTCTACGAGCGGTTGGGCGGAGTCCGGGTGGCGGAACGGCCCATCCGCTTCGCCGGGGCGGAGCTGGTGGAGATCGCCTATGGCTGGCGCGACCTCGCCCCGCTTGCACGCTTGTCCGCGGGCCCCGAAATGCGGTAGTCAGGGGCTTGTCCCCCCGCATCAGGTTGTCGTCCATGTCCGCCGAGCGCGTTCTCATCCTCGATTTCGGGTCGCAGGTGACCCAGCTCATCGCCCGCCGCGTCCGTGAAGCCGGCGTTTACTGCGAGATCCATCCGTTCAGCATGAGCGAGGAGCGGATTCGCGACTACGCGCCGAAGGCGATCATCCTGTCGGGCAGCCCGGCCTCCGTCACCGAGGAGAACGGCCCCCGCGCGCCGGAGGTGGTCTTCACGCTGGGCGTCCCGGTCCTGGGCATCTGCTATGGCCAGCAGACGATGTGCCACCAGCTCGGCGGCACCGTGTCGGGCTCCGACCACCGCGAGTTCGGGCGCGCCTTCATCGAGGTGAAGCAGACCTGCGCGCTGTTCGACGGCCTGTGGGCGGTCGGCTCGCGCGAGCAGGTGTGGATGAGCCACGGTGACCGCGTCACCGCCCTGCCGGACGGCTTCCAGGCCGTAGCGGTCAGCGACGGCGCGCCCTTCGCCGCCATCGCCGACGACGCCCGCCAGTTCTACGGCGTGCAGTTCCACCCTGAGGTCGTGCACACCCCGCACGGCGCGCAGCTCCTGTCGAACTTCGTGCACCGCGTTGCCGGGCTGAAGGGTGACTGGACCATGGCCGCCTTCAAGCAGCAGGCCATCGAGAAGATTCGCGCCCAGGTCGGCAGCGGCAAGGTGATCTGCGGCCTGTCCGGCGGCGTCGATTCCTCGGTGGCCGCCGTGCTGATCCACGAGGCCATCGGCGACCAGCTCACCTGCATCTTCGTCGACACCGGCCTGATGCGCGCCGGCGAGGCGGAGGAGGTGGTGACGCTGTTCCGCGACCACTACAACATCCCGCTGGTCCACCGGAACGCGTCCGAGCTGTTCCTGGGCAAGCTGGCCGGCGTCACCGACCCGGAGCAGAAGCGCAAGATCATCGGCGGTCTGTTCATCGAGGTCTTCGACGAGGAGAGCGCCAAGGTCGGCGGCGCGCAGTTCCTGGCCCAGGGCACGCTGTACCCCGACGTGATCGAGAGCGTGTCCTTCACCGGCGGCCCGTCGGTCACCATCAAGTCGCACCACAATGTCGGCGGCCTGCCGGAGCGCATGAAGCTGAAGCTGGTGGAGCCGCTGCGCGAGCTGTTCAAGGACGAGGTCCGGGCGCTCGGCCGCGAACTCGGCCTGCCGGCCGCTTTCATCGGCCGTCACCCGTTCCCCGGCCCCGGCCTCGCCATCCGCGTTCCCGGCGAGATCACCCCGGAGAAGCTGGACATTCTGCGCAAGGCCGACACGGTCTATCTGGAGGAGATCCGCAACGCCGGCCTCTACGACGCGATCTGGCAGGCATTCGCGGTGCTGCTGCCGGTGCGCACCGTGGGCGTGATGGGCGACGGGCGGACTTACGACCATGTGCTGGCCCTGCGCGCGGTGACCTCCACCGACGGCATGACCGCCGACTGGTACCCGTTCCCGCACGACTTCCTGGCCCGCGTGTCCAACCGCATCGTGAACGAAGTCCGCGGCGTCAACCGCGTTGTCTACGACATCACCTCGAAGCCGCCCGGCACCATCGAGTGGGAATGATATCGGCCGCTTGGGATGGGGTGGGAAACCACCCCTCCTTGCTGTGGGCGTGTTGAAGGCAAAGCCGTTGTGTGGAGTTCCGAGGGAACTCCCGCACAAGGAAGGTCTGGGCGCGACCATTCGTAAGCGGGATTGATCTGTGTTCGGTGGGACGAGTCCGTGCCGTCGTCCAGTGTGCCGGACGCCGCCATGGTGATCTGCGACGTGCGTTTTGAAGGCGAATGATTGGCGGATGGGGTGTCCGCGCTGTGTTAAGCATTGGTGCGGGTTTGGGGCCGATAGCCCGCCAGCTACCCACCATCTTACCCACCAAAGAGCAATCGGTCGAGTAGGGTTAAGGCAAGAGATAGCCACGTATACCCTTGCGCCGATGTGGCTTCAGTCACCGAGATGGGGCAGACAGGCCTGTGGTTGTCCGTTCCGCCAAGCCCATCGCAAACACGACAACAATCCCTGCTAATCAATGGTGCGCGCCTAACAGGGTGCGGAAAAACGAACATATTCCGGCCTTTTTCCTCCGCTGAGGCTGAGAATGCGGGTTTCAGCGGGCGATTTGGTCGGGACGGAGCGTTTTTCCTCGCTCCGAGGCTCCCAGAACCGCCGTTCAGGCGGATTGCGGGCGTGATTATGCCGCAGCCAGCAGCTTGGGCAGGCGGATCAGGTTGTAAGCGGTGGCGGTTAGGGTGAACATCCAACCGACACGGGCTGCTCCGCAATGGCGCGTCTTGCGCAAGCCGGCTCCCTTGATCCAGCCAAAGACCTCTTCGATCCGCTTGCGGACCCGCAGGCTGACGGCGTAGCCGGGATGGCGGGTGGTCCGGCCGTCGATCGCCGAGCGGCGGTTGCTGGTATTTCGGGCAACATGCGGAGCCACGCCCAAGTCGCGCATGTCCGCCACGAAATCCTTGGTGTCGTAGGCCTTGTCAGCGCCGACCGTGATGCGGTGGCGGCCGGGGATGGCCTCGATCATGGCCACCGCCGCCGCACGTTCGGCCAGGCCGCTGGCCGCGGTGAGCCGCACGTCCACCACCAGGGCGTGGCGGTTCTCCATCAGCGCGTGGCCCATGAAGGCCAGCTTCGCCGGCTGGCCGTTGCCCTTGCGGTAGAGCCGCGCCTCGGGATCGCTGGTCGAGGCATGCGTCTCGTTGGACCGCTTCTCGCCATGGAAGTCGCGCTCGCCGTTGCGCCCCGGCCCCGGCGGCTCGCCGCTGCCGTCTTTGGGCCGGAAGCTCTTCACCGACGCCCAGGCTTCGATCAGCGTGCCGTCCACCGAGAAATGCTCGTCCGACAGCAGCGCCTTGACCTTCGGCTGACCCAGCACGGTCGCCAGGAACTTGGCCGCCACATCGCCGGCCAGAAGACGCTCGCGGTTCTTGGTGAACACGGTGACGTCCCACACCGGGGCGTCCATGGACAGGCCGACGAACCAGCGGAACAGCAGGTTGTAATCGAGCTGCTCCATCAACTGGCGTTCCGAGCGCACCGAGTAGAAGGCCTGGAGCAGCAGCGCCCGCAGCAGCTTCTCCGGCGGGATCGAGGGGCGCCCGATCTTGGAGTACAGCCCCTCGAACGCCGGCGACATCACCTCCAGCGCCTCGTCCACGATGGCCCGGATCGCTCGCAGCGGGTGGTTGGCTGGAACCCGCGCCTCGCAGCTCACGTAGCTGAACAGACCCTCGCTGCGTTCGTCCGAACCCCGCATCGTCCCCTCGTCGGTCGCGTTCTTCTCAACCGAAAAGAATCACGACCAACCGCCCGTGCACAGCCCTTTTTCCGCACCCTGCTAAAGCGGATTTCGGCTCAGTTTAGATTCGGGTAGCCGCATAGCTTGAACCACGCTTTGGCGTCGGTGGCGGTGATCGCATTGAGGGCTGGGCCGAGTTCCTCGTTGAGGGCCTCGACGGTGCGGGCTTCCTTGGCGCGCAGGATTCCTTTGAGCTTGGCCCAGCCGGGCTCGATGGGCGACAGGTCGGGCGAGTAGCGCGGGAGGAAGCGGACACGGATCCCTGCGGTCTCAAAGGCGGCGAGGATATCGGCCCGCTTGTGAGCGGAAAGGTTGTCCATCACGACCACGGCGCCGGGTTTGTCGCGCCGGAGCACGGGCAAGAGCACCTGCTCGACAAAGGCGAGAAACACGGCCGAGGAGGTAGACGCCTCGATGCTCATGGCGGCCAGCATGCCTTCGGCGCTCAACGCCCCGAGCACCGTGACGCGGTGCCACGACCCACAGGGCACGGACCCGAGCGCCCGCTGGCCGCGCGGCGCCCGGGCCTGGGTGGGCGTCATCTGGGTGTTGATGCCGGTTTCATCGAGGAAAACCAAACGCGCCGGTTCGTGGACCACCGCATCGTCCCGGTAGGCCGCGCGTTCCGCGGCGATATCCATGCGCTCTTGCTCGCTGGCCCTCAGCGTCTTTTTTTGCGCGCCAACCCCAGCCGCTTCAAGGTGCGGCACACCACCGCCGGGCTCAGCGCGATGCCGGTGCGTGCGGCCAACCGGTCGCGGTACTGTGCCAGTGTCGCGTCATTATCCTCCCGCACCAAGGCCCGCAGCACGCTCACGCCCTCCGCGTCCAGTTTGGCTGGTACGCCGCCGGCATGGGGCTTGGCGACCCGCCGCCCCTCAAGGCGCGCGGCCCGCACCCAGTTGTACGCGCAGGCTCGGCTGATCTGGAAGCGCCGCGCCAGCAACTCGGGGCCGCCCTCGTGGCGCTCATAAGCCAGCAGAACCCGTTCGCGCAGATCGGCGGAATATGGCTGGCCCATGGCGCGCGGTCCTTCAGCGGTGTCTTCCTCCAACCGCTCAGGCCAGCCAAAATTCCGTCTATACTCAGCGACAATCCGCTTTAACGATCGAGAATCTCACGTCCTTCCACCGCCACGTCCGCGAGGCGCCGCAAGTCGACGTGTGCGTCGTCTACACCGGCGGCTTCCCGAGCCTCGCGGTGCTGCGGGTGCTGCGCCATCTGCTCCGCGTCGCCCCGACGCCGCCCCGCCTGTTCCATTGGGCGATGTCGACGCTGGCGGCGCGCGCATCGCCGGCCATCTGGAGGACAGCCTCGGCGTCGAGGTCGTTCCCCACCTGATGGACCCGGCGACCGTCCGTCGTTTCGGGCGCACCGGCCGTACGGCCGACGTGACCGGATTGAGCCGCCGCTCCGGAGCGGCTGGCGCCATCGCGCGGACGATCATCGAGACCGGGCTTCTGCTCGAACAGGAGGCCGTGGATCCGCGGCCTTTGTGCGAAGTGCCTTGAGATCCGCAGCGTCCGCGGGCGCTCGTTGCAAAGCCGGCGCCTTGGCCGTTGGCGGCCACAGGATGGCCGGGAGCTGTGAAGCGCTTCGGTTTCCAGCCGCGTCGAGGAGGCAGCCACGGCACGCCACCAGAATCAAGAATTCCTCCGCTTCATCACAGGGGCAAGACAGCTGTGCCGGTCTCGAAGGATGCTATCCGCCGGCTACATCCAGTGATGGATGATGTCCTCCCCGTCGGCCTGGATCTGGACAACCAGCTTCCTCCTCTTGGGGGCATCGTGCTCGCGGTGCGCCTTCTCGACTAGTGCCGAAAGCGCCTTGTGCTTCTTGTCGGATGGGTCGTACTCCGGGAGCCTCATGTGCTTGAACACGTCTCCGATTTGAATGGACACGTTGTGGCTCTCTACCCATTCGCGGACGAGGGGGGTGTTCAGCAGGCCGCAGAGGAAGTACGCTGGCTCCTTATCATCAAAGGCTGCGTAGTAGACCTTGTGGTCCGGGATATACGGACGCGGGCCAGCCACCGGAACGTCCGCGCTTCCGGCGACGGCGGCATAGAAGCGCGAACACATTTCCGGCCACACGACCTTCCAAGGCTGGAAGGTGTATTCACCGACGTTGTAGATGGCGAAGTAAGGCGCCCCCTTCATCTGCCGACGGTAGGTCGAGCGGTCATTCAGGAGCTTCTCATAGTTCTCGAACCAGGCACTGGCCTTGGCGTTCTTGCGCCCGTTCATGTTCGAAGCCGCCGCGGCGTAGTCGGCCGAGGAGATCCCGGTATTCGGAACGAAGGTGAACAGCGCCTCCTTCTCACGCGCAGGGTTGTCCAGTCGCAGATAGCACGGCTCGAAATCGCCAGCGCCTTTGATGAGCGGGTACAGCATGTGTGGCTCAACCCACGCCTTCCGCGACGGCCCGATGTCCTTCTTGCCGGCTTCGGGGCGGCTGCGGACTTGGACTGCTGAGTTGCTGTGGCTGACAATGGAGACAAAGTAGACGCCGTTAAGGTCGACGGTGATGCCTTTGCGACCCGCGACCCATTTGCACTTTCCGGCGAGACCCTTCATCTCGTCATGTCGCCCGACCGAAAGGACGGCCCACGGCGATCCGTCCTCCCCAACAGGAGCCGCCTCATTGTCCATAATGGAGACGCGCTTCAGCACCTCTTCGAGGTCAAGATCTGCGGGGATCGCCTTCGTGTAACTATCGGCGCTGTTCCACAGGCGGTACGGGATCGGGTAGGTCCCCGGCTCCTTGGACTTGACAAACACAGCGACAGATGTGTGGTTGACCGCGTCTTCGAACGGCTTTAGCGCCTTCAAATCGTCAATGCCGGTCGGCGCCAAGTGCATGGTATCCGGATCCTTGGGATCAATGCGAAACTGCCGGAAGCCGGCCGAGGACGGATTCTTGAACAACGCCCCCGTGAGCACAAAGGCCAAGCGCCCTCCAGGTTTGAGCCACTTGTCGGATGCCGTGTAAGTGATCATCGCCGAGATGTCGAGCTCGTTGCCGCCGTGCAGCTTGTTGCGCGAGAAAATCCCGTAGCGCTCGCAGGTCGGTTTGACGCGCTCCCGGTAGGCTTCTGGCAGCTTCGACCAGCGGACCCATGGCGGATTGCCGACGATGCAGTCAAAGTGCCCAGCCGTGGCTGACCAGAAGAAGTTCCGCGCGATGCGGAACCAGATCCCATTCCATTCCCTGTGGTGCAGGTTGAGGATCTGGTCGTAGGTATATTTCAGCGGCTCGCGCCACTCCGCGGCCTCTTCGGGGGTCAGGAGGCCGGCGCTGATCAGCGCCATCTCTGCGGCGGCGTACTCGATTTTGGCCTCGACGGACGAGCCCAGCTTGGCGAACACGAGGTCCAAGCGCTCGCGGTTGAACGCCAACGCCTCCGGCAGGATAATAGTGAGGCCGGCCACTTGGCTGCCGATCTTGTACTTCACCACGCCGTGCCCCGTGCCGGGGTTTGGGGCCGGCGAGTAGATGGCGTCGGCCAGAAGGACAGGCACTTCGAACGACTGGCCGGGAACCGCCTTGAGCAGGTCAGCGATCTCCATAAGGAAGTTCACGCGCGCCGTTTGGACGGCGAGCGGGTTCAGGTCGAATCCCCAGACTGAGCTGCACAGGTGCTCGACGGTGTGCTCGACGCTCCAGCCGGCCTTCGCGGCCTCCGCGCGCTTCTTGCGGATTACAGCCGACAGGAAGGCGCCGGAGCCGCAGGTTGGATCAAGGACGCGCTGAGATAGCCACGCACCGCGCTCCGCGCGCTTCAGGGTGAAATCGACGAGCCAGTCCGGGGTGTAGAACTCGCCCAAGCTCTGGCGAAGCTTGCCAGGGACGAGGCCCTGGTAGAGATCCCGCAGCACGTCCCGCGTTCGCTTCAGGTGGTCCGTACGGTAGAGCGAGAGCGCCGCCAGCAGGCCGCGCAAGGCCGGCATGAGCGCTGCCGCGTGCTTGGGTTTGTCGGCAACGTCGAGGTACCAGCTGAAGATGGCCTCTTCGACGAACCCGCTGATGCCTGCCTGCTTGAAGATGCCGGCCTTCTCGATGTCCTGCTGAAGGGTGTTGAGCAGCGCTTGGTTGTCGAGCAGAGCAGCCATCGCCTGCGCCGGTTGCTCCGTCGCCGTGAGCCCATGCGCTGACACGATCTCGGCCGCGAGCAGCTTGATGAGCAGCGAGTTATAGGAGTGGATGACGAACAAGCGGCCCGACAGGGCCTGCTGCATATTTCCGGACCAGCCGAACCCTATCTCATCCTCAATAGCCTCCGCCTGCAGGACTGACATCTCGGAGACTTGGCCATACAGGGTCCGCCACTCCTCGAACATCATCTTGATCTTCGAGCTGCTGGGCGCCGAGAGGTTGGCGGCGAGCGCGTCCGCCATCGCCTGCATCAGGTTGCGCGCGGTGGTCGCGCCGTGTCCAAAGTCAGCCAGGAGGTTCTCGGTAGTGATCGCACGCCGGGTGTCTGCCTTGATGGCCTGAATGACTAGGCCGACCGCGTATTCCGAGAACGGGACCAAGTGCTGAGTTTGGATATTTTGATCCCGGACCTGGGCGAAGCAGATGTGCTCACCATCGATGGCTATGCCGATGTAGTCCTCGGATGGAAGGGTAGATTTTTCCGATTCACGTAAGATATACGGCAGCAGCCGGTCTTCGGTGGCCTCCTTGAACTTGGCGCTGCTCTTCGAGCCGCCGAAGAGGCCGGGCGCTTTGAACTCGATCACGACGTTGTTGTAGCTGCTGTCCTTCTTGGCGCGCTCGGCGTCGAAGTGGATCCCGAGCGCATTCTCCAGCGCCGACACCCACGCGATACGGACCTCCTCCTCGCCCTTCCACGGCCTGGCGCGCCTCGCAGAAATGTGCGCGTAGGCCGATTCAATGGACGATTTCATGGATGTGGTCCTCGGAAGTTGTGGTGGGCCGGGATAGTACCCTGACCATCCGACGCACAACAGGCCCAAACGATAGCTTGGCCCGGCACCGTCGAGTCAGGGGTGGCATGGTGTTCTCAGCAGCGGAACACCGAATGGCCCTTCTGGGTTCAGCCGTGTGCCGGATGCGGAACGCCTGAACCGTGCCCGCGCCGAGGCCGCGCACGGTGGCGCGCCGGTGGCGCGCCATAATAACTGGGAGTTGGCCCATAATGCGTGGTGACGACAGCCATGCACTGCTTCATCCGGAACGCCGCATTAAGGGCTGGTGAAGTCGGGGGCTGCGTCCGCCAAGCGCGGCCTCCAGTAAGAGGGAATGCGGTCGAGGGCCCGTTCGTCCAACAGGGCACCGAAGAGTTGCGCGTTCAGAGCCCGGCGCCTCTGTTCCAGGCAGTCGTGCTGGTACTGATCGTAGGTACCCTGGAACACCAGGTACTCGACGTGGAGGTAGGGAAACTCCGCGAGCTTCCCCTTCTTCCAGGCGTCGGCGAGCCATTCCCACCGGCTGCCGATCCGGTCGACACGGCCAACCTGCTGTTCCATCACCGCCGGGTTCCACTCCGGATGGAACAACAGGACCACCCGACAGGCTTCATGCAGGTTCAGCCCCTCGCGTCCGACCAAGCTCTGGGCGATCAGCACGCGGGGATAGCTGTGGGTGCGATTGAAGGCCGTCTGCACCATCCGGCGCCGTGCCTGGGCCATGTCGCCGTCCATCAGACGGCAGAGCTGGCTGTGCTGGCCTGCCTCCAACGCCTCCCGGTCAGGCCAGGAAAGAGGCCGGGCCGGCGCCGGCGATTTTCCCCCCATCCGGGCCGTAGACGCCGGCGATGTCCGCGATGGAACCGATCTCGACGAAGAAAGCCCCGCCCTCGGTCAGCGGTGCACCGCCCTCGGGATCGAGCACAAACCGCATCTCGCGTTGGAACGCGTACGACATCTCCTTTGACGCCATCGCTGAGAGCTTGGAGGGCGGCGGAAAATTCGGGTCGAAGTAATCGGTCGGGAACAGGGACTTGACAGCTCTCGGCGCGGACTGATTGAGTCTGGGGAGCGCCCTCCGGGCGAAGATGTCGGGCTCGAAGATGACCAAGCAGGCGTCGTCAGCTGGGTCGTCGCCGGGAAACTCCGCGAAGAGGCGCGGATCCAGATCGCTGCTGAACGAGCAGAACCAATAAGGCGTTTCGTGAAGGTGGCCCTCCCGCTCGATCGCCCTGCGGCTCGAGAAGGAAACATCGCCGATCGGCTGTATGGAGTCGCCGCCGGGACCGAGGATCTGCAAGGCCGCGCCAGGGCGGCGATAGGTCTTGCTCATCTCGTCGTCCGCGCGAGCCGTGTTCAGGGTGGGGTCGCGATAGGAACTCGCCGGAGCGAACCTCACCTGACCGCGTCTCAGGGTGTTGAGCAGCCAGCCCTTGTTGCTGATGCGCGCAAGCATGCGTCGTCCGCCGGCTACCACGCCGTGGAACGCGGACGCAAGGGGCGGCATCGGGGGGACGTCTGATGTCGGGCGAGGGCAGCGCCCGCGACGCTGAAACTCACTGAGCGTCCAATGGCGTGCCCGGAGCCACCACCATGGGCTGAGCCAACCGTGATCTGGCGGCAGATGATCGCGAGGCGTCGAGCCAGGATCGAGGTATTGGATGTTGCGCTCGATTTGATCCAGCCGCTGCTGCAGATCCTCATCCGAGAGATTTACGAGGTTGAGCCCAGCGATCCGGCCAGTGAATTCCCAAAGCTCCTCGTCATACGCGGCATAATGTCGGCGGCGCTCCAAGATGCAATCGATCTGTGACATGGAAGCTCCCACTCTGTGGCGATGTTCTGTGACGATGACCGTTCGTCCTCAGGTCGCGGTGCTCGGCGTGTCAACCGCCGGGCCTCCGCCGAAGGTGGGCGCCACGATGCCCCGCGACACGCGCCCAGACATGATCGGTCATGGACGCGCGCGAAGGTCGAGGTATGCGTGCCAGAGAGGACCGCCGACCGTGAATGGGAGCAGATCGACGAAGCGTTCGGCGACGTGGCGCCAAAGGGGATGGCGTTCGGCCACGCGCGAGCCAAGCGCAACAGACCATTCGCCAGATGCTCGACGGCCTGCCGCGGCGAGGGGTGCGCCGATAAGGCTCCAAGGGCCTCGATCAGGCGTTGCGCCGCCCCAGCGGGCGTGCCGTCCCGTGCCTCGGCCTGCGGGAGGACCGGACCGTGGTGGCGCTCTGCCAATGCGGCGGCAGCGGCGATCAAGGCGTCCTCGAAGCAGCGGATTGCCTCCGGGCCGGAGCGGGCGGCGAGGCCGGCGGCGGTCCGCAAGACGAACCCAGCGTGATCATCCGCGTCGGTCATCGCGAGCGTAACGAGGTCGAGGCACGCCAAGGCATCGGCGAGGTCGCTGCAAGCGGGTTCTCGGTCAAGGCCGGTGAGGACCGCCGATGTCCAGCCATCCGCGTCCTCCGGCCGCGCGACGATGGCGGCACGGGCGGCGGCCCTGGCCTCGTCGATCCGAGCCCACCCGACATCGACGCCATCGAGCCATCCCTCCGGCCGCGCTCCTAAGAACGAGCCGAACGGGTCATTGAGGCCGCGGATGTCGCGGAGCAAGGTCGGCCACGGGATGCCCTGCTCGACATCGATCAGCAACAGCGTCGCCAAGCGCGCGCGCCGCTCGGGCGTGAGGACGGCGTCACCTTCGGATCCGAGCGCCGAGGCCAAGCCGTGGAAGAGCAGCGCGGCGCCGTCGAGCAGGAGCGTCGGTTCGAGGAGCGAGTCATCGTAGCCCGCCTCGGTCGTCAGCGTCCGCTCGAGTCGGCGGACCCGTGCGGGACGGGAGAAGAACGCGACGATGTCATCCCTAGGAATGCCGGCCGCCAACAGCGCGTCGGCGATCTGATGCGCATGGGTCCAGATCAGGACCAGCCGGTACGGTCCCGGAACGCCGCGCCACTCGGGCGCATCGCCGTGCTGCGCGGCCATCCAGCGCAGCACGGCGGCGAAGGCGTCGCTGGCATTCCGCCAGTCGGCGAGGAGGCGATCCACCTCGTTCCCGAGGCGGGAATGCCCGAAGCGGCGCATCAGCGCAACAACCTGCAGCCGTCCGACCGGCCCGGCCACCTCGCCGGCGAGGTCGCCCAGCACCCGGTCGCGCTCCTGTGGCTCGAGCGCCGCGAAGCACTCGACGATGGGGTCGGGCGGCGGCACCGGCAGCCCGCAGAGCCGCCAGACGGCCTCCGCCGGTCCGACCTCGTCCACGAGCCGACGCGCGGCCCGGGCCAGCGTCTCAGCGGGTGGCTCGTCGAGCGGCCCGAGGCGCAGATGGAGGAGCAGATCGCCGGCCTCGGAAGGGGCGAGATCCATCGGCCGGCGGGCCTGCAGAGCCTGTTGCTGCTGGGCGCGCCGGTAAGGGACGCTCCGGTCGCGCCGCTCCATGACGAGCCGCATCCGCATCGCCGGGGCGGGCTCCTCCGCGATGGCCGCGATCAGGGACGCCCGCTCGGCGGCCGGGCCGTCGAACCAGTCCGGGTGGCCCTCCAGGGCGTGCCGGCGCACCGCGGCGCTCGTCGCCAGGAGCGCGAACGCCGGGTCGTCGGCGAGCCTGATCCGGATCGCTCCGGTGACGGCGTACCCGCCCGCGCCCGTGCGCCGCGGCGGCGCGATCCGGACCTCCGCCTTGCCATCCGCGGACCGCAACGCGGCGGTCCGCCCGGAGCGGGCGCGGGCCACCGCCGACCAGAAGTCGTCCCGCTCGAACGTGAGGCCCTCGAGGCTGATCAGGTGATGGATGCGCAGGCCCACGGCGGCGGTGAAGCGGACGTCCTCATGGAGCCGCTCCCGGATCGCCTCCGGCAGGACATCGATGAAGCGGCCCAGGAAGGCGCGCCAGAGACGGCGGCCGTCGGCGCCCTCCAGACCGGCGTCTGAGGCGAGGGTGCCGGCGAGCAGCCGGGCGAGGGCCGCCGCCACCTCGTCGGCGAGGCCCGGGTCGGCCTCCAGCGCCGGGGCGAGCACGCGCCGCTCCAGCCAAGCCACCAGCTCGCGGTAGCGCCGCTGCTTCGCGGCGTCGCGGAGCGCGAACAGTCTGATCGTCAAGGCGAACGGGGCGGCCAGGTGCTGGACCGCCACGACTCGTGCCGCCGCCTCATCGCCGGCGCGCGGCACGCGGGCGAACCGGTGCGCCCGCAGGGCGCTCCAGGCCCAGTCGGACCACGCTTCGCGGCGCGCGGCGTCGAGATCCGGGCGCTCCCAGATGGCGATGAGCGTCTCGTCGAACAGGCGCGAGGCCCGCAGCGCGAGGAGCAGCTCGCCATGCCGCTCCGACAAGGGATCGGCGTCGGGGACCGACCAGTGTTCCTCGAGCAGGAGGGCGTCGGCGAAACTCTGTCGCAGGGCCCGCAGAGCGGGCGTCTCGACGATCCCGGAGCCGCCGGACGGGGCTGCGGCGAGGTGGTGCAGCACCTCCTCGGCGGTCGCCGGCAGGAAGTGGGCCCGAGCCCGCCGGAGGCGCAGCAGGAACTCGAAATACCGAGGACCGTCGATCCGCCCGGCGGCGCGCAGCGCGTCGAGCACGTCGGCGACGCCGACGATGGCGTGGCCCTCCGCCTGGAGGTGGCGGCTGACGAAGCGGTCGTCGATCCACAGCGTCGCCGTCTCGTCGGCGGGGATCCGCAGAAGATCGCGCAGGCACGCTTCGATCGCGGTCGTCTCGCCGGGCCCCGCGTCGTCCTCGTCCGCCGCGGGGCCGCGTGCCGGGGAGGTGTGCCACGTTCCCGAGCCTAGCCGATCGACGATGCGCTGGCGCAATCGGCGCAGCCGCGCCGCCAGGGCGCGCCGTTCCTCGAGCGCCGCGATCCCGGAGGCCGCGTAATCGAGATATTGTCGGTCCACCCCGAGGTCGAACCCCGCCAGCGCTTCCTCGAGCCCTCCGGCGACCGTAAGGGATTCCAGCGTGTTGTACTCGCAATCCAGGCGGTCCCCGAGCCTCGGGAGCATCGCCGGAGCGGCGCCGGCGCCAGCGCCCAGCCGCTCGATCACGCGCGCGTGCCGATCGGGATCCAGGCGCCCGCCCGCCAGCAGGGCATCGGCGACGCCGCGCACGGGCAGAAGGCCGACGCCGCTCGGCTCGATGGTGGTTTCCCCGGCGATGTCGGCTCCGTGCACGACTCGCCAAGCCCGCGGATCGTTGCCGACGGGGGCCGCGTCGCTGTCGATCGCCCGTGCCCGCCCGTCCGCGACGGCGCGACGGATCGCCTCCTGGGCGGCGGTGTGGTCGGGCTGATGATCGTCCGCATGCACCTCGAGGTGCAGGATGGCCTGGGGCAGCGACGGCGGCAGATGGAGCGCGATCCCCGCCTCCTCGAGCACGTCGAGCAGCCCGATGCCGTCGGCCAACAGCAGGGCGGTCGTGTCGACGTGCAGCGGATCGGCCAACGAGACGCCGGTCGCCGTCGCCTCGCGGCCGCCGTAGCGGAAGAAGAGCGGCGGCCGATCGCGTCCAACGGGAGCCGTGTCCGTTCCGCCCCGACCGAAGAGGGCGGCGAACCCGGCGCCCATACGCGGGGCCAGGATGTGGACCGGCATCTCGCCGCGCGCGTAGCGCCCGGAGAGATCCTCCGCCTGCCGGCGGGCGTCGGCGAGCAGGTCCGGGATCTCGTCGATGGACACCGCGCGGACCAGGCTGTCGCCGCCTGTCACGGCCAAGCGCGCCAGTTCGGGCATCAGGCGGCGCACGACGTCGTCGGCCGCCAGGCGCAGTCCCTGGTTCAGCGCGAAGGGGATCGCGTCGTCGGGCAGACCGCGGGCGACGGCATGATCCAGGAGCTTGCGCGAGGTATCCGGAGCGACGGGCGCGAGGCGACCGGCCCACTGCACGGCCTGCTCGGCCGCCAGGACCGGAAGCACGGCGGGATCCCGCATGACCAGCTCCGGCACCGTCAGATCGCCGATCCGCACGGCGATCTCGGCCTGGAGGATTCGGTCGGCTGGATCGCCACTCACCGCGGCGAGCTCCGCGGCCTCGTGCAGGCCGCTGGCGACATCGCCGGTCGCCTGGAGCGCGACGATGCGCAGCCGGCGCAGATCGGCGGGCAGCGACGGCGACGCGGAGGCCCGCCGGTAGGTCTCGATCAGAGCCAGGGCCTTGGACGGGGCGCCGGTGTTGTTCGCCGCGAACGCGGCCAAGCGGAGTGCCGCCGCGGTCCCGATGCGATGCTCGAGTGCGTCGATGTGGGGGGTGATGTCCATCCACCTCCCGGCCGCCGCCAGCGCCCGGCAGGCCGACATCAGAAGCGGGGCATGCTCCTCATCGTCGAGCGCGGCGAGAAGCGGCGCGATCGGTTCCCAGTCGCCGGTCTCGCGCGCCTGTTCCAGGGCGCTGCCGAGACGGACGGGCATCGGCTCGGACTCCGCGGCGGCAGTCGCGTCCGCGGAGAGACGGCGTTGCCAGACGTCCAGGAGCGCGCGCTCGCCCGGCCGCTGGAAACGTCGGGCGTGCTCCTCGAGCAGCCGACTGGCCTCGTCCGTGCGGCCCTCGGCGAGATGGAGCCAGAAGGCGACGACGAGGTGGGCGATCTCGCCGCGGCCGCCCTCAAGGCGATTGGTCAGCGCGCGCAGCGCGCCGGTGTGGTCCATGACGAAGTCCTCCGCCAGCGACCAGGCGATGGCGCCCCAGTGCGACGGGTCGTCCCGGAGGAGGGTGCGCGCGTACGCCTCCGCCTCTTTCCGGCGATGCCGGCGCGCGGCGAGCACGGCCAAGCGCCACGTTTCCGTTTCGGCGCGGTCCCGCTCGTCCAGCGCGCGCTCCAGACGGCGGGCGAACGCCCGCTCCGCCTCGTCGAGCAGCACGCGGGCCGTCTCGTCCTCGTGGACCAGGTCGGGGTCCAGCGGATTGGGCCCGCGCAACGCGGTCGGCGGCACGGCCGGAGAGACCGCGCGCGCGTAGCGGACCCGGCCGGCCGCCTCCTGGACTGCCGGCCAGTCCGGGGCCAGGGCCTCGGCCTCGCGGATCGCCGCGACGGCGCCGTCGCGGTCGTTCCGCTCGAGGGCCAGCAGCGCGCGGAGCCGCCACGTCTCCGCGTCCGGCGGCGTCAGCCGGGCGTGCGTGGCGAGGAGGTCGGCGGCCGCATCGAGATCCCCGGCCTCGATGAGGAGGCCGGCGGCGAGGTGGGCCCCGTCGCGGCCCGCGGGTGGCCCGAGAATGGCCAGCGCCGCCTCGGCGCCATGCCGGTGCAACGCGATCAGGGCCCGCAGCCGCGGCTCGTCGCTCGGCGGGGCGAGGCCGTCGGCCTCGTCGGCCAGCCGCTCGGCCGTCGCCATGTCGTCGGCGCGCAGCCGCAGCGAGGCGAGCAGGCGGAACAGCTTGGCCTTGTCCGCTGGCGGCAGCGCGGTCCACACCGCGGGATCGGCTCGCAGGTCGTGGAGCTCGCCCTCGACGGCGGATCCGTCGCCACGGCGGATGCGGTCGATGGCCTGTTCGATCTGCGCCGCGGCCTGGCCGACGACCCGCTTCTGCAAGACGGTCAGGGCCAGTAGCTGCGCCGTCATCTGCGCGTCGAGCAGCGCGCTCGCGCCCGCGCCCGCGCCGGACGCGTCGACGGTCTCGCCGCCGCCGGACGCGCCGGTCCAAGTGGCGGTAGCCCCAGGCGACAGAGGCCCGCCGGCGGTCGGCGCACCTCTCCCGCCGACAAGCGTGAACCGACCGCCCAACTCCTCCATCAGGGCGGCGCGGTCGGCGCTGCCGGCGGCCGCCATCATAGCGTCCGCCTTGGCGACGAGGGCCTGCCAGAGATCGGCGACACGGCCGGCCTCCCAAGGTTCCAGGGCGGGCCGGAGCCGGTCGACGGCGTTCTGGTGGTCGCGCGAGGACGACTCGTGCTCGAAGTCGACGTGGACCAAGACGAAATGCTTGAGGAAGCGCCAGCAGGCGTCATCGTCGATAGTCGAGCCCGCGGCCTTGTCCAACGACGCCCGGACGGTCGACACGAACGTCCGCATCCGGTCGTTCGCGACTCCAGGAGCCCGGATCCGGCCGTGGAAGTCGGCCGCGTCGGCGCTCTGGCGTGCCCACTCGAGCACGGTCCGCCGATCGTCGTCGGCGCCGGTGGCGGTGCCGATGGCGGGGCCGAAGCGATCCCGCTCCTGGCGGAAGCCGGCCGCCGAGAACGTGTCCCAGCACTGCTTCATCACCTCGTGGAACAGCGGGTTGTCACCGAACGTGAGGCTCCGCTTCACCTGGAGGGAGAGGGCGGCCGGACCGCCGGCTCCGTCGGCATCGACAATGACGTCGTCCAGCGGGTGGCCTTCGTAGGCGCGCTGGACCCGCACCGCCCGGGCGACGTGGTCCGGGAGTCCGCGGACCGCGCCGCCGACCAGGACGGACGCCAAGCAGTCTGCGGCGACACGGCTCTCGAGGTGGGCTCCGGCGCCGCCGGTGGCCATCGGGCTTGGCATGGACGGCTCTACGAGGGGACGGGCTGACGGTCGCCAGCGCACGGTGCGCACGATAGCGTGTTCGGTTCCTTCGCGCCACAATCTGAGCGAGCGATCCTACTGTCGAACGGCGGCCGCAGCGAAACCGAAGTCGCGCAGCAAACTGAAGCGAGGGGGCGGCTATTCGAGCGCAACCAAGGTGATGAAGAAAGACGGTGAGCTGTGGCGCTTCACCAAGCTGCGGCAGCGCAAACACCTGAACAACATCGTTGAACAGGACCATCGGCGGATCAAGCGGCTGATCCGGCCGGGACTCGGGTTCAAGGGCTTCCACACGGCGCGCCGGACGAACGCCGGTTACGAGATCATGGACATGGTGCGCAAGGACAGGGCGCTGCCATTCCTGTCAACGACATGCCCACCCAGGCACCCTTCATTAGCAGCCTGTTCAGAGTTGCCGCCTGAAGGTGCTCAGCCTGGAGCCTCAATCACCCGCCGAGAGTTATTTCCGGCTTGTGCTGTGGCTGACCGGTAAGAAACCGTGGCAGTAACCAATCGCTGAAGCCGCGACCTACTCCTGCCCTTGCCGCCTTTGAGGAGACGTGGCCGAAGGCGAGCACACCCATGGGGCGTTTTTCGAATTGACGACACGCTGTGAAACGCCAAATTGGGCGGTAGCACGCCGATAACGGGAAACAGGGACGCGGTATGATCAGCATCTACAAGGTGACGTCAATCACCAAGAAAATTCAGGACGACACGCAAAAGACCCATGCCAACCACGTGTGGCAGGGCGTCATCGATGTCGCCAGCACCCCCACCGACGTCATCCTCAAGCAGGAGGTGCCGCCCCGGTTGGTCAAGGAGTTGCTGGCGGTCGATCTGGCGACCCAGCTGGGCGTGCCGCACATCACCGGCTGGGCCGCCTCGGTGGATCAGGCTACGATGCAGGCGCATAGTATCACCTCCACCGTCGTCGATCCGAGCGATCCGGCGCGCAGGCTGCTATTCGCCTCCAAGCTGTCCACGGGTACGCCGCTTGGGGGGGGAGGACAGATCAATCAAGCGGCGAAAAACCGCTATCTTGGCCATCCCGACTCCCTGACAATTATGGCGTTCGATGAGCTGGTGGGCAACGTCGACCGGACAAACGAGAACGTAATGGAGGATGCCCCGCAATTCCTCGCTTTCGACCACGACAAGATCCTGTTCGGTGACACGGTCGTGTGGAGCCAGCTTCCGAGTTTGATTACCCAGCACTGCATGCTGTGCTTGATGAGCCAAGACGTGGCTATGGGTGCCCCTCACACCAAAGCGAGGGCACTTGCTTTGGCCGTGTCCTGGGCAGGGCGGCTCACCGCCCCGTTGACGATCCTGCAGGACCTTGTGATGGCCAACCTGCTCACTAGCGCCGACGCGCAGCTGATCGAGACGTTCTTAATTGACCGCCTGCCGCACCTCCCCACGCTCGTGGAAAAGCACTACCCATAGATCTGGCCGTCAACACCACGGCGCCGTTGCGATCGCCGCGGAGCCGGACGCACCATCCGTCCTTGTGGGAGGGAGGATGCTGCATGTTTATGGTGACCGAGAGGGAGGCCGCGGCGATCCGACAGGCATTCGATGAGCGCGGCGAGTGGGTGGCGGTCACCGAGCTGCGCCGGTTCTTCCGCGTCGACAGCAACGAGGACGCTCTGCGCTGCGTGCACACCATCACGGGGTGGACTTCCCCGCCGTAGCCGACATCGGGGTATATGACGGAGGTTCATCAATGCATCGCAGCAGGTTTTCAATCCACCGGAGGCATCTGGCATACCGGACGCTCCGCCGGAAGCAGGCTCAGCGGAGCGGTTGCGTGCCGACCTACAGCGATGCCATCTGCCAGGGATGCCCTTACCATCCGGCCGAAGCGCTGGCGCTGGCGCCGGCGGGCAGCCGCGCGCACGCGCCGCTCGACGCCGAGCGGAACGGCTCCAGGACGCTTCTAGTGGCGCGGGCGCCAGGTATCGACGAATGGGAGGATGGCCGTCCGCTGATCTCGCCAAATTACAGGTCCGCAGCGCATCGTGTCCGCAAATCCCACGGAAGGCTCGGCAGAGATCGCAGCGACTACGACTTCACGAACACCGTCCAGTGCTACCCGGGCAAGCAGCCGTCCCGCAACGGCAAGCCGCCCCGCGACAACGCGCCCGCGACCGACGCCATGGCGCACTGCCGGCAATGGCTCCAGCGCACGATCACGGCGAGCCGGTACACGAAGATCGTCGCTATCGGCAAGGAGGCGGCGGAGGCGGTGGCGTCCTGCAAGCGCCCCCCGGGCGTCGTCATCAGGAAGATCCCGCATCCGTCGTCCGGGCGGCTGACCAACAAGGCCCTGGATGCCGCGCTGACCTGAGCGCCAGCCGCCCGCCTACCGCCGGCGACATGATGGAGGGCTCTTGCACCGTGTCCGCCTCCTCCACTGGCGCAAAGAGGGGCGGCGGCTCGGCCGGGGTGAGCAGCTGGCGGCACCAACGGAACAGCAGACTGGATCAACGCCGCGCCAGCGAGTAACCGGCGACACACTCATGCTAGATTCGCAGGTTTGCGCGACCAGTTGCTCTTTCTCCGCCGCCGACCAGCGCCGTCAACCGAGTACGCCTGTGCTACGACAATGCGTCGACAGTCACCGCCACATGAGCGCACCTTGCGTGTGTACGGATGATGGAAACATTGAACACAGCAGCACCCAAATCTTTTTTGCTCAAGATTTATGTGATAACCTTGAATAAGACGGCGCCGCAGCGCTTTCTGCTCAAGGTTTCGGGAGAGCCCTATGCGCCGCGAGGATCTGCACCACCACGTCAGAGAGCGCCTGGTCCGCCTACCTGAGCCGCACCAAGCGCACCACGGCGTTGTCCCCCTGCCCCCGCCCGAGGACGCCGTGATGCTGGCGCCGGTGCTGGCGCGCAGCGAGGCGGCGAACCGCGCTCTGGCCCGGGTGGACACCCTCGCCGCCGAGCTCCACGACCCGTACCTGTTCAGCCGCGTGCTGACCCGGCGCGAGGCGGTGTCCTCCAGCGGCATCGAGGGAACACACTCAACCCTGGACGAGCTCCTGTCCGTCGAAGAAACCGAGGATGTCGAAGCGACCGACGCCGCCATTCAGGTCAAAGACTACGCCCTCGCGCTCGACGCTTTCCTGCCGCTCGCCCGGGAACAAGGCCCAGCGGTGTTCACCGTCGAGCTGCTGCGGGAGCTGCACCGCGCTGTTATGCGCGGCGACACGGCTTATCGGGATGAGCCTGGAGAGCTCCGGCAGATTGTCGCGTGGATCGGCGGGGGCGGAGACATCGCCTATTCGACGTACAACCCGCCTCCGCCTGCCCTGGTGCCCGAGTGCCTGGCGCAAACCGTCGAGTACCTGCGCTGCCAGGGGATGCAGACGCAGACGCAAGGGCTGCTGACCCGCATGGCGATCGGGCACGCTCACTTCGAGGCAGTGCACCCATTCCGCGACGGCAACGGCCGTGTCGGGCGCCTGCTCCTGCCGCTGATGATGGCGGCTGATGGGCATGTGCCGCTCTACCTGTCCCCTTACATCGAGGCGCACAAAGCCGGCTACTACGCTGCGCTGAAGGAGGCGCAGCAGCGCCTCCAGTGGCACGCCGTTGTCGGCTACCTCGCCGACGCCGTCGTGGGGACCGTCGATGAGCTCATGATCACGCGCGCCGCCCTAGCGGAGCTTCGCAGGGTCTGGCTCAGTCGCCGGCGCTTCCGATCCGCATCGGCCGCCCTGCGAGCGCTCGATGTGTTGCCGCACTACCCGGTCATCACCGTCAAGCGCCTGGCGACCATACTGGGCGTCACGTTCGAAGCGGCCTCCACCGCGGTTGACCAGCTGGTTGCCTCCAGGATCCTTGAGGAGCGCACGGGGCACCGCCGCAACCGCCACTTCGCTGCGGTCGAGGCCCTTCGGATCATCAACCGCCCCTTTGGCGCCGAACCGGCGCTGCCCGGCGGCCCCCTCGGGGACGATCAGGCCGATGCCAACTGAGAATTCCCACCGTTGCACCTGAGCCAATCTATCGAACGGATCTCCGCCGTGCTCGATCAAGGCGACGTCGTCATAACCGTTGGCAACGGTTGGATCATCCTCGTTGTCGACGGCAGGGCCATTCACGCGCATGTCTTCAACCGTCTCTACGACGAGCGCGGAGATCACATTTCGCGGTACCAAGCCGCCCGCCAGCCGGGGCGCCGTCGCCCCGTTGTCCCGCGAGCGGCGGGACGCTACCCCGTCCTCACCGAACGGCTGACACGCCAGACCTTCACGTCCGTTTAGACCTCATCCGCTGTCTCAAGCGCCCTGCAGGGCATTGTTTGTCCAAGAGATTCGGGATGCAAACGCACAGCAAAGCTGTCGCATTTTCGGCCGGACAGAAACAGTCATGCTATCTAAATGCATGCGCCTTTGTTGGTACTGTGTGTTTTTCTACCAACAAAGTTGCCTGTTGCTGCAAACGTCGATCAGCGAAAATCTTTTATTTGACCAAATGTGCCGCACCATATACATTAAATGTTGAGCTGGTGGTCGGGATTGACGGCAGCGCCAGCTTGCACGGGTGCGCATTCGTATTGCGCGCGCAGGCCGAGCACTGTGGGAATCCCGGCATACGCTCAAAGGGCACCGCGAAAGGTCGAAGCCCAGGGCCGGGCGGGGCGAGGTACAGCTCCGATAAGTTGCGACCGAGTCCGCCCCACCTCAGGAGGCGGACGCCCGTTCCGAGGGGCCGGCTCCGACGAGCAGGATCGCATTCGTGAAGGGCTGGCGGGGACGAGGGGGTCAGACGGCCCCCGGGAAAGTCCCCGCTATGCCCAAAGTCCCCGCTATGCCCGACGGCCCCCGGGAAAGTCCCCGCTATGCCCGAACACTCCAGACCCCACCAAAACACTCCAGACCCCACCAACAATCAGAACCTTGACGCCTCTCCTACGCTTCAGAACTCTCAAGCGGATTCGGGCGGACTCTGCCAGATCCGGGGGCACCGGGGGGCACCGCGCCGCTCCACCAATCGTCGAGCAGGGTGGCGCTGAGAGGCGACGATGGTGCGGTCGCCGCAGCGTGCGAGAGCCAGCCGGTACCGCAGGCGAACGCGGGAGGCGGTGGCGCCCAGGGGCCCGGCAGACATCGTCCCGCCGATGGGCTGATCAGCGCCCGCGGCACCGCTGGTGCGCTCCGTATGCCAAGCATGGGAGGCCGCATGACCCTGGTGCCCGCAGTCGGCACGGCGCCGGCCGACGGCGAGGGGAACGCATCGGCCGTCACCCTGTAACGCAGCCCCAGGATGGGCGCCCTAGGGCTTCTTGAGAGCCGAGGGCCGAGTAGCAGCGGAACAGGAAACCGACATAGGCCAGTCAGAAACCGGAGGCAGCGTCCTCGGGGCTCTGGAGGGCAAATGTCCGGTACAGCGTCGACGCGTGGACATTGAGAATTCGGGCCGCCTCGTGGGGAGACCGTCCTTCATCGACCAAGCGCCGGGCGAGAGCGATCTGGTCTGTCGTCAGCTTCGGCAGCCGGCCAAAACGCACGCCGCGCGCCCTGGCCGCCACGCGACCCGTGCCGGTTCGCTCGGCGATCAGGGTGTGCTCGAACTTGGCAATGTCGGCGAACACGGTCAGGACCATGCGGCCGGCCGGCAAGGTGGTGTCGGCCCACGGTTCCGCGAGTGAGCGGAGCCCCGCACCAACTCGTGCCGAAATCCTGGGAACGCCAGGTGACCCGGAACGGCGGCGTCGATTGGCGCGCCTGGACCTTCTGCCTGGTCGACCGGCTACGCGGCGCACTCCGCCGCCGCGACATCTTCGCGGCGCCGAGTCTGCGTTTCGCCGATCCGCGCATCGGCCTGCTCGACGGTGCCGCCTGTCGCCGCTCGCCCACGAGCACGTCAACATGCTTGGCCGCTACGCCTTCACCCTGCCCGAACCGGTGGTCCGGGGCGAACTGCGGCCGCCGCGCAACCCGGTGGCTCTGGTTGATAAGGATACGTGAATCGGACTTTCTGTTCCGCTGCTACTCGGATCCTCTTGTACGGCATGGGGCGCTCAGCTTCAGCAGGGCCGCCTCTATACCCGCTCCCCCTCCCGAATGCCACCACCCCGGCTTTTTGCACCAACGTCGCTCGACGGGCCTTCGGTGGAGGACCTAGCCGTCGGCTTCGCCCAGTGGGTTGGCGGCCGCTTCTGAGCGGCGGAAAGTGCAGGCAGAACCTCAACCGAACCCGTTGTTAAAGCGGATTGTCGCTGAGTATAGACGGAATTTTGGCTGGCCTGAGCGGTTGGAGGAAGACACCGCTGAAGGACCGCGCGCCATGGGCCAGCCATATTCCGCCGATCTGCGCGAACGGGTTCTGCTGGCTTATGAGCGCCACGAGGGCGGCCCCGAGTTGCTGGCGCGGCGCTTCCAGATCAGCCGAGCCTGCGCGTACAACTGGGTGCGGGCCGCGCGCCTTGAGGGGCGGCGGGTCGCCAAGCCCCATGCCGGCGGCGTACCAGCCAAACTGGACGCGGAGGGCGTGAGCGTGCTGCGGGCCTTGGTGCGGGAGGATAATGACGCGACACTGGCACAGTACCGCGACCGGTTGGCCGCACGCACCGGCATCGCGCTGAGCCCGGCGGTGGTGTGCCGCACCTTGAAGCGGCTGGGGTTGGCGCGCAAAAAAAGACGCTGAGGGCCAGCGAGCAAGAGCGCATGGATATCGCCGCGGAACGCGCGGCCTACCGGGACGATGCGGTGGTCCACGAACCGGCGCGTTTGGTTTTCCTCGATGAAACCGGCATCAACACCCAGATGACGCCCACCCAGGCCCGGGCGCCGCGCGGCCAGCGGGCGCTCGGGTCCGTGCCCTGTGGGTCGTGGCACCGCGTCACGGTGCTCGGGGCGTTGAGCGCCGAAGGCATGCTGGCCGCCATGAGCATCGAGGCGTCTACCTCCTCGGCCGTGTTTCTCGCCTTTGTCGAGCAGGTGCTCTTGCCCGTGCTCCGGCGCGACAAACCCGGCGCCGTGGTCGTGATGGACAACCTTTCCGCTCACAAGCGGGCCGATATCCTCGCCGCCTTTGAGACCGCAGGGATCCGTGTCCGCTTCCTCCCGCGCTACTCGCCCGACCTGTCGCCCATCGAGCCCGGCTGGGCCAAGCTCAAAGGAATCCTGCGCGCCAAGGAAGCCCGCACCGTCGAGGTCCTCAACGAGGAACTCGGCCCAGCCCTCAATGCGATCACCGCCACCGACGCCAAAGCGTGGTTCAAGCTATGCGGCTACCCGAATCTAAACTGAGCCGAAATCCGCTTTAAGGTCTTTCACCCAGACAGGCCCTACGCCGGGGAACATCTGCGGCAACCCCGGATGCGCTTCAATGGTTGCGCTGTTGTCCGGCGCGAAGGCGCTCGCGTGGAAGGCGCGGATGAAGTTCTCCATCCCAGCGTTCCGCGCCGGCGGCGGCCACCCGACCAAGCTGCGATGCCACACGTTCCGGCGATGCTTCATCACCACATCGTGCAAATTGAAGCGCAGCACGTAGAGCCGACCGGTGATCGCGTCCTCTTCAAGGCGCCACCAGAATCGGCCATTCGAGTAGATCACGCACTCAACGCCCTCATGCCGGAGGTAGTGCAGGATCTGATCCGCCACGGTCGCGTAAGCCCTGTGGCTGTTGGCGGCAGAGATGCAGTCGTAAGCGGGGGCCGGCCGCTTGAACTCGAAAGCGACCGGGCGAAGGAGACCGTCCGGCCGACTGCCGTCGTCGAGCCTGGGGCTGTAATCGGCCGCTTGCCAGCCCATTCGCCTCAGCACAGGGCCGACCAAGGTCATCACCAGGGTCTGCTCGCCGACCACCGTGCCGGAAGCCTCGTGCTGCGCGAAAACGTTGAAACCCTGATCGGCTTCCAGCCCAACCAGGTTTCCCAGCGCCTGCACGACCGGCTCCGTCTCGGCAGTCTGCGGTACAGCACGCCATGCGCGCCGCCAGCCAGGCTGAGCGATGCCAACACTACGCGGCACTCGCGCCACCTCAGCGATGCAGTCCCTGCCTAGGACTGCGGCCAACGGATCACCGAGGCCGGACAGACGCAGCATGTCCTTGAAGAGGTCCTTCAGGGCCGCAGCAACATCCGCAGGAGAGGGAAGGGGGATGGCGATAGGAAGTACGGCGGCAGCAGACATAGGCAGATCCTCGAACCGGCTGGCGGCACGCTGCTGGACACTCCGTCCGCTGCGCCTCGACTGCAAGCCATGTGAGCACTACACCTCGCCGATGCAACCCGGCTGGCGCGGAAGGACGCCTGAACGCACGCGCGTTGGCGACCGACCGCTGGGCGCGCTGCACGGCGTGCCGTGCAGCGCCTCCGCCAGCCGGGCCTCAAGCGGGGGAGCGCAGCCCCGGCCCGTCGGGAAGCCCGCTCCAGCCCTCACCGAAGAGCGCCCCCAGCGGCGCCAGACGCTGCGGCAGGTCCGGTCCCCCGATGGTCACACCCAGGTACGTCGCCGCCCGGGTGGCTCCCACGTAGAGGTACTTGTCGAAGAGTTCCGGCTGGCTTCGGGCGAGCGCGTCCACCCCAACGAAGAAGACGGCCTCGAACTCAAGGCCCTTGATGTGCTGGACATCGAAGACCCGCACATCGCCGTCCTGCCCGATAACCTGCCCGAACGGGCAAGCCACGGCGCGCACGTTGAGATCGGCCAAGGCGGTGTTGAGGCGGCCGGCGATCCGCTGCACCTCGTCCTCGCCGTTGACGAGGACGGCGACCGACGGGAGCTGCTGCACGCAGGCCTCGATCTCGGCGATCCGCCGCGCCAGCCAGATCACGATGGAGTCCGGATCGGCGAGGTTCCGGCCCAGCACCGGCGCGACGCCCTCGTTGTCGACGTGCTCGGGCAGCGCCACGTCAACCGCCTCTCCCTCCGACACCAGGATGATCTGCCGCGCGAAATCGTTCAACTGTCGGCTCTGGCGGTAGGAGACGGTGATGGTCCGGACCTCGATGCCCGGACACGCCCACCGCACGTCCTCAACAGAACGGCTGCCCCAAGCGGTGACGCGCTGGTTGAAGTCGCCGCACGCGAAGAACGACTGGATGCCGGGCGTAGCCAGCCCGGCCATGCAGGCCAGTTGGATGGGCGAGAAGTCGGCTGCCTCGTCCACCAGAACCTGGTTTCTGTAGAGCTCCCCCACCTCTCGGACCCGTGCGTAGGCCGGCCGGTCGAGGTCGCGCCCGACGCGCCGATCGCGGGCCAGCGCGCCGGCGGTGCGCAGGACTGCCAGCATGACCACGTCAACCTCCAGAGGATCGAGGTCGCCCGTGGCGAAGCCGTCGGGGTGGTACCACGCCGCTTCACCCTGGCGAAGGCGCCGGAACCGGCGGTACCGTGCCGGGATGCCGCCCACGTACCTCTGCACGGGATTGACGAAGTGCCGGACGAAGCTTTGGACGAGCAGGCTTTCCCCCACGGCGAGGCGCTCGCCTTGCGCCAGCGAGCGGTCGCCAAGCCATTCCAGCAACCGTCCATTTCGGGTCTGCCTCCCGACGGCCCGCTGTTGAGCCTGCGCCAGGGCCTGCGCTCGGACAGCCCGCGTGTAAGCCGTGATCGCTGCGGCCATCCGCCCGGTCTTCGGCTGGGCCGCATCCTCATCCTCGTCCGCGTCGGGGTCGTCCGGATCATCCCCCTCGCTCGCCAGCGTGCTGAGGAACGCGGACAACTCGTCGACAAATCCCCTGTTCCGGTTGAGCTGCAGGTTCAGCGCGGCGTGGATGATCTTGTCGGTGCTCCCTTTGAGCCGGCCGAGCAGACCCTGGACGTCGTCGCCGGCGGCCACGAGCTCCGCAAGCGCGCCGGCACCCATTCCCCGGTCCGCCGTCTCCATGACCGCCAGCAGCCGGCGCCCCAGGTCCGCCGTGGCCGCTTCCGGATTGGCGCTCAGCGCCCGCGCCGCCGCCCGCAGGTCATCCCAGAAGGCGGTCCTCTGCCAGCCGTCGAAGTCGGAGAACCAGGCGATCTGGCTGGCCATCGTGCCGGGCAGGAGGATGGTCCCGGCCTCCCGCATCACGAAGGGGCCTCCGCCGGTCGCGGTTTTCAGAATGCCGAGCGTGTTGCGCGCCACGTCCCGCCGGTAGTCCGCCCAGGTGCGGATGCGCAGGTCCGACGCCGGAATGCCCTCGCGCGCGAACGCCTCCTTGACGTACTGCTTCAGGAGGTCGGTCGGCGTGAACATGATCCAGCTCTGCGCGTGCGGGATCCCGTTGGGACGCTGTGCGCGGTCGACGCTGTCGGCTTCGTCCTCCGTGAGGAACGCCGGGTCCAGCTTCTGCCCGAGGCGCCGGATGAGCGTGGTGGTCTTGCCGGTTCCCGGCGGCCCCAGGATCAGCAGCCGGCTGTCCAGGGGCAGGCGGAAGATGTCGTCCTGGTAGCGGTCGAGGACCGGTTGGTCGCGGAGCCCCATCTTCGTGATGAGGGTGCGGCGGATCCCCTCCCAGACGTTCGGCGCCCCGGCGTCTTCGGCGGCCAGCAACTGCTCGACCAGGTCGAGCCCGGTGTCGTTCGCGAGGTCGCGCTTCAGCAGCGCCCGCAGCGATGCCACGGTGAGTGGGCCATAGTCGCCGCCCTCGAACCGGGTATCGACGGAGTCCCAGTCGTGGCCCGGCTTCGTGGGTTTCAGCAGAGTCCGTTCGCTCACCGTGACGCTGATGGCGCCGCCGAGCGCGGGCAGAGTGGCCTCCGCGCCGACCGGAAGGGCGGCAAGCCGCCCGACCGGCGCTCGATAGCTCGCCAGCCGGGCGCCGTTGTAATCGGCGCCGAGGGGGGTTCCGCGGGAGATGTAGTAGGTGAACGCGACCCCGGCGTCGTCCTCCACGACGACGCGCGCCACAGCCGGCTCCTGCGTGAGCTTCACCAGGTTCCTGTGGGTTTCCCCGGACAGCTGGTTCAGGAATCGCGTGGCCTCGACCGAGGTCCAGCTGTTGGGCGTGGCCAGCACGTCTTCACCGACCGCCCCGGTCTCGCGCATCCGTTGCGCCGCGGTGTCGGCCACATGCGTGAGCAGAGCGAGAGCGTCGCCGGCGACGGACCCGACTTTGTCACGCGCCTCTTGCGAAATCGTCATGCGTTTCCTCGATCGCGTTCCCAAACCACCGGGCGGCACTGCGCCGCTCGCGCATCATCGCTACTTTTGGTGCATGAAACTACCACTTTCAACGCCGCGGAGCCCGTTGCGCGGGCAGGCGCGGCGGGATGGACAACCGTGCTCGTGCCGGTGTCCTCAACACCGCCTCCAGCTCGCAGGGCGCCTCACGCCGCCAGGCGGAGTGCAGCGAGGTCCGCCCACACGCGTTCGAGCCAGAGCGGGTCCTCCGCCTCGAGGGCCCGCCACATCAGCGCGCCATCGCCGTCCTGCAGCGCTACAAGCGCATCCTCGATGCGTCCGCGCGTCACCACCTCCTCCCCGGCGGTGACGCACACCGCCATGCGGCGCAGGCGGTCCTGCAACGGCGCCACCAAGGCGGGAACCCGCTGCCAGATCCGCTCCGGCGGGATCCGCAGGCCGCGCGGCGGTGGCATCGTCGAGCCGGCGAGCCAATGCAGCACGGGCAGAGGCAGCCGGTTCGGTTCGATGGCGACGATGCCCCAGACCAGGGCGAACCGGCGCGCATCGTCGGAGAGGGGGGTGCCGCTCACGAACATGCGGTACAGGGGACGCCGGCGGAGTTGCGGGTCGCCGCCGAGCAGGAAGTCCAGGCCCTTCTGGTTGAAGACCATGAGGTCGGTTTTGGCAACCGGGTGGGAGAGGTGCTTGAGCTCCACATGGACCGTGAGGTCGGCGGCCGCGAACACCGCGTCGCTCTCGTGGCCGAAGCCGGACGCCGTCGCCGCGCCACGGAGCGTCCGCGATCCCGCCCGCTCGCGCAGCGGCAGGCCTGTCCGTGCGCAGGCGTCGTACAGCGCTTCCTCGAACGCCCGGCCGCGGGTGGGGCCGGTGAGGCCCGGCCCTTCCCAGAACCGCGCGAGCGCGAGGCCGTACAGCGCCAACCTGTACAGCAACGGGTGCAGCCGGCCCTCCCGCCGGACCTCGAACTGGTCGAGCACGGCGGTCACCTCTTGGTCATGCGGATCAGACCGATCTGGCGCCCTCCCAGCACGAGCGGTTCCTCGTGTTGGGGTTTGTTGCGGGGCGGGAAGTCCTTGCCGATCTCGTAGACGTCCGAACCGTTGTAGTGTTCTTCAAACAGCCGATTGAACACTCCGGGGGCGCAGCGGTGCTCGAAGCAGAAGGCGGCGCGCAACTCCCAGGCCAGCACCACGCTGGAGCGGCCCCACTCCCTCATCCCGAGATAGGTCGCGTACACCCTGTCGAGGAAGCTGCCGCGCAACGCCGCCAAGCCGTTCTCAAAGCGTAGCCCCGCGATGGTTTGGCCATCGGGCGACAGGTCCACCGTCGCGGTCTCGAAGGTCACCCAGGCCTTGAAGCGCGGGTGGGCGGACGTGGCCCAGCAGATCTGAAACTCCTCGCCCATCTTCCAGAGGCGGCGCAGGGTGTTGAAATCGAACCCGAGGCCGTGCGCGCGCAGGACCGCCGGCACGACGACCTCGTTAAGGCGCGACAGCGCCTTGCGGGAGAAGTCGGTGAAAGGCTCGGACGCTGCGGCGGCGCGGCTTTGCTGCACAAAGTCGCCAACGCCAGCGGTGATCTCGTCCTGCTCGGCCGGTGTGAGGGGCCGGCCGAGGCGGTCGGTGAGCGACGCGAGCAGGGCGTCGACGTCGAAAGCGCCGCGGGCGATGTCCTCGGCGAGGAGGCGGGCGGACGTGTAGTGGAAGGAGATGTGCTCCTCGGCGCTGGTGATGACGGGCGTAAGGAAGGCGCAGTCCGCGGTCGCGGTGACAAAGCGGCGGAAGTACGGGTGCGCACCGTAGAAGGTCCGGAGAACCGCCGCATAGGCCGCGGCGCGGTCGGACCGCAGGAGGTTGGCAAGATCCCGCCCCCGATCCGTCAGCGCGATCTTCATGCCCATCTTTTTCTCGTAGGCCTTCATGTCCTTTGGAAGCGCCCCGACCTCGGCGTAGCCCTGGCGTGCCAGTTCGGCGGCGACGTCGCGGGCGACCGAGTAGTTGGTCAGCCGACCGGCTTCACCACGGTCAAGGTTCAGCTTCAGCCGCAGCTCCTCCAGGGTCGACGCTTGGCCACGGCCCATCGCCTGCACAGCCAGCATCATGTCCCGGATCTTGATGCGCGGGATGCTGTCGGTCTCCAACGGGGCCGGGAGGTCACTGCACGGGGTTGCTGACATCATCGTCCTCCTGGTCCTCGGTGATGCGGAACTGGCCGGCTTCCACGTCGATGAAGGGCTGCACGAAGGTAAGGTCGATCGTCTTCTCCCCCTCCAGCTCCGCCTGCGTGAGGATGGTGTTGAGGGTCTCGAGGAACCTGCGCGGGTTGCCATCGACGCCGCGGCGCACGAACTCCACCACGTCCTCGTTGAAGGGGTGGAGCGGCGTCGGGGGCGTCCGCCCGGCCGGACGCTTGGCGGCCAGCAGGTCCGCGGTGAGACGGCGGGCGTGGTTGGCGGTCGACAGCCCCTTCAGGTCAACGACGCGGGGTTGGTTGAGCGCCACGGCGTAGTCGAGGGAGGGCAGGTGCTCCGCGTGCCAGATCGGCTCCAGCTCGCGCTGCGCGTTCATGTGCATCTGGAACACGAAGGACGCCATGTCCGCGGTCGGCGAGGTCTGGCACATCGACTCCCGCAGGATGCGTACGTCGCGGCCTTGGTGGCGGGCCCACTTCGCGAAATTCTCCACCTGGTCCACGAAAAAGACCACGTGGACGATGCCGGCGATCTTGGCGAAGGCGTTGAAGATATGGACGAAGTGGAAGCCCAATGACGCTTTGATCCGCGGTCCGATCCGCTCCCGCACGTAGTCCGCCAAGGCCTCGGTGTCGTCGTGGCAGAGCGCGTCGAGGAACCCGGCAACCTGACGCTGGGTGAGCTGGATGGGCAGGTTCTTGTAACCGGAGAGGGCTTGCACCAGGGCCTTCTTGATCGCCTCGGCCTCGTAGGGTGCTTCCGCGCCCAGCTGGGCGGCGGCGCGGCGGCGCAGCTCGCGGTGGACGTTGTGCCCGCCGTGGTCGCAGCGCAGGGCGAACACCACGCCTTCCAGCAGGGCGGCGGGGAAGGTCTTGATGTTCATGTTCTCCGCGAACCCGCAGTAGCCGGCGATGAACGGGTTCGCCGCGATGTCCTCCTCCTCGATGTCGAAGGATGCCAGCAGCGCGGCGCCGAAGTCGCGGTTGACGAGGCGGCTCTCCTCGCACATCAGCATCGACTTGCCAAAACCGCGGCCTTCGCTGTCGCCCGTGTGGCTCGACCACACCGCGCCGATGGTCTGGCGCTGCTCGCGGTCTAGCGGCAGCAGGAAGAACTTGCGGTGGAACTCAGCGAGCTGCGGCCCATACATCTCACGGACGTACACGCCGGGGCTGTCGGGATTGTAGATGTCGGCGACCCGGAACGGGGTGCCGGCCAAGCAGTAGTCGTCGAGCAGCAGGTTTCCCTTGGTCTTCTTGCGTGCGAGTGCCATGCGTGCCTCCAGACAGAACCGGGGTGTGACGCTGCACAGGGTGACGCCCTCAAGGCGAGCTGTACATTCCTGTGCTAGTATGGCGAGAAAGTTTCAGTTCAGGCGAGAACGCTTGCAGGCTAAGCGATTCAGGCGAGAAGCTTTTCTCGCCATAACGAAAACGACGCGTTGGTTCGGGCGCCTGTGGTAGACGGCATGAATGCCCGATTGGCATCGGCAGCTCCGGGGCGGTCTGTTCCAAGTGGCCTCGGACTGCGCGAACGCGCCGTGCTTCGTTCACGGCCTCGGCTCGAACAGCTTGGGGAACGGCCTCCGCGCCGTTAGCCACTTCGGGCGATGACGCGTCGGTAGAGGCGCCCAGGCACTGTGAGCGGTGCGCTCTGAGGCGAGGCTAGGCGGATGTTGTTGGGGCCATGTTGCCCGCCTGCGGACATCACCGAGCCGCAGGCGCCCGCATACCACCGCAACCTCGAGGCGTGGGATCAGAGTAGTTGGCCCCATCCACCGTCGTCGGCATGCGCCTTGGCCGCGCGCAGCGCGGCATCCTGAGCGCCCTCCATGGTCCGCGCCGGGCCGGAGGCGACATGCTCACCGGCCATGGTGATGAGCCACATCCACAGCTCTGCCCCCCGCCACATCATAGCCAAGTCGCAGCCGTGCTGCCCGCGCCACCGCGTGTCGCTTCGCTGAAGCCGCGGGCGCGGCTCTGGAACGTGACGGTGACGATTTGTATTCCCAGGGGCCTTCCCTGGCGCTGAAGGTGGAAAATATCTGAGCGGGCCCGCCCACCGGCGACACCAACAGAGGCCCTCATGACCACCCGGAACATCCAGAATGAACAGCGCGATCACGCGGCTGGCCTTGCGGAAACCGAAGGCGCGATCGCGCCGGAGCCGAACACGCAGCCGGACCTCGCTCATGACTGGAACGAGGCCGACGAGGGGAGCTTCGCCACGTCTCTCTCCGCCTTCCGCGACGGTCTGCGCCACGCTCACGAGAGTGCCGACAACCTTCAGATCGCCTACGAGAGCCTCGTGCATGGCGCCTTCACCATCGCCAATCCGCCGCCGACGCTGGCGGCGGTGAACGCCCTGTTCCTGGGTACGCCTCCGGTGAGCGCCGCCTTGGCAAAGTAGGGGTCAGCGTCTGAGGTTTGTGTGGCGCGTCATCGCGCGGACGCAAACGAGTTGCAAACGTCATGGCTTACCAGCGGGTCGAGGTTCTGACGGGAACGGAGCGGCGGCGGACCTACACGCCGGCGGAGAAGGTACGGATGGTCGAGGAGGCGTTCCGCCCCGGCGTGGTGGTGACGGAGGCGGCCCACCGGCTGGGCGTGCACGAAAGCCTGCTGTACCGCTGGCGGGGGCTGATGAAGGCCACGGGGGCCGTCGTGGCCGAACCGTCCAGCTTCGTCGCGGTGACCATCACGCCGGAGCCGACCCTAACCGAACCGCCGGTCGTGGAGCCCCCTGGGCCATTGCCGCTTCCGACCGCGCCGGCCACGCGCCCGGCGGTCCTCGAGGTCATCTTGCCCAGCGGGGCACGCCTGCGTCTGGAAGGGCCGGTCGACCCGGCTTTGGCGGCGGCTGTCATCGGTGCCCTGGCATGATCCCGGTGCCGAGCGGGGTGCGGGTCTGGCTGGCCACCGGGCACACCGACATGCGCAAGGGCTGGGCGAGCTTGGCGTTGCTGGTGCAGGAACGCTTCGCCCAAGACCCGCACAGCGGCCATCTCTTCATCTTCCGCGGACGCCGCGGCGATCTGGTGAAGATCATCTGGCATGACGGCCAGGGCAGTTGCCTGTTCATGAAGAGGCTGGAGCGGGGCCGTTTCATCTGGCCCACGCCGGCGGACGGCGCGGTATCGATCTCGGTCGGGCAGATGGGCTATCTGCTCGAAGGCATCGACTGGCGCAATCCGCAGAAGACTTGGCGCCCCGAGACCGCGGGGTGACTGCGACACGGTGAATCGACGGACCGGTTCAGGGGGGATTGCGGCGGTTCGACGGCGCGATCCCAGGTAAACTGGCTCCATGACCGCCACCCTGCCCGACGACATCGCCCGCTTGCGCGCCGCCTTGGCGCAGGCCGAGGCACGGGCGGACGCGGCGGAAGCCGAAGCGGCCCGGGCCAGGGCGATGGCGTCGAACACCGAGGCGCTGATCGCCAGCCTGAAGCTGGAAATCGAGAAGCTCCGGCGCGAACTCTACGGCACGCGCTCCGAGCGCAAGGCGCGCCTGCTGGACCAGTTGGAGTTCCAGCTCGAAGAGCTGGAAGCAACGGCCAGCGAGGACGAACTGGCGGCCGAGCAGGCCGCCGCCAAAACCACCGCGGTGACGGCCTTCACCCGCAAACGGCCATCGCGCCAGCCCTTTCCCGACCACCTGCCGCGTGAGCGCGTCGTTGTGCCGGCCCCGGCGAGTTGCCCGTGCTGCGGCTCGGACAAGCTGTGCAAGCTGGGCGAGACGATCACCGAGACGCTGGAGGTGATCCCGCGCCAGTGGAAGGTGATCCAGACAGTGCGGGAGCGGTTCTCCTGCCGGGCCTGCGAGACGATCAGCCAGCCGCCGGCGCCGTTCCACGCCACCCCGCGGGGCTGGGCCGGCCCCAACCTGCTGGCCACCGTTCTGTTCGAGAAGTTCGGCCAGCATCAGCCGCTGAACCGGCAAGCCGAACGCTTCGCGCGCGAGGGCGTGCCGCTCAGCCTGTCCACCCTGGCCGACCAGGTGGGCACCGCCGCCGCGGTGCTGAAGCCGCTGCACGACCTGATCGCGGCGCATGTGATGGCGGCCGGGCGGCTGCATGGAGACGACACGCCGGTGCCCGTGCTGGCCAAGGGCAAGACCGACACCGGGCGGCTGTGGGTGTATGTGCGCGATGACCGGCCGTTCGCCGGCCAAGCCCCACCGGCGGCGCTGTTTCACTATTCGCGCGACCGTAAGGGCGAGCATCCCGAACAGCACTTGGCCGGCTTCACCGGCTGGCTGCAGGCCGATGCGTTCGCCGGCTACAACCGGCTGTACGAGCCCGACCGTCGGCCGGGGCCGATCCATGCCGCGCTGTGCTGGGCGCATGCCCGGCGCGGCTTCTTCAAGTTGGCCGACATCGCCGCGAACACCAGACGCGGCAAGGACGCCCCGCCGATCTCACCGCTGGCGCTGGAGGCCGTGAGGCGCATCGACGCCCTCTTCGATCTCGAGCGCGCCTTGAACGGCAAGCCGGCGGCCGAGCGGCGGGCGGCCCGCCAGGAGCACGGCATCGCCCTGGTAGCCGCGCTGGAGGGCTGGATGCGGATGGAGCGTGCCCGGCTCTCCCGCCATGCCCCCGTGGCCAAGGCGATGGACTACATGCTGACCCGTTGGGACGGCTTCACCCGCTTCCTCGGCGATGGCCGGCTGTGCCTGACGAACAACGCCGCCGAACGCGGCCTGCGCGGGATTGCCTTGGGCAGAAAGGCGTGGCTGTTCTGCGGCTCCGATCGCGGCGGCCACCGGGCCGCCATCATGTACGGCCTGATCACCACAGCCAAGCTGAACGACGTTGACCCGCAGGCGTGGCTGGCCAATGTGCTGGCCCGCATCGCAGACCTCCCGCAAAACCGCCTGCCCGAACTGCTGCCCTGGAACTGGAAGCCAGCCTGACCGCGGCGCTCACCGGATGCGTACCAAGCACCTGTGTTAGGATCGCTTCCGTGGTAACGTGAAGCTTCAGGCCGAATTCCTGCATTGACAAGGGTTAGGCGGGCATTAGCAGGGTGCGGAAAAAGGGCTGTGCACGGGCGGTTGGTCGTGATTCTTTTCGGTTGAGAAGAACGCGACCGACGAGGGGACGATGCGGGGTTCGGACGAACGCAGCGAGGGTCTGTTCAGCTACGTGAGCTGCGAGGCGCGGGTTCCAGCCAACCACCCGCTGCGAGCGATCCGGGCCATCGTGGACGAGGCGCTGGAGGTGATGTCGCCGGCGTTCGAGGGGCTGTACTCCAAGATCGGGCGCCCCTCGATCCCGCCGGAGAAGCTGCTGCGGGCGCTGCTGCTCCAGGCCTTCTACTCGGTGCGCTCGGAACGCCAGTTGATGGAGCAGCTCGATTACAACCTGCTGTTCCGCTGGTTCGTCGGCCTGTCCATGGACGCCCCGGTGTGGGACGTCACCGTGTTCACCAAGAACCGCGAGCGTCTTCTGGCCGGCGATGTGGCGGCCAAGTTCCTGGCGACCGTGCTGGGTCAGCCGAAGGTCAAGGCGCTGCTGTCGGACGAGCATTTCTCGGTGGACGGCACGCTGATCGAAGCCTGGGCGTCGGTGAAGAGCTTCCGGCCCAAAGACGGCAGCGGCGAGCCGCCGGGGCCGGGGCGCAACGGCGAGCGCGACTTCCATGGCGAGAAGCGGTCCAACGAGACGCATGCCTCGACCAGCGATCCCGAGGCGCGGCTCTACCGCAAGGGCAACGGCCAGCCGGCGAAGCTGGCCTTCATGGGCCACGCGCTGATGGAGAACCGCCACGCCCTGGTGGTGGACGTGCGGCTCACCGCGGCCAGCGGCCTGGCCGAACGTGCGGCGGCGGTGGCCATGATCGAGGCCATCCCCGGCCGCCACCGCATCACGGTCGGCGCTGACAAGGCCTACGACACCAAGGATTTCGTGGCGGACATGCGCGACTTGGGCGTGGCTCCGCATGTTGCCCGAAATACCAGCAACCGCCGCTCGGCGATCGACGGCCGGACCACCCGCCATCCCGGCTACGCCGTCAGCCTGCGGGTCCGCAAGCGGATCGAAGAGGTCTTTGGCTGGATCAAGGGAGCCGGCTTGCGCAAGACGCGCCATTGCGGAGCAGCCCGTGTCGGTTGGATGTTCACCCTAACCGCCACCGCTTACAACCTGATCCGCCTGCCCAAGCTGCTGGCTGCGGCATAATCACGCCCGCAATCCGCCTGAACGGCGGTTCTGGGAGCCTCGGAGCGAGGAAAAACGCTCCGTCCCGACCAAATCGCCCGCTGAAACCCGCATTCTCAGCCTCAGCGGAGGAAAAAGGCCGGAATATGTTCGTTTTTCCGCACCCTGCTAGGCCAGCGCCGGGGAGTACGTTGGTTGCGGCCTGCGGGGCGGGGAGCTACTGCCGCGGCCAACGCCTGGGGCGACTCCATGGACTCCCAATGGACTGCCAGAGGCATGCTTCCGCAGGTTGGATGCCGGCATGCGAATGCACCATCGCATCGTCTCGGGCCTGCGGTCAGGGGATGGGGTGCGGGACAGGCGCGCCGCTCCGATCAGCACTGTGTGCTGGTCCAGCAGAAGTCACCCCCCTATCCTTCGGCTTGGAGGGGGGTGGGGCAAAAACCGCGGCCCTGCCGCGGGGGAGGGATCGCTCACGTAAAAATCCCGCGAAAGGTTCGGTGTCCTCCAACTTTCCCGAAGCACACCCAATAGAAACCATCCGATGTCGGATGTTTCCTGGTATAATACCCCCGCTCCCGATCTGGTGCGGGGTGTCGAAGCTGACGGAGGAACGCATGAGCATGCTGCCCGCCAAGCCCGGTTCCGGTCCAGCGAACATGGAACAGAAACGGCCTCGGCACCGCAAAATATCGCCCAAACTGAGCGCTGCACTCGACGCCTTGGTACACGGCGCACGCACCATCACCGACGCAGCCCAAAGCGCTGAAATGCGCCGGGAAGCCCTTTCGCTGGCGCTGCGGAAGCCGCACGTTCAGGAGGAACTGGACCGGCGTGTACGTGACGCGATGAAGCAGCGAGGCATCAAGGCGCTCGCCAACATCGAATTCCTGGGCGACATGGCGAAATCAGAGTACGTGCGCTTGGAGGCCAGCAAGGACTTGGCGAACCGGGCCGGCTACATTCCGCCGAAGGAGCAGCCGTCTTCCGATGGCGTGCTGATCGTCAACATCGACCTTGGCGACGGGCGGGGCCCCTTTGTGCTGCATGATGGGCCGCAGGACGGCGCGGGGAGCCACGGCCACCGTCTCGAAGGGCGGGTGTCGCCGTGACGGGGCACCATGATCTGTGGACGGGCGATCTGCTGCCGCAGTTGATCGCGCGGCGCCGGCAGTTGGGCCTTACGCAAGACGAGCTTGGGCACCGCATCGGCGTCACGGATGCCTTGGTCGGCAAGTACGAAGCCAGGATGAGGGCGCCGGGCGCCTTCCTGCTGGCCTGCTGGGTGGAGGCGCTGGACGCGCGTCTGGTGCTGGAGCCCCGGACCGGCAACGTGCAAGGGGTCAAGCCCGGCACCCGTCCCTGATGCCCCGTGCCGGGTCAGCGGGCGGCGTGGTGGTTTGCGTGAATAGCGGCGTAGGCGGAGAGTGCGCGGCGCCGCGGGCGGGCCGGCAGGGCGTCGAACAGGGCCAGCGCCTCGTCCGCAGCCTGGGCATCGCGTTCCAGACGGTGGAGCACAGCCACCAGCGCGGCCAGCGCACGGGATCGGGCGGCGCGCTCGGCGGGGTCGAGATTGCGGACGAAGGGACCGAAGCCGCCGTCAATCATCGCCGCCCCAGCGGGGTCGCCTGCCACTCCCATGTTCCGTTCCGGCATCGTCACGGGAGGCGGGGAGTTCGGATATGTCGGAATACCGCCCCGTCACCGTGTCGTAGGCCAGCGTTACCATGCCCAGGCGGCCCACCGACTTAAAGCGGCACTTGCGAATGTGGATTTCGGTGCGGGGCGGGTACGCTTCGGGAACACGATACACCACCACCCCCAGGTCGGCCTTGTTCGCGAAGTTGGCGGACCCGGAAATGTCGTAAAGGGTGGGCACCGGGAACTTCCCTGCCTCCCGCTGCATCTTCGCCGGGTGCGCCACGAGCCACACATGCACGCCATGCCGCGCCGCGAACCGCTTGATCATGCCGAGGGCATGACTGACGTATTCCGTCTCGGTCATGTTGGCGGGCCGGTGGTGCTCAATCTCGTTCCACGGGTCGATGACCAGCCCGCGGATGCCGTAGCGCATCACCGCGGCGGCGGCGGCCTCCAGCACCCAGTCCAGCGTCGGGGCCACATCGTCGGCCCGGATGAAGAAGAAGCGCTCCCGCAGCACATCAAGGGTGCGGGCCAGCACGGCTTCAGTCATGCGGGGGCGCGGCCCATCCCAGAAGGGCGTCATGGTGTACTTCTCGGCCAGCTTGGACAGATGCTCGTCCGGCGGGTTCTCGAAGCTGCACACGGCGAACCGCCATCCGTGATCGCACGCGAGGTTGACCATCAGGGCGTCGATGAACTCCGACTTGCCACTGTTGGGGATACCGGTCACCACCGACAGTTCGCCTTCCCGGATGGTCATGTAGGGGTCGAGGCTCGTCCAGCCGGTGGAGCGCGCCCGCTGCCGCCCGTCGCGGTAGAGGCTCAGAACCGCTTCCCGGAAGTCGTCGGCGTCGTGAAGGGAGCGGATCGGCCACGGCTTGGCGCTCGCAATGGCATCCCGCAGGGCGACGGGACCATCGTTCACCAGCACCTCGTTGGCGTCCTTGCGCGGGTTTCCATCGGCGGCCAGCCATTCGACTCGCAAGCAGCGTTCCCGACCGAAGCGGCGGGCCAGTTCCTCGGCCAGCGCCTTGCCCGGCCCGTACGCATCGGTGGCGATGACGATCTTCTCCACCCCTGCCAGCTCAGTGCGGCAGTTCCACACGTAGGCGAACTTCGCATCGTCCTCGGGGTCGATGTCGCCTTCCCTCACCCGCTGCGGGGCGCCATCGGGCACGGACAGGACGTTGACGAACCCGGCTTCGAGCAGGCTCAGGGCGTCGATCTCGCCTTCTACGATGATGGCTTCCCTGGCTCCGGCAATGCCGTCGAGGTTGTAGAAGACCTTCTCCGCGTCCTTTTCCTGCCTGAACCGCTTGCCACGGGTCCGGTACTTCACGTTGACCACCTCGCCGTTCCGGCGGTAGGGGAAGGCGATGGCGCCGACCGTGGCGCCGGGCGCGCAGCCGGGCATCCAGGTCTGGACGCGGGTGACGCCCGCGGCTTCCAGGGTGGCGCGGCTGATGCCGCGGTTGGCGAACCACTCCACCATTCCCTCCGGCAAGGTACCGGGCGTGAAGGCCGGCTTGACCGGCTTCGGCTTGCGGGGCCGGGGGCTCGGGACAGGGGCGTCATGATCCTGGGCGCCCACGTTGCCGGTCCAGCCGCAATGGTGGCAGTTCCAGACGGCGCCGCTATCGTCGTCCACCGTCACGGACAGGTAGGGGTCGGCCTTGTGGCGGCGGGTGTGGCTGCACTGCGGGCAGACAATCTTGTGCCCGCCCTGGCCGTAGGAGGGGAGGCGGATGCCGTGTTCGAGAAGGCGTTCAGCAAGGGTCATGGTCAGCACAGCCCATCGTCCCGCCGGACCGGATCGGGCCGGCGCTGGTATTCGGTCCAGCGCTCTTGATGCAGCCACGTTTTGGCCTGCGCGACGTAGCGGGGGTCCGTCCCCTGCTGGTCCACGGCCATGGCGTAGTTCTCGGCGCCACGGATGATCGCTTCTGGATCGGCTCCGCGCTTGACCGCGGCGGCGAAAGCCTCACGTGCCGGCTTGACCGGATTGGCGTGGGGTGCCCGGCTCGGGTAGCGGTCCTTGAACTCGGCAAAGGCCGCGTCGGTCCCCGCCGGCCCGACCTTCTTCCGGGAGGCTGCCCCGGCCCGATGGGGTTGGCTGCCAGACGCAGCGGACGGGTGGGCCTGACCGAGAGGCGAAGCGCTGGTGCTGTTGCCGTTGGCAGCCCCCACCCTAGGCCCACGCTCCCTGTATGATGGTTCATTGGTGGTTCTTGATGGTTCGTCGGAACTGGGGTTCCGGGGTGACCGGAACTGGAGTTCCAGGGTGGGCGGAGCTAGAGTTCCAGGGTGGAACTGGGGTTCCGGGTGGAACTGGAGTTCCGGGGTCGGAGCTCCCGCCGGGGTGGGGTGCCAGCTTCAGGGGCTCCGCAGGTGATGCGGTAGACGGTCACCCCGCGTGGCCCGGTTCTGATGGGGGTGATTTCCCCCAACTCCACCAACCGGCGCAGCGCCTTGCGCACCTGACGGTCGGTCACCTTCGCCATACCGGCAAGCGTGGCCTGGGACGGCCATGCTTCGAAGGCTTCGTTGGCATGGTCGGCCAGCGCCAGCAGAACCACGCGGGCGCTACCGGTCGCCTGAGAGTGCCGCCAGACCAGCTTCGAGGCGTCGAGGCTCATCGCCCACCTCTATGGCGCTGGCGGTAAATCCGCATGAGGGTGGTGGCTTGTTTCCCGGAAAGCCGCTTGCCGGCCACCATCTGGCTCAGGACGGATGAGACGAAACCGTGCTCCCAATCGTTCAGCAGGGCGGGATTCTCCAACAGCCGGTGGGCGGCACCCCACGAGGTGACAGACCCCGGACGCGACTGGGGTGTGGCCCCCTGGTGTGGGGTAATGCCCTGCGGCGGGGCAGGTGCTGCTGTGAGCAGGGCGGTAAGGTCGTGCCAGTCGGTGCCAGCGGCGGCCAGCGTGCGGCTGATTGCGGCGGCGGCGTTGACCACCTCGCCCGGCTTGTCGGACCCCAGGACGGGCAACAGCCTCGCCAGCTTCGGCGCGATCAGCCCCAACGAGTTGGGGTGCATGGGCTCACGCATCGCTGAGCCCCCCGCGCTGGATGAGCCAGTCGCCCACCCTCAACGGGATCAGGCCCCTCATGCCGAGCCACACCACCACCGCCTTCACCCGGCGGCGGATAAAGTAGGGCAGGCGGCGCATCCCTAACCCTCCCGCTTCGGGAAGGCGGCGGGCAAGTCGGCGAGATAGGCTCGGATCGAAGCCGTGAGGACCAGCGTGCGGTTGCCGGCTTTAACGGCTTCAATCTGGCCCGCGTTCATCAGTTCGTAAAGCCTCGAACGCCCAATTCCAGAGAACTGGACGGCGTGCGGCACGGTCATGGCGACGGGCTCGGTGAGGGAAGGCGCCGCCGCATAGAGCGCACTGGGGAGAATGTCACGGGGGTCGAGGCTGGAGATGGGCTTCACGCGAAAACTCCGCAACAAGAGTGGACTTGCTGCGGATCATCGTGGGCGGCTGAGGGGCTATCAGGGAGGGCGTCTAATCTCGACGTGGACAATCGGCCTTGCGTTGGAAGATTAGCCGCCCATCAGGAATTATCTGTGGGGAAGAGCCGTACTTCCACCTCGCCATTCACGTATTAGTTGATATACGGCCCCTGGCGTGAGGGGTTTCTTATCTGTCGAGCTCTTCGCCCACATCTGATCTTTTTTCACTGGCGCAAGAGCTGAGAAAACAAAGCGGGCGAATGGCCCAAGTTTTCCGTTTCCTGGGTTGCGTCCGGCTCGTGCGTCCTTGCCGGTTACCTCCTCCCAGATACTCGCGATACGATCAATGAAAGCCAACTCCGCTTCTGAAGTTGGTCTGGTGCGGTGTTCCTGTGGCGGTTTTATATTCCCAAGAGCAGAGTGTATTTCCTCTGCCAATTTGAAAATGCGGCGGTCATCAACATGACGACGCACGTCGGGATGAAGGCCAAAAACGAAACTTCGCAATTCATCCAACTGAAAGGCAATATTTGTCAGCCGCATCTCAACATCAGCTATCTCCGATGTTGCTTTTCGCAGCCCTGGTGGCCTGTTCAGATCAGGCCCATTTCCCCTTCCGCTGAACCCGTTGAACAACCGGGCAGCCTCTTCGACCCTGTGAACCGTGGAATGGGCTGCTGGATCGTCGGGACACACGTTCAGTGCCTTGATGATCTCCGCGATTTCATCGGCGGAATACGGGCTGACGGTACCGGTATGATCTGTCCCGTTTTCGGGCGTGGTTTCCATGGGTATGCCCCCCTGCGGGCGTTCCTGCTGGGTGAAGCGGCGCGGCGGGCCGGGGCAGGGACCCGGCGTTCAACGGCCAATCCTAGCCGCGCCTGTGGTGAGTGTTGTTACAGCTAAGGCACAATGGTGCTGTTGTGGTGAGGGTCAGCGCGCGCTGCGTTTCGTGCTGCGGCGGTCCAGCAGTGCCGTCTTGGCGTCCACGACGGTGCAGAAGTGCGCCCACGCTTCCATCAACTCGCGTCGCTTCTCCAGCATTGTGCCCCGCTGGTAGGCGGCAACCACCTTGTCGTCGATGGTGTGGGCGAGCGCGGCCTCGGCAACGGCATCAGGAAAGCGGGTCTGCTCCGCTACCCAAGTGCGGAAGGTCGAGCGGAAGCCATGTGGCGTGGCATCAAGCGTCATGCGCCGCAACACCATCGCCATTGCCATGTTGGACAGCGGGCGCGCGTCGCGCTGGCCAGGGAACACCAGATCGTTTGGGCTGGTGCCGGTGCGAATCGCGGCCATTTTGCGCAGCAGGGCGATGGCGGGCGTGCTCAGAGGGACGCGGTGTTCAGAACCGGCCTTCATGCGATTGGCTGGGATGGTCCAGACTTTTGCTTTAATGTCGATTTCGCCCCAGCGCGCGCCCAGCACCTCGGAAGAGCGTGCGGCCGTCAGGATGCAGAACTCAAGCGCACGGGCTCCCATGCCGTCCTGAGCCTGGAGCTTCGGCCAGAAAGCCGGCATCTCAGGATAAGGGAGGGCAGGATGGTGCTCTACTCGTGCCACCGCCGCCTTGGCGGGCAAAATCAGGTCAAGGTGCCCTTTCCAGCGGGCCGGGTTCTCGCCGGTTCGATGGCCCCGGACCTTGGCATAGTCGAGAACCGCTTCGATCCGGCCGCGCACGCGGCTGGCGGTTTCGGTCTTGGTGGTCCAGATCGCTTCCAGCACCTTCAGCACGAGCGTGGTGTCGATCTCGGCAACAGGAAGGTCACCCAGCACTGGATAGGCATAGGCTGCTAATGTGCTTTCCCATTGGGCCGCGTGCTTGTCGTTGGACCATCCAGGTCGATTCGCCTTGATGTAAGCTTCAGCGCACTCGCGGAAGCTGGTCAACCGGACGGCGGCGAGACGTTGCTTGGCCTCCTGTTGGGCCTTCGCCTCTAATGGATCGATTCCCTCAGCAAGCAGTCCCCGCTTCTTCTGCGCCTCGTCGCGAGCCTTGGCGAGCGTCACCGTCTTGGCGGAGCCCAGCCCCATCTCGCGCCGCCGGCCGGCGAAGCCGTAGCGGAAAATCCACGTTTTCGCGCCGGTCGCGGTCACCTGGAGGTACAGACCGTTGCCATCGGCAAACATGCCCGGCACCTTAACCGTCGCGACCTTGCGGGCCGTGAGCCCGGCAGCCGTCTTCGGCAATTTCCCCTCCATAACAACGAGTTACGCTGTGGTTGGTGGGTGCGGTGGCTTTTTGGTGGGTAGGGTTTTGGTGGGTAGAAGCCCGGCTTCGGCCCTGGTCCGGCACCCTGCCTATCGTGCACCCACCACATTACCCACCATCCTACAGCGGATTGCGGTGGTTGGCGGTGGACGCATATGGATAAGGGGGAGATGCAAAAGCCTTATCTTTCAAGGCTTTTATGGATCGCCGTGGACGGCTGTGGAAAGCCGGATGGCGGATGGGGTGGGATTCGAACCCACGGTGGGGTTGCCCCCACGCCAGTTTTCAAGACTGGAGCCTTAAACCGCTCGGCCACCCATCCAATCAGCGTTTTCAAGGGCTTACCCTTGAACGCCTGGGGATCAAGTTTACCCTTGTCCCCTTACTCCCCCAATAACCGACGTCGGTTGCCGGCGCACCGCTTGGTCGCGGTCGGAAGCGGGGGGAACATGCCGTGTCATACGTCGTCGGTCAACTCGCTTTTGATGCCCGTCGCGGCGGAAATACGTTGCTTCGAGGCGGACGGCTCACATGCGGATCGGGCGGCCCAGGTTCGAGAGCCGCTTCGTCGGTTTCGGCGGCGTCGGGGCGTCGGAAAAATCGGGTAGGCTGGAGGCACGGCTGATGACCTTGCGGATCATGGCGCCGGTCGCTTCCAGATCCTCGATCACCGTGGCCGACACGCGGCCCGCGTAATGCGGGCGGTCCAGCTTGCTGCGCATCTCCTCGATGATCTTCAACTCCGGTTCGAACAGGTCGCGCGCGCCGATGGGAAGCGCCTGATCGTCCCGCATCCGTTCGAAGTAGTTCCGTGTGGCGCGGGCCAGCAGGCCGGTCAGCAACAGGTCGATCCGCTCGAACTCCGTGCGCAGGTCGGCCAGCTTGGCCGTGTTGACGGTCGTCAGGCGCTCTTCCGTCAAGGCGACGAGGGCGCGCACCTCCTCCACCTTCCGGCGGAAGCCGAGGAAGGAGGAGAAACGGTCCTCCTCGATGTCCCGCTGCGCGCGCTCTCCCAGGGCGACCGCCTCACCGGCCTGCTGCTCGATGGCCGTCAGCAACTCTTCGATCGCTCTGCGCCCGCTGTCCTGTCCCCAGACCATCGTTTTGCCGCCTCTCCCCGCGGATGGACGCTTGCTCGGTTTCCGAGTCGGCCTTGAGGATGCGTGAAAAAATTTAAGAAATGTCTGATCCGTCGCGCAGGTGGAGAAGGACGGGCGTGTGGTCGGACGCCTTTTCCGCACCGCGCGGGCGGCGGTCGATGCGGCACTCCACCAGACGGTCGGCGGCTTGCGGGGACAGCAGGAAGTGATCGATGCGCAACCCCAGGTCGCGCGGCCAGCAGCCCGCCTGATAATCCCAGAAGGTGTAGGCGTGGTCGTCGTCGTGAAGGGCGCGGTAGGCTTCGGTCAGGCCCAGATTCAACAGGGCACGGAACTTCGCCCGCGATTCGGGCTGGAACAGGGCGTCGCCGGCGAAGGCCACCGGGTCGAAGACGTCGCGCGGCTCCGGAATGATGTTGTAGTCGCCGCCCAGAACGAAGGGGATCTCCTGCGCCAGCAGGCCGCGGGCGTGGGCGTGCAGCCGGTCCATCCAGCGGAGCTTGTAGGCGAATTTCTCCGTCCCGAGCGGATTGCCGTTGGGCAGATAGAGCGAGGCGATGCGCACGCCGGCCACCGTGGCCTCGACATAGCGGGCCTGCTCGTCCTCCGGCTCGCCGGGCAGGCGGGTCAGCACGTCCTCGTGCGGCGCCTTGGAGAGGAACGCCACGCCGTTGTAGGATTTCTGCCCCACCGGCGTGACGTGATAGCCCAACTCCTCGAAGGCGGCGCGGGGAAAGGCCGCGGTCTCGCACTTGATCTCCTGGAGAAGCGCGACGTCCGGGGACTCCGCGCGCAGCCAGTCGGTGATCAGCGGAAGGCGGGCCTTCGCCGAATTGACGTTCCAGGTGGCGATCTTCACGTCGTGTTCTTCTTGTTCGGCAAAGGCCGGGGGAAAAAGGAACCGTCAAGCGGCGAAGGAGTTGCCGCAGCCGCAGGAGGCCGTGGCGTTCGGATTCTTGATCTGGAAGGCGGCCCCCATCAGGTCCTCGACATAGTCGAGGGTGGAGCCGGCGAGCAGGTCCAGCGAGACGTCGTCGGTGACGACCTTCACGCCGTTCTTCTCGAAGACATGGTCGTCCTCGTTCGCCGTGGCGTCGAAGGCGAAGCCGTACTGAAAGCCGGAGCAGCCGCCGCCCGACACGGTCAGGCGCAGCATCAGGGCCGGGTCGCCCTCGTGCTCGATCAGGAAGGCGACGCGCTTGGCGGCGCTGTCGGACACGGTCAGAACGCGCGCACCCTCTTGCGCGGTGGCGGGAAGGGCGGTGTCGGGCATGGGACGGACCTCGGAGTTTCGCGGGACAGACGACACGATGACGAATGTAAGGGTGTGTCCGCCTTTCGTCAAAGGCATGTCCGGCGATCTCATGCCTGACCTGCGGTTTGCCTGGAGGCGGCTGCCGGATGTCTCGGCGGGTCTCCGCCTTCGCCGTTGCACAGCGCGGTTTGCGTCGGTAGTGTCCGCGCCATGACGGCGGACTTCTCCCAGGATCGCCCGGCGCCCTATGGCTGCGACCCCGCACACGCGCGCGGCCGGCTGTTCCCGGAGCCGGAAAGCCCGACGCGCTCGTGCTTCCAGCGCGACCGCGACCGCATCGTGCATTCCGGCGGCTTCCGCAAGCTGAAATACAAGACGCAGGTCTTCGTGTATCACGAGGGCGACTATTTCCGCACGCGCCTGACCCACAGCCTGGAGGTGGCGCAGATCGCCCGTTCGATCAGCCGTGCGCTCGGGCTGAACGAGGATCTGGCGGAGGCGGTGGCGCTCGCCCACGATCTCGGCCACACCCCCTTCGGCCACGCCGGCGAGGACGCGCTGAACGCCTGCATGGCGCCCTACGGCGGCTTCGCCCACAACGACCAGACGCTGCGCATCCTGACGATGCTGGAGCGGCGCTACGCCGATTTCGACGGGCTGAACCTGACCTGGGAAGCGCTGGAGGGCGTGGTCAAGCACAACGGCCCGCTGCTGCCTCTCCGTGACGGTGAAACGCTGCCGACGACGCTGGCCGCCTTCCAGGAGCGCTGGGACCTGGAGCTTCACACCAACCCGGGCGCCGAGGCGCAGGTGGCGGCGCTGGCCGACGACATCGCATACAACAACCACGACATCGACGACGGGCTGCGCGCCGGCCTGTTCACGGTGGACGAGGTGGCGGAGCTGCCGCTGGTCGGCCCGGTGGTGCGACAGGTCTGCGACCGCTATCCGGGGCTGGAGCGGTCCCGCCTGATCCACGAGACGATCCGGCGGATGATCAACAACATGATCGTCGACCTGCTGGCCGAGACGCGGGAGCGGCTGGACCGCCACCGTCCGGGCAGCGCCGCCGAACTGCGCGCCCTGCCGGAAGCGGTGGTCAGCTTCTCCCCGGCGATGGTCGAGGCGCAGCGGCCCTTGCGCGCCTTCCTGAAACAGCGCATGTACCGCCATTACCGGGTGAACCGGGAGATGAGCAAGTGCAAGCGGGTGGTCACCGCCCTGTTCGACCTGTTCATGGCCGAACCGAACACCCTGCCGACGCAATGGCAGGAGGATGTCGTGAAGCAGGGCGGGCAGGCGGACCGGACGGTGCTGGCGCGGTTGGTCGCCGACTACATCGCCGGGATGACCGACCGCTACGCGCTCGCCGAATACGCCCGCCTGTTCGACATGGACGCCAAGACCTGAACGGCCAGACCTGAACGGCCCAGACAGAACGGCTAAGACCCAGCCAGCCCAGACCTAAAGCAAGAATTGAAACGATGAACATCTTCAAGGTCTTCGAGAACGACATCCGCAAGCTGCTGGACGAGCTGGCCGCCGAGGGCCAGATCCCGGCGGGGCTCGACACCGCGCGCCTGACGGTGGAGCCGCCGCGCGAGGCGGCGCACGGCGACCTGTCGACCAACGCGGCGATGATCCTGGCCAAGCCGGCGGGCAAGCCGCCCCGCGCGCTGGCCGAGCTGTTGGTGGCGAAGCTGAAGACCCGCCCCGACGTGGCGAGCGCCGAGATCGCCGGTCCGGGCTTCGTGAACCTGCGCCTGACGGCCGATGTCTGGCGCGACCGCATCCGCGACGTGCTGACCACCGGCACCGCCTATGGCGAGAGCACGCTGGGCGGTCAGCGCCCGGTGAACGTCGAATACGTGTCGGCCAACCCCACCGGCCCGCTGCACGCGGCCCATGGCCGCGGCGCCGTCTTCGGCGACGCGCTGGCCGCGCTGCTCGAGAAGGCCGGCTACGCCGTCGCCCGTGAATATTACATCAACGACGCCGGCGCCCAGGTCGACGTGCTGGGCCGCTCCACCTTCCTGCGCTACCGCGAGGCGCTGGGCGAGGACATCGGCGAGATTCCGGCGGGCCTCTATCCGGGCGAGTATCTGAAGGAGGTCGGGCAGGCCCTGGCCGAGCGCGACGGCAACAAGTGGGTCGGGGCGGACGAGGCCGACTGGCTGCCGGCCTGCCGCGACTTCGCCATCGCCACGATCATGGAATGGATCAAGGAGGACCTCGGCGTCCTCGGCGTCCACATGGACGTCTACAGCTCCGAGCGCGCGCTCGTGAAGGCCGGGGCGGTGGACACGGCGCTGAAGGCGCTGGAGGACCGCGGCCTGATCTATGTCGGCGTGCTGGAGCCGCCGAAGGGCAAGAAGCCCGACGACTGGGAGCCGCGCCCGCAGACCCTGTTCAAGTCCACCGACTTCGGCGATGACGTCGACCGCCCGCTGAAGAAGTCGGACGGGTCCTTCACCTACTTCTCCAACGACATCGCCTATCACTACGACAAGCACCGCCGCGGCTTCGACCTGCAGATCGACGTGTGGGGCGCCGACCATGGCGGCTACGTCAAGCGCATGCAGGCGGCGACCACGGCGATCACCGAGGGCAAGGCGTCGCTGGACGTGAAGCTGTGCCAGCTCGTCCATCTGATGAAGAACGGCGAGCCGGTGAAGATGTCCAAGCGCGCCGGCACCTTCGTGACGCTGCGCGACGTGATCGAGGAGGTCGGCCGCGACGTCGTTCGCTTCATCATGCTGACCCGCCGCAACGACCAGACGCTGGACTTCGACTTTGCCAAGGTCGTCGAGCAGTCGAAGGACAACCCGGTCTTCTACGTGCAGTACGCCCACGCCCGCTGCCGCTCGGTCCTGCGCCACGCCGCGACGGCGCTGCCGGGGGCCGACCTGTCGCTGGCGGCCCTGGCCGCCAAGGCCAACCTCGCCCGTCTCGACAGCGAGGAGGAGATGGCGCTGGCCAAGCGCATGGCGACCTGGCCGCGCCTGGTCGAGTCCGCCGCCGAGGCGCATGAGCCGCACCGCGTGGCCTTCTACCTGTACGACCTCGCCAGCGACTTCCACGCGCTGTGGAACAAGGGCCGCGACGACACCAGCCTGCGCTTCCTGATCGACGGCGACGAGGAGGTGACGGTGGCCCGTCTGGCGCTGGTCAGCGCGGTCGCCACGGTGATCGCCTCCGGCCTCGCCGTGATGGGCGTCGAGCCGGTGGAGGAAATGCGGTCATGAGGTACGAGGGCGATGTCAACCACGCCAGCGATCCCTACGGCACGCCGCCGCAGCGGGGAGGTCGGCGCGGTCTGCTCGGCCTCGGTCTGGCCGTGGTCGGCATCGTTGCCTTCGCCGGCGCGATCGTCGTGGTCTACAGCGGCAAGGGGCAGAGCACGCCGGACGGCGGTCCGCCGCTGCTGATGGCCGACAGCGCGCCGACCAAGGCCCGTCCGGAGCAGCCCGGCGGCATGGAAGTGCCGCACCAGGACAAGCTGGTCTACGAGCGGCTGAACGACCGCGGGTCGAAATCGCAGATCGAGCGCCTGCTGCCGCCGCCGGAGGAGCCGCTGCCGCGGCCGGTCGTGGCCCCCCAGGTGCCGCCGTCGCCGACCCTGCCGGAGGCGCCCGCGGTGGCCCAGCTGCCGCCGCCCCCGCCGGGCTCCACCACCACGGTGCCGCGCCAGGACGGGGAGGGGGCCGCGCCCCCGCCGCCGGCCGCTTCTCCGGCCCCGCCGCCCGCTGTCGCCGCGCTTCCGGCCCCGGCACCGGCGGCCCCGGCACCGGCGGCCCCGGCCCCCAAGGCGGCCCCGCCGCCCGCGGCCAAGCCGGTGCCGGCTCCGCCGCAGGCCCAGACGCCGCCCCAGGCTCCGCCGGCCGCGGCGCCCAAGCCGCAGCCCGCGCCGCCGGTGGCCGCCGCCCCGGCTCCGCAACCGGCGCCCGCTCCGGCCAAGGCGTCGGGCGGTGGGAACTGGCGCGTCCAGCTTGCCGCGGTGCGCAGCGAGGCCGAGGCCTCGACGGAATGGAAGCGCCTGACCAGCCGCTACGGCGCGGCGCTCGGCGGTCTGTCCATGCAGGTGGCCAAGGCCGATCTGGGCGAGAAGGGCATCTTCTACCGCATCCAGGGCGTCGGCCTCGACGAGGAGCGCGCCAAGTCGGTCTGCGCCCAGCTCAAGTCCCAGAATGTGGGGTGTGTGGTTGTCCGTCCCTGATCCGGTTCTGCCGAACGCCCGAAACGCGTCCGGACCCCATCGTGCGGTGGTGTTCGGCGCCGCCGGCACCGCCTTGACCGCGGACGAGCGCGCCTTCTTCCGCGACGCCGATCCGCTGGGCTTCATCCTGTTCCGGCGCAACTGCGACACGCCGGAGCAGGTCCGCGCGCTGGTGGCGGAGATGCGCGCGGCGGTGGGCCGCGCCGACGCCCCCGTGCTGATCGACCAGGAGGGGGGACGGGTCGCCCGCATGCGCCCGCCGCACTGGCCGGCCTTTCCGGCGATGCGCGCCTTCGGCGATCTCGCCGCCCGCGACATCGCCGCCGGGCGGGAGGCCGCCCGGATCAACGCCCGGCTGCTGGCGCTGATGCTGGCCGATTGCGGCGTGACGGTGGATTGCGCCCCGGTCTGCGACGTGCCGGTGGAGGGCGCCCACGACATCATCGGCGACCGCGCCTTCTGCGGCGATCCGGCCCGCGTGGCCGATCTGGCGCGGGCGACCTGCGAGGGGCTGATGGCCGGCGGCGTGCTGCCGGTGGTCAAGCATCTGCCCGGCCATGGCCGGGCCTTTACCGACAGCCACGCAGAGCTGCCGGTGGTGGACGCCCCGCGCGCGGCGCTGGAGGCCACCGACTTCGCGCCTTTCCGCGCCCTGGCCGACATGCCGCTGGGCATGGTCGCCCATGTGGTGCTGAAGGCCATCGATCCGGACCAGCCCGCCAGCACGTCGGCAATCGTGGTGCGCGACGTCGTGCGCGGCGCCCCCATCGGCTTCGGCGGGCTGCTGTTCAGCGACGACCTGTCGATGGGCGCGCTGGCCGGCGGCATGCGCGGCCGCGCGGAAGCGGTCCTGGTGGCCGGGCTGGACGTCGTGCTCCATTGCAACGGCGCGATGGAGGAGATGGTGGCGGTGGCCGAGGGCGTCCCGGCGATGAGCGGGGAGGCCGTCCGACGCTGGGCGCGGGCGGAGGCGCTGCGCGGGCCGGCGCAGCCGGTGGACGCCGACGACCTGCGGGCGCGTCTGGCGGAATTGCTGGGAACTCCCCAGGTTTAGAGCCATGCTCAGGCTTCCCCGGCGACTCCGGGGGGCGCAACGGGAGAGATGCGCGTGCTGGAAGGTCTTATCGACCGCATACCGATGATCTTTGCGGTCGCCATCCCCGCGATCCTCGCCATCACGATGCACGAGGCGGCGCACGGCTTCGTGGCGATGTGGCGCGGCGACGACACGGCGTGGCGGCTGGGCCGGGTGACCCTGAACCCGATCCGCCACATCGACCCCCTGGGCACGGTGGTTCTGCCGGCGGTGATGTACTTCACCACCGGCTTCGTCTTCGGCTGGGCCAAGCCGGTCCCGGTGAATTTCGGGCGTCTGCACCACCCGCGCCGCGACATGGTGTGGGTGGCGCTGGCCGGGCCGGGGGTGAATTTCGTCCTGGCGCTGGTCTCCGCGATCATCTGGGGCTTCACCAGCCCGCAGGGCGGGGCGACTGAGCTGTGGGTCCGCGCCGCGCTTGAGGTGTCGGTCCTCGTCAACGTCGTGCTGATGGTCTTCAACATGATCCCGCTGCCGCCGCTTGACGGCGGGCGCGTGGCGGTCGGCATCCTGCCCGACGCGCTGGCCTTCCCCCTGGCCCGGCTGGAGAAGTACGGCATGCTGATCCTGATCGGCGCCTTCTTCCTGCTGCCCTTCATCGGGCGGGAGCTTGGCATGGACCTCAGCGTCTTCTCCTGGGTCCTCGGCCCGCCGGTCGATTACATGATCGAGCTGATCCGCATCCTCAGCGGCAACTGACGGCATGGTCGGCAGGAATCTCCCGGATCACGAGGACGAGGCCCCCGAGGCCGTCACCCCGGCGGAACAGCTCGTCCTCGTCCTGGACGGGTTCGAAGGGCCGCTCGACATGCTGCTGGCGCTGGGGCGCGAGCAGAAGGTGGACCTGACGAAGATCTCCATCCTCCAGCTCGCCGACCAGTATCTCGCCTTCATCGCCGAGGCGCGGAAGGTGCGGCTGGAGCTGGCGGCGGACTATCTCGTCATGGCGGCGTGGCTGGCCTACCTGAAGTCCCGCCTGCTGATCCCGGAGGTCGAGGACGAGGAGCCCTCGGGCGAGGACATGGCGGCGGCGCTGGCCTTCCAGCTCCAGCGGCTGGAGGCGATGAAGGGGGCGGCGGCCAAACTGTTCGCCCGCCCGCAGCTCGGGGTGGACCGCTTCGCCCGCGGCGCTCCGGAGGACCTCGACATCCTGCGCAAGTCGGTCTTCCAGGTGACGCTCTACGACCTGCTGAAGGCCTACGGCGAGCACAAGAAGCGGCAGGAGGGCGGCGTCCTGCACATCGAGCCGGTGCGCCTCTATTCACTGGAGGACGCGGTGCGCCGCCTGTCCGAGCTGCTGGGCCGCATGCCGGACTGGGCCACCCTGTCGAGTTTCCTGCCGGACGGCGTGCGCGGCGGGCTGCTGACCCGCTCGGCGCTGGCCGCCCATTTCGCGGCGACGCTGGAGCTGGCCAAGGCGGGCCGTGTGGAGCTTCGCCAGGACGGTGCCTTTTCCCCCATCTACGTCCGCCGGGCATCGCGCCGGCATGAGCAGGGCGACGAGGAATGAGCGGACCCGACGGCATGATCCAGGAAATCGAGAATCCGGAGGAGGTCGAGCAGCGGTTGCGCGATCTGCGCCTGCTGGAAGCTTTGCTGTTCGCCTCAGCAGACCCGCTGGACGAGGAGACGCTGGGAAGGCGGCTGACCCGCGACGCCGACGTGCGGGCGCTGCTGGAGGAACTGCGCGTCCATTACGCGGCGCGCGGGGTGAACCTGATCCGCACCGGCGCCGGCTGGTCCTTCCGCACGGCGGTGGACCTCGCCCCGCTGCTGCGGCCGGAGGAGGAGGTTTCCAAGAAGCTGTCCCGCGCCGCCATCGAGACGCTGGCGATCATCGCCTACCACCAGCCGGTGACCCGCGCGGAGATCGAGGCGATCCGCGGCGTGGCGACCAGCAAGGGCACGCTGGACATCCTGATGGAGAACGGCTGGATCCGGCCGGGCCGCCGCCGCGAGACGCCGGGGCGCCCGCTGACCTGGATCACCACCGACCATTTCCTCGACCATTTCGGCCTGGAGACGCTGCGCGACCTACCGGGCGTCGAGGATCTGCGCGCCGCCGGCCTGCTCGATTCGCGGCCGGTGCTGCTGGGCATCGGCGGGGCCGGGCTGGAGGACGCGGAACCATCGGAAAACACTGACGATTCCGATACCTGAGCGAAACGCTCGAAAATAAGAACCATTTGCATCAGGGTCGGCGCACCGGTACTAAGGTCAATCGACCGCCATCAAACGACCCCCGGGCCGCTTCAGACTGGGACCGCCATGGATCGTCCGTCCGTCACCGACGCCCGTTCTTTCTCCGCGACCGGAGACGCCGTTTCCGAACCCCGGCCGGCCGGCCTGCGCACCGCGCTGCGCGACAAGGCGTCGGCCCTGTTCGGCCGTGGGACCGACCCGCGGCAGGGCGCCCCCTGCGAGGCCGCGCCCGTGACGCTCCCGACCAACGGGCGGCATCTCGACGCCTTCGGTCCGCAGGGCGGCGGCGCTGCCATCGCGGTGGAGGCCCTGGCGCTGGACGCCGTCACCCACCGCTACGGGCGCGTCGTCGCCGTCGACGACGTCAGCGTGACCATCGGGGCGGGGGAGATCGTCTGCCTGTGCGGTCCGTCGGGCTGCGGCAAGTCCTCGCTGTTGCGCATCGCCGCGGGGCTGGAGCCGGTGCAGACCGGCTCCGTCCGGATCGGTGGCACGGTGGTGGCGGACGAGCGCGGCGCGGTGCCGCCGGAACGCCGCGGTGTCGGCCTCGTCTTCCAGGATTACGCGCTGTTCCCGCACCTGTCGGTGCTCGACAACGTGCGCTTCGGCCTGACCGCCCTGTCCGGCGAGGCGCAGCGCAAGCGCGCGCTGGAGACGCTGGGGCAGGTCGGCATGGCCGGCTACGCCGATTCCTTCCCGCACCACCTCTCCGGCGGACAGCAGCAGCGCGTGGCGCTCGCCCGCGCGCTCGCCCCCAACCCGGCGGTGCTGCTCCTCGACGAGCCCTTCTCGGGCCTGGACGCCCGGCTGCGCGAGCAGGTGCGCGATGAGACGCTGCATGTGCTGAAGCAGAACGGCGCGGCCACCATGCTGGTCACCCACGACCCGGAGGAGGCCATGTTCCTGGCCGACCGCATCGCGCTGATGCGCGCCGGCAAGGTCGTTCAGGTCGGCAACCCGGTGGACCTCTACACCCGCCCGGTCAACGCCTTCGCCGCCGAGTTCTTCGGCGAGGTCAACCGGTTGGCGGGCGTCGTGCAGGGTGGGGCGGTGGACACGCCGGTCGGCCCGATCCCCACGGAGATCGCCGACGGCACCGCCGTCGACGTGCTGATCCGCCCGGAGGCGCTGAAGCTGTCCGCCCAGCCCGCCGCCACGGTTCCCGCCGGCGACCTGCCGGTCCTGGCGCGGGTGATGGCGGCGCGCCTGCTCGGCCGCACCAGCCTCGTCCACCTCGACGTGCCGGACGGGAAGGGCGGGTCTGTGCATCTGCACTCCCGCATGCCCGGCCAGTTCCTGCCCCCCGAACAAAGTCACGTTTCGGTGTGCATGGACCTGTGTCAGGCCTTCGTTTTTCCAGCCGGTGCACCCACTTAAGTCGTTTGAGCGGTTTCACCCGACCGATCGTTGCGGGAGGGGAACCTTTCTGCCATAGTGCCGCCCCGCCATTGGGCTGCCTGTTCAGGAAACGTGTGTCATGGGATTCTCCAGCGTCTGGCATTGGGTCATCGTCCTTCTGATCGTCCTGCTCCTGTTCGGCGCCGGCAAGCTGCCGAAGGTCATGGGCGACCTCGCCAAGGGCATCAAGAACTTCAAGGCCGGCCTGAAGGACGAGGAAGAGGGTGCTGCTCCCGGCGCCGACTCCAAGGTCCTGCCGAACCAGCCCGTCCCGCCGGCCCAGCCGGTGTCCTCGGTCCATCCGGTTCCGCCCGCCCCGGTTCCGCCCGCTGCCGACCCCGGCGTGAAGAAGGACGAGACGGCCCGCACCTGACCGTCCGGCGCCGCCCATCCCCGCGCCGCTTCGAAAGGCTGAGGAGCCATGTTCGACATCGCATGGTCGGAACTGATGGTCATCGCGGTCATCGCCCTCGTGGTGATCGGCCCGAAGGACCTGCCCAAGGCCATCTACACCCTGGGAAAATGGGTGAAGAAGGCGCGCCTCGTCGCGCGCGACTTTCAGGGCCACATCGACGACATGATGCGCGAGGCGGAGCTCGACGAGCTCCGCAAGGAAGCCCTGAAGGTCCGCGACACGAACCTCCAGAAGATGGTCGAGAACACGATCGATCCGAAGGGGGAGCTGAAGGGCGCCTTCGATGTGGCGGCCGACATCGGGGCCAACGGCGGCCATCCCGGCAGCCCGCCGGAAGACGGCCCGGCCTCGACGGTCGTTTCCCCGGTGCCGCCCGTCGGCTCGCCGCAGGTGACGGCGGCCCAGCCGCAGCCGGCGACCGAGCCTCCGGTCACGGCCCCGCTTCCTCCGGCCCCGCCCGCGGAGTTCGTCCCGGCCCCGGCCCAGCCGCCGGTCCCGGCCTCCGCCGACTCCGCTGCGGCGGCAACCACGAACAAGCAGGCGTGACCCAGTGTCCGGCGAAACGCGCATGACCGGCGATACCGACGACGAGCTCGAAGAAAGCAAGATGCCGCTGATCGACCATCTGGTCGAGCTGCGCAACCGGCTGATGTACGCAACGCTGGCGATCATCGTCGCCTTCTTCGTCTGCTACGCCTTCTCGGACCGCATCTACAACTTCCTCGTCCAGCCCCTGGCCGACATCCTGGCCGGGCAGGGGCGGCGGATGATCTACACCGGCCTGACCGAAGCCTTCTTCACCTATGTGAAGGTGGCCTTCTGGGCCGGCTGCTTCCTGTCCTTCCCCATCGTCGCCAGCCAGATCTGGATGTTCGTCGCGCCCGGCCTCTACAAGCACGAGCGCAAGGCCTTCCTGCCCTTCCTGGTGGCCACCCCCATCCTGTTCTTCCTGGGCGGGGCGATGGTCTACTACTTCATCTTCCCGCTGGCCTGGCGCTTCTTCCTGGGGTTCGAGTTCCACCCGGGCATGGACGCCAGCGCTTTGCCGATCGAGTTCGAGGCCCGCGTCAGCGAGTATCTCGGCCTCGTGATGCACCTCATCTTCGCCTTCGGTCTGGCCTTCCAGCTTCCGGTCCTGCTGACCCTGCTGATCCGCGCCGGGCTGCTGACGACCGAGACCCTGGCCGCCAAGCGGCGCTACGCCATCGTCTTCGTCTTCATCGTCGCGGCGATCCTGACCCCGCCGGACGTCATCAGCCAGGTCGGCCTCGCCATCCCGCTGCTGGCGCTCTACGAGGTGTCGATCCTGATCGGCCGCCGCATCGAGAAGACGCGCGGCGACGCCGACGAGACGGAAGCGGAGCAGGCGTAAGGCCCCTTGCGCCTTACGCCGTCGCTTCGTCGACCATCACCTGATTGCGGCCGTTCCGCTTGGCCCGGTAGAGGGCCAGGTCGGCGGCCGCCAGCGCCGCGTCGAGGTCCTCGCCGCTGCGGCAGGCGGCGATGCCGATGCTGACGCTGGCGGCGATCTCGTGGCCCTGGAAGGGCAGCGGCCGCGCCGCCACGTCGCGGCGCAGCGCCTCCGCCAGCGTTGCCGCCCCGGTGCGGTCGGTGTCGGGAAGCAGCAGGCAGAATTCCTCCCCGCCATAGCGTCCGAACAGGTCGGTGCGGCGCAGCCGTGCCGTGACCGTCTCGGAGAAGAGGCGGAGAAGCGCGTCCCCGGCCAGATGGCCGAAGGTGTCGTTGACCCGCTTGAAGCGGTCGAGATCGAGCAGCAGCAGGGTCAGCGGCGCCCCGTTGCGTTGCGCCCGCAACAACTCCCGCTCGGCGTGCTTCAGGAAGGCACGGCGGTTGTAGGCGCCGGTCAGCGGGTCAATGGTGCCGATGCGGTCCAGATCGGCCTGAAGCTTCTCGCTGGTCATGGCGAGGAAGCCGAAGCCCCAGCCGGTGACCGCCAGGATGGCCTCCAGGAACCCGGCGCTTTGCACAAAGTTGGGTGTCAGGATGCTGTCCAATGGCCCACCCCAGGCGGTCAGCACGGCGCGCCCGGCCACGAACAGAGCGTGGGCCAGGAAAACCAGGGCGGTGACCCGTTGCGCCCGCCGCGGCCGGTCCGCCGGCCCCGTCCACCACAGTTCCAGGGCCGCCAGCAGCGACAGGCCGGTGATTCCGGCGGACATGATCAGGACGCGCGCCGTCACGTCGTTGGTTGCCACCACGAACCACGCGATGCCCGCGGTCAAGACGGCGAGCAGCGCCGTCCCGAAGCGCCAGGGGATGGACCGTCCGGCGAAGCTGCGCACGCCGAACCAGTTCAGGATGTAGGTGGCGGCCACCAGGGCGTTGCTCAGCGGCACGACGGCGGCGGGCGGCCAGACCCCGTAGGCGGTGACCATGGCCATCCCGACGGTGCCGACCAGCGCTCCCCCGGCCCAATAGGCCAGCGCGGTGATGTGGCGGTGCGCCCTCCAGGTCAGGAAGGCGGCGATGGACAGCAGAACGCCGATGCCCACCAGGACGATGACGAGGGTGCGGGTGTCGAGGATCATGTCCGGAGTGGGGAGGGCAGCGGTCGATTCCGGGGTTCTGCACGCATTCGCGTTCCCGACGCCACCGATAAGTATAGGACACCAATCATTTCAGGGTCTTTCCCATCGGCGGGGCTCCGCCTCTGGACCTTCACCCGGCGGCGGACTATAACCAGCCTCCCACCCATTCCGTATCGCCGTGAGCCATGCACGACCTTCGCGCCATCCGTGAGAACCCCGAATCCTTCGACCGCGGCCTCGCCCGCCGGGGCCTTGAGCCGATGTCGCCGACGGTGCTGGACCTCGATTCCCGTCGCCGCGCCGCGCAGACCCAGCTGCAGGAGATGCAGGCGCGCCGCAACGAGGCGGCCAAGGAGATCGGCCTCGCCAAGCGGGAGGGCCGCGACGCCCAGCCGCTGATGGACGAGATGGCGCAGCTCAAGGAGCGGCTGCCCCAGGTCGAGGAGGAGGAGAAGGCGCTGGGCGCCGAGCTGGACGGGCTGCTCGCCTCCATCCCGAACCTGCCCGCCGATGACGTGCCGGAAGGGCCGGACGAGAGCGCCAACGTCGAGATCCGCCGTTGGGGCGAGCCCAAGGCCATCGCGGACGCCAAGCAGCATTTCGAGCTGGGCGAAGCGCTGGGCCTGATGGATTTCGAGGCGGCGTCGCGCATGTCCGGCGCCCGCTTCACGGTGCTGAAGGGCGGGCTGGCCCGGCTGGAGCGCGCGCTCGCCGACTTCATGCTGGACATCCACACCGGCGAGCACGGCTACACCGAGATCGCGCCGCCGCTGATGGTTCGCGACAACGCCCTGTTCGGCACCGGCCAGCTTCCGAAGTTCGAGGAGGACCTGTTCCGCACGGGCGATCACTATCTGATCCCGACCTCGGAAGTGCCGCTGACCAACCTCGTCAACGACCAGATCGTGGCGACGGAGGAGCTGCCCCACCGCTACACCGCGCTGACCCCCTGCTTCCGCGCCGAGGCCGGCTCGGCGGGGCGCGACACCCGCGGCATGATCCGCCAGCACCAGTTCTGGAAGGTGGAGATGGTCAGCGTCACCACCCCGGATCAGTCCGAGGCCGAGCACCAGCGCATGACCCAGTGCGCCGAGACCATCCTTCAGCGGCTGGGGTTGCCCTACCGCGTGGTGACGCTGTGCACCGGCGACATGGGCTTCTCCGCGCGCAAGACCTACGACATCGAGGTCTGGCTGCCCGGCCAGAACATGTACCGCGAGATTTCGAGCTGCTCGAACTGCGGCGACTTCCAGGCCCGCCGCATGAAGGCGCGCTGCCGTCCGAAGGGCGAGAAGCAGACGCAGTTCGTCCACACGCTGAACGGCTCGGGCGTGGCGGTCGGGCGCTGCCTGATCGCGGTGCTGGAGAATTACCAGCAGCCCGACGGCTCCATCCTGGTTCCCGAAGCGCTCCGGCCCTACATGCGCGGGCTGGAAAGGATCACCGCCTGATGTTTGATCACCCGCTCGACCTGTCGAACGCCCGCATCCTCGTCACCAACGACGACGGCATCCACGCGCCGGGCCTGAAGGTTCTGGAGGCCATCGCCCGCTCCCTCTCCGACGACGTTTGGGTGGTGGCTCCGGAGATGGAGCAGTCGGCGGCCAGCCACTCGCTGACCATCAACCGGCCGCTGCGCCTGCGCCAGCTGGACGAGCGGCGCTACACGGTGGACGGCACGCCGACCGACTGCGTCCTGCTGGCCGTCAACCACATCATGAAGGACGCCCGTCCGACGCTGGTCCTGTCCGGCGTCAACCAGGGCTCCAACATCGGCGAGGACGTGACCTATTCGGGCACCATCGCGGCGGCCATGGAGGCGACCCTGCTGGGCGTCCCGGCCATCGCGCTCAGCCAGCATTACGAGAACCGTGCCCAGATCGACTGGTCGGCGGCGGAGCGCTGGGGGGCGGAGGTCATCCGCAAGGCCGTCTCCACGCCCTGGCCGAAATACGTCCTGCTCAACGTGAACTTCCCCGCCTGTCCGGCGGATCGGGTCACCGGCATCCAGGTCGTCCGCCACGGCAAGCGCAAAATCGGCGACGAGCTGGTGGAGCGTGTCGATCCGCGCGGCAAGCCCTATATCTGGATCGGGACGCTGCGCGGCGAGGCCGACGTGGCGCCCGACACCGACATCCATGTGGTCTTCCACGGCGGTATTTCGGTAACGCCGGTCTATCTGGACCTGACGCACACGCCGACGCTCCAGACCCTGCGGCACGCGTTCGAGTGACATCGTTTCCGAGGTGAATGGGTAGGATGTGACGGTCGAGGCACGCAAGATCCGGCTTTTGATGGCGTTGCGCCGCAACGGCGTGACCGACACCCGGGTTCTGGCCGCGATCGAGCGGATCCCGCGCGAGCGCTTCGTCCCCGACCCCTTCCAGGATCAGGCGTGGGAGGACACGGCGCTTCCCATCGACCTCGGCCAGACCATCAGCCAGCCGCTGATCGTGGCGCTGATGACCCAGGCGCTGGAGCTGGGGGAGCGGCAGACGGTGCTGGAGATCGGCACCGGCTCCGGCTATCAGGCGGCTGTTTTGTCGCGGCTGTGCCGGCGGGTCTACACCGTCGAGCGGCTGCGCCCGCTGCTGACCGAGGCGGAGGCGCGATTCCAGGCGCTGCGCCTGAACAACATCACGACCCGCCACGGCGACGGGACGAAGGGCTGGCCCGAACAGGCGCCGTTCGAGCGCATACTGGTCACGGCCGCCGGAGGCCCCGATGCGCCAAAGGACTTGACGGATCAGCTCGCCGTTGGTGGTGTCATGGTCATCCCGCTGGGGGGCGACTACCGCGGCCAGCGGGTCGTCCGCATCCGGCGGACCGAAACCGGTCTTACACGGGAGGACTTGTGGCCCGTCCGCTTCGTACCGTTGCTGTCCGACCCTCCGTCTCCGCCAGGAGCGGAATAGCCGGCCCGTTCGGCGTGCCATTCGGCGTGACAGGACGCGCCCTCGTCGCGGCGCTGGCGGTGATCCCGCTGCTCGCCGCCTGCCAGCAGCGCACCGGCGATCTGGCGCCCGTCACCTCGGTGTCCAACACCCCGGATTCGATCGGAGGCGCCGTCATCGTGCAGCGCGGGGACTCCGCCTATTCGCTGTCGCGGCGCTACAACGTGCCGCTGCGCGACCTGCTGGAGGTCAACCACCTGTCGCCGCCCTACCAGTTGCAGGTCGGGCAGCGCCTTGTCCTGCCGGTGTCGCGCCAGTACATCGTGCAGCGCGGCGACACGCTCTATGGCATCTCCCGCATGTTCAGCGCGGACATGAGCGAGCTGACCCGCCTCAACGGCCTGACCGCGCCCTACGCGGTGCAGGCCGGACAGCCGCTGCGTCTGCCGGGCGGCCCGGGCGGCGGTGGCGACGCGCCGGGCGGCACCGCGGTGGCCCAGGCGCCGTCCTCCAGCGCGGGAGCGGCCGTTGGCGGCGTGGTCGCCTCGGCGCCGGTCAAGCAGGTGTCGCGCGGCTCCATCCAGGCGGCGGAACTGCCGCCTCCGGGTGCCTCCGCGCCGGCGCCGGTGGAAAGGGCGCCGGTGGAGTCCCCGTCACAGACCGCCACCGTCCTCGCCCCGGTGCCCGGCTCCAAGCCGGCCGTCGCGCCGGAGGTGGCGGCCGGAGCGCCCGTCTATCAGCCTGGGCAGGCCCCGACCTCGCTGCGCCCGCCCGGTCAGAAGCCCGCCGTTCCCGAACCGGCACCCGCGCCGCGCGTCGTCGAGGCCGCTCCGGTCCCGCCTCCGCCGCCGGCACCCGCCCAGGAGGTGGCCGCCGCTCCGCCCCCACCCCCGCCGAAGGCGGTCGAGGAGGCGACGCCGCAGCGCGCCACCGGGCGGCTGCTCTGGCCGGTGAAGGGGAAGGTGATCTCGACCTTCGGGCCGAAGCCGGACGGTCTGCACAACGACGGCCTGAACATCGCCGCTGCCAAGGGAACGACGGTGGTCGCCGCCGACAACGGCATCGTCGCCTATGCCGGCAACGAACTGCGCGGCTTCGGCAACCTGCTGCTGGTGAAGCATTCGGACGGCTTCATCACCGCCTACGCCCATCTCGACCGCATCGACGTCGAGCGGGGCGTGGCGGTGAAACGCGGGCAGGCCATCGGCACGGTCGGCCAGACCGGATCGGTGACGAGCCCGCAGCTTCACTTCGAACTGCGCAAGGGCAGCCAGGCGGTCGATCCGCGCGACCGCATGGAGCCGCGGGTCAGCGAAGGGGCTTCTCCAGACGGCCAGCCAGGTCCTGGATGAACTGCCAGGCCACCCGGCCGGAGCGGCTGCCGCGGGTCACCGACCATTCCACGGCCTCGGCCCGCAGCTGCTCCGCCGGGATGTCCAGCCCGAAGCGGGCGGCGTAGCCCTCGATCATCGCGAAGTAGGTCGGCTGGTCGCAGTTGTGGAAGCCCAGCCACAGGCCGAAGCGGTCGGACAGCGACACCTTCTCCTCGACCGCCTCCGCCGGGTTGATGGCGGTGGAGCGTTCGTTCTCGATCATGTCGCGCGGCATCAGGTGGCGGCGGTTCGAGGTGGCGTAGAACACCACATTTTCCGGGCGCCCCTCGATCCCGCCCTCCAGAACGGCCTTGAGCGACTTGTAGTGCGCGTCGTCATGGTCGAAGGACAGGTCGTCGCAGAACAGGATGAAGCGGCGCGGCTCGTCCTTCAGCCGGGCGAGCAGGCGGGGCAGGGTGGGGATGTCCTCGCGATGGATCTCCACCAGCGCCAGCGTGCCGGGATGGTCCTGCGCCACCGCGGCGTGCACCGACTTGACCAGCGAGCTTTTGCCCATGCCGCGCGATCCCCAGAGCAGGGCGTTGTTGGCGGGCAGACCGGTGGCGAAGCGGGTGGTGTTGTCCAGCAGGATGTCGCGCTGGCGCTCGACGCCACGCAGCAGGTCGATCTCAACCCGGTTGACGGTGGGCACCGGCTCCAGCCGGTCGGGATCGGCGTGCCAGACGAAGGCGTCGGCGCCGCCGAGGTCGAGCCGGCCCGGCGGCGGCGGGGCGAGCCGTTCCAGGGCCTCGGCGATGCGGGTGAGGAGGGGCAGCAGCTGGGCGTCCGACATGGTGTTCCTTCGCAGGCGTTTCTTCCGGTTTCGTTGCGCCGACCCTAACCCGCCGGTGCGCCGCCGGACAAGGCGCCGCGCTTGCGGGGGAGGGGTGCGCGCCGCTAAGGTGCGTGCAACGCGAACCGAGGGCCGGCCATGCACGCAGAACGTTCCGCCGATCTCCCCAACCCGGCGGGGAGCGCCGAACACGTCCTGAGGCGGCTGGAGGAGACGCCCCTTCGCGCGGACCCCTTCCCGCATCTGGTGGTGCCGGACGCCCTGCCGGCGGACCTCTACGCGCGCGCCGTCGCCCAATGGCCGCGGTTCGAGGCGCTGGCCCTCCTGCAAATGGACACGCTTCCCCAGCGCTATCAGATGGTGCTGAGCGACCGCAACCTGAGGGACATGGAGCCGGAGGCCGGTGCGGTCTGGCGGGAGGTCCGCGATTCCCTGTTCGGGCCGGAGACGCTGAAGCGCCTCGCCCCGCGCTTCCCCTCGCTCGCCGCCAAGCTGGAGACCCCCGTGGCGGCCCGGCCGGCGACGGTCTACGCGCGGCTGGTCGAGGACCATGCGGGCCACGCCATGCTGCCCCACACCGACGTGTTCGGCACCTTCCTGTCCATGCTGCTCTACATGCCGGCGGACGGCGGCCGCCCCGATCTCGGGACGGCGCTGTACCGGCCCCGCGACGCGTCCTTCACCGCCAACGCCGGGCGCTCGACGGAGCGGTTCCCGCGCGAGGATTTCGAACTGGCCGGCACCGCGCCCTTCCTGCCGAACCATCTGCTGGCCTACGCGCCGTCCGACCGTTCCTTCCACGGCGTGGAGCCGGTCGTGGCGCCCTGCACGCGCCGCTTCCTGCTTCTCTTTGCCGTGATGGACAGCCGCGGCCCTTGAAGCCCGGCGGGCGTACCCCTATTCCATTGCATCGACGGCCCGGACCGTTATAGTCGCCGCGTCCGCGAGCGCCCGCTGCGCCTTCGGAACCAAACCACAGGGAGCCTCCAGATGTTCGTTTCGACGGCCTATGCACAGACCGCCGCGCCCGCCGCCGGTGGGGCCGACATGATCGTGCAGTTCCTGCCGCTGATCCTGATCTTCGTCGTCTTCTATTTCCTGCTGATCCGTCCGCAGCAGAAGAAGATGAAGGAACACAAGGGCATGCTGGAGGCCATCCGTCGCGGCGACCGCGTGGTGACCGGCGGCGGCATCATCGGCACCGTCACCAAGGTCGGGCCGGAGGACGAGCTTCAGGTCGAGATCGCCGAGAACGTCCGCGTCCGCGTCATGCGCTCCACCGTGAATCTCGTGCTGTCGAAGTCCGAGCCGGCCAAGAGCGCCGACGATAAGGCTGAAGAAAAGGTTGCGGACCGCAAGTAACGCGGTTCTCCGGTAGCGAACGGGACTGGTTTACGAATGCTGTATTTTCCGCGCTGGAAGATTTTTCTGATCGTCGCGATCTGCGTGCTCGGGACCATCCTCACGCTGCCGAATTTTTTCAGCCGCGAGACGTTGTCGGCCCTGCCGAGCTGGTACGCGCACAGCCGGGTCAATCTCGGCCTCGATCTGCGCGGCGGGTCTCACCTGCTGCTCGAAGTGGACATGGGCGCGGTCATCCGTGACCGCGTCGAAGGTCTGGTCGATTCGGCGCGCACCCAGCTCCGCAACGACAATGTCGGCTACACGGCGATCAACCCGGGCGACCGCGGCATCACCGTGCAGCTCCGCGATCCGGCGCAGGCCGACACGGCGGTGCGGGCGCTGCGCCAGCTCGCCAACACCATCGGCGGCGGACCGCTCGGCGGCGGCCAGCCCGACCTGGAGGTCACCGCCAACGGAGGCAGCGTCACCGCCCGGCTGAGCGAGATCGCGCTGCGCGAGCGCGCCACCCAGGCCATCGAACAGTCCATCGAGATCGTGCGCCGCCGCATCGACGAGACCGGAGTCAACGAGCCGACCATCGCCCGCCAGGGCGCCGACCGCATCCTCGTCCAGCTTCCCGGCGTCGAGGACCCCGACCGCGTGAAGCGGCTGCTCGGCACCACCGCGAAGATGACCTTCCGCCTGGTTGACATGAACGCCGACCCGAGCGCCGGCCGCGCCCCTCCGGGCACCGACATTCTGCCCTCGGCCGAAGGCGGGCGGGCGCAGAGCGCCTACGTCATCCGCAAGAAGGTCGAGGTGGACGGCGCCAACCTGACCAACGCCACCGCGGGCAGCAACCCGCAGACCGGCGAGTGGGTGGTCAATTTCGAATTCGACAGCATCGGCGCCCGCCGCTTCGCCGATGTGACCCGCGCCAACGTCGGCCGGCCCTTCGCCATCGTGCTCGACAACAAGGTCATCAGCGCGCCGGTGATCCGCGAGCCGATCACCGGCGGACGCGGCCAGATCAGCGGAAGCTTCACCGCCGCCGACGCCAACGACCTCGCCGTCCTGCTGCGCGCCGGCGCGCTTCCGGCCCCGCTGAAGGTGATCGAGGAGCGCACGGTCGGCCCCGACCTCGGCGCCGATTCGATCCGCGCCGGCCTGATGTCGGTGGGCATCGGCTTCGTGCTGGTCTGCGCCTACATGATCGCCGCCTACGGCCTGTTCGGGGCCTTCGCCTGCTTCGCCCTGCTGGTCAACACCGTCCTGACGCTGGCCGCGCTGTCCTTGCTCCAGGCGACTCTGACGCTGCCGGGCATCGCCGGCGTCCTGCTGTCGCTCGGTCTGGCGGTCGACGCCAACATCCTGATCAACGAGCGCATCCGCGAGGAAACGAAGAAGGGCCGCGGCGTCTTCGGCTCGGTCGAGGCCGGCTTCAGCCGCGCCTACTCCACCATCGTGGACGCCAACCTGACCACCGCCATCAAGATGGCCATCCTGTTCGTGCTGGGCACCGGCGCGATCAAGGGCTTCGCCGTCACCATCACCTTCGGCATCCTGATTTCGCTGTTCACGGCCACCGTGCTCGTGCGTCTCATGATGGTCAGTTGGCTGCGCAAGACGCGGCCGGCCGCCCTGCCGGTGTAAGAGGTCATTCCCATGTTCCGGCTTCGTCTGGTCCCTGACAACACCAACATCCAGTTCATGCGCGGGCGACACGCCGGCCTGATCGTGTCGGCGTTCCTGTCGATCGCGTCGGTGGTGCTGTTCTTCTATCCCGGCCTGAACTACGGCATCGACTTCCGCGGCGGCATCGTCATCGAGGCGCGCACGCCGCAGGCCGCCGACTTCGCCTCGCTGCGCCACACGCTGACCCAGCTCAACATGGGCCAGGTGGCGTTGCAGGAGTTCGGCTCGCCCCAGGACGTGCTGATCCGGCTGGAGCGCCAGCCGGGCGACGACGCGGCCCAGCAGGTGGCCGCCGACAAGGTGAGGGCCACGCTCGCCCAGGAGATTCCCGGCACCACCGTGCGCCGCGTCGAGGCGGTCGGGGCCTCGGTCAGCGGCGAGCTGTTCTTCAACGGCATGCTGGCGCTCGGCCTCGCGCTGCTGGCGATGCTCGTCTACATCTGGTTCCGCTTCGAATGGCAGTTCGGCTTCGGCGCCATCGTGACGCTGCTGCTGGACGTGACGAAGGTGGTCGGCTTCTACGCGATCACAGGAATGCAGTTCAACCTGACGGCCATCGCCGCGATCCTGACGATCATGGGCTATTCGACCAACGACAAGGTCGTGGTTTATGACCGCATGCGCGAGAATCTGCGCATCTACAAGAAGATGCCGCTGCGCGAGCTGATCGACCGCTCGATCAACGAGACGCTGAACCGCACGCTGGGCACCTCCATGTCGACTCTGCTGTCGATCCTGCCGCTGGCTTTCTTCGGCGGCGAGGCGCTGCAGGACTTCGGCATCGTGCTGATCTTCGGCATTTTCCTGGCGACCTCCTCGTCCATCTTCATCGCCGCCCCCATCTTGCTGTTCCTGGGCGAGAACCGGCTGCGCCGCAACGCGCCGGCGGAAAACGCGGCGCCGGCCGCCAACCCGACGCCCTGATCGACCAAGCACGGACCGGCGAGAACAGGAAACGGACAAGAGATGGCGGACATCACGCCGATCATCCCGTCGGACCGGCAGGTCATCGACGGTTACGGGGAAGGGCAGTTCTGCGTGTCCGGGCAATGGCGCACCGGGGCGGTCGTGGTGCTTCCCGACCGCACGGAGCCCTGGCGCCCCCAGGACTTCGCCGCCCTGACGGCGGAGGACTTCGCCCCGGTCATCGAGGCGGAGCCGCGGGTGGAGTTCCTGCTGCTCGGCGCCGGCACCCGGATGCAGCTTCTGCCCAAGGCCCTGCGCCAGAGCCTGCGCGACGCCGGGCTGGTGGTCGAGGTGATGGACACCGGCGCCGCCTGCCGCACCTACAACGTCCTGCTGGCCGAAGGCCGGCGGGTGGGGGCGGCGCTGCTGCCGGTGTGATCCGGCTCGTGCGCTTCGCACCGAATGACCAAACGAAAAAAGGCCCCCGGATCGGGGGCCTTTTCCGTTCTGGCGATCCGATAAGGGATCAGGCCGGGGCCTTCGACAGGCGCTCGGCCACGAACTCCCAGTTCACCAGGCTCTCCAGGAACGCCTTCACGAAGTCCGCGCGGCGGTTCTGGTAGTCGACGTAGTAGGCGTGCTCCCACACGTCGGCGGTCAGCAGCGGGAAGTGGCCCTGGGCCAGCGGGGTGTCGGCGTTGGAGGTCTTGGTGACCTTCAGCTTGCCGCCGTCGATGTACAGCCACGCCCAGCCCGAGCCGAACTGGGTGATGGCGGCGTTCGAGAACTCTTCCTTGAACTTGTCGACGCTGCCGAAGTCGGCGATCAGGCGCTTCTCGAGCTCGCCCGGGATGGCGCCGCCACCGTTCTTCTTCATGCTCTGCCAGTAGAAGGTGTGGTTCCACACCTGACCGGCGTTGTTGAACAGGCCCTGCTTGGAGGCGTCGCCGTAGCTCTGCTTGATGACGTCTTCCAGGCTGGCGTCGGCCAGCGGGCTGTCCTTCGTCAGGTTGTTCAGGTTGGTGACGTAGGTCTGGTGGTGCTTGTCGTGGTGCAGGTGCAGCGTCTCCGACGACATGAACGGCTGCAGAGCATCATAGCCATACGGGAGCGGCGGCAGTTCGAACGCCATTGAGTTACCCTCTCTTCTTGGATTGTCCCATCTCGGCCCGCGCCTTGCGGCACGGCACCTCCGTCCGCTCAAATAGGCCCGCGGCGCGGCAAAGTGAAGGCTGGAAAAAGGCCGAGGCGCGAAAAGGTGGTAATCCTTGTGTCCAGAACAGCCCGCGCGGCGAACTCGCCGGAACGAACCGCACCTTCGAGTGTCGCCGGAAGCCCCATTTTCGTCCAATCGCCAGCCAGGACGAGGTTTTTCAAAGCGGTTCGGACGCCGGGGCGATTCGCCGCATGGACAGGGGACTGGTCCGGAGTCGCCCGGCGCTCCTTGACGATTCGGTGGGGCGGCAGGGTCATGTCGGGCGTGCCCAATGCCTTCGCCACGTCGTGCCACAGGACGGCGGCGACCGCTTCGACGGCCTGACCAGCGAGCGCGTCGGCGTCGCTGACCGTCACCGACAGCACATCGCCGCGCCGGAACAGCCAGTCCGCCGTGCCGCCCACCAGCCCGAGGAAGGGCAGGCCGCTCGGCAGCTCCAGCGCGGCGGGCAGGCGGAAGTGGGCGTTGACGATGGCCCGGCCGGCGGCGGGGACCGGCACGGTCTCGGGAATCAGGCGCCCGGCGATCCAGGCCGGCACCGCCAGGATCACCGCATCGTCCCCGCCAAGCGCGATGCGCTCCCCATCCACCGACAGGGCGTCCACGCGATCACCCGCGCGCTCCAGCCCGTCCACCCGCGCGCCGGTGCGCAGGTCGGCGCCGTGCCGGTTCAGCCACGCCACCGCCGGATCGACCAGGGCGGCGGACAGGCCCTTCTCCGCGAACAGGGGGCGGCAGGCGGCCTCGCCGCGCAGCAGCGTTTCCCGCAGCACGGCTCCGAACAGGCGGGCGGACACCCGCTCCGGCGCCCCGTTCATCACCGCCACCGCCAGCGGCCGCCACAGCCGCTCATAGAGCGGGCCGCCGGGGGGCAGGGCGTCGGCCACCGCCGCGGCAGGACCGGCGGTCAGGGTCCGCAGGGCGGCGAGGTAATCGGCGGGGCGGCTTCCCGGCACGCGGCGCGCCTTGTCGAACAACCACAGCCCGCCGGGCCGCAGGCACCAGCGTTCACCGCTGTTGAGGTCGAGGAAGGGAAAGGCGGCGGGGCGCAACTCGGTCAGGGCGCCGCCGGCGCCGACCCGCTCCAGATAGCCGAGCAGGGAGCGGTTGCCGCTGAGCGCCAAGTGGCTGCCGTTGTCCACCACGCGGTCCAGCGCGGCGTCGTAAAAGGAGCGGCAGCGTCCCCCGGCCTGCGGCGCGCTCTCATGCAGAATGACCCGCCGCCCGGCCTCGGTCAGGCGGACGGCGGCGGACAGGCCGGCGAGGCCGGCGCCGACGATGTGGACGGTGCCCAAGACGCCCGTCAGGCGGCGGGCGGATAGCCGAGCGCGCAGCGCACGGCCACCAGGGCGCATTCGCGCTTGCCGACCCGCACCCGCCGGTCGAGATCGCGCCAGCCCCGGGCGCGCAGCCGCACCAGCAGCCGGTGGTACAGCACCATCATGGCGACCGCCGCCCACAGCGAGCCGCGCCGTCCGGCGGCCTGCCCCTCGGCCAGAGCGCGGCGGGCCTCGGCGAAGCGTTCCTCGGCCAGCACGGCCAGCGCCTCGCAGGTTTGCGGCAGGTTGGGGTGGGCGAGCACCGTGGCGGGGTCGGAACTGCCGATGCCGGCCTCGTCGAGCAATTCGCGCGGCAGGTAGAGGCGCCCGATTTCGGCGTCCTCCGTCAGGTCGCGCAGGATGTTGGTCAACTGCAACGCCTCGCCCAGCGCCAGGGCGAAGGCTTCGGTGGAGGCGTCGGCACGGTCGAACACGCGGATCGCCAGCATGCCCACCGCGCCGGCAACGCGGCGGCAATAGAGCCGCAGGGTCGGCAGCGCCGGGCCGGTCATGCCCCCGCTGTCGCCCGGCCCCGGCCCATTGCCGTCGTCCGCCGGGATGTCCATCGCCATGCCGTCGATCAACGCTTCCAGCTCGCCGCGCGGCAGGCCGTAGCGTTCGATGGCGCCCTTCAGCGCCGCTCCCAGCGAGCTGGACGGCGCGCCGCCGGCGTAGAGGCCGCGGATCTCGGTCCTCCAGGCGTCGAGCGCCGCGCGCTTCTCCACGGGGTCTCCGGGCTCGTCCGCAATGTCGTCGATTCGCCGGCAGAAGGCGTAGATGGCGAACATCGCCGCCCGCTTGGAGCGGGGGAGAAGCAGCATCGGCCAGTAGAAAGTGCTGCCCGACCGTCCGGTCACCGCCGCCGCCGCGGCAGCCGGGCTGCCGGCGGTGTCGCTCTGCGTCGAGTCCAGCGATGGCTGCGGCATACGTCGGTCCTGTGTGGTGTCGGTCGAAGGAGGCGGAGTCTATTTGCTCCCGATGGCGCGCGCCAGCCCGCGTGCGGTCGCGAACAGCTTGTGATGCGCGCCGAGCACCACCCGCTTCTTCAGCGGGTCGCGGCTGCGCAGCCGCTGCGCCAGCGACTCGGCGAGGCTGAGGATCACCGACGCCTCCATCCGCAGCCCGCGGTGCTGGATCAGGCCGGGCAGGGGGGCGGCGCGCTCCAGCAGGCGGTCGGTGTGCTCCAGCGTGCGGTCGAAGATGGCGCGCAGCTTGGCGTCGCTCTCCGTCTCGACCAGCCGCTCGACGCTGATCGCCGAATCGTCGAACCAGACCAGCGGAATGTAGCAGCGCCCGAGCTGGCTCCAGTCCTCCCGGCAGTCCTGGAGGTGGTTCAGCACCTGCAGGGCGGTGCACAGCGCGTCGGATGCCGGGCCGGCGGCCACGCCCTCGCCGTGCAGGTCCAGCAGGTAGCGCCCGACCGGGTTGGCGGAGAAGCGGCAGTAGAGCAGCAGGTCGCTCCAGCTGTGGCAGCGCGCCCCGACCGCGTCGCGCCGGAAGGCGCGGAGCACCTGCCGGGGGTGGCGGTCGCTGACGCCGGTCGCCTGCAGGCTGGCGCGCAGGTCCAGCGCCGGCTTCAGATAGGCGTGCTTGGCCTGCCCGGTGGTCAGCGAGCGTTCCAGCGCCTCCAGATAGGCGAGCTTGGTCTCCGGCTCGAGATCGGGATCGTCGGCGATGTCGTCGCCCAGCCGGACGAACCGGTAGAAGGCCATGACATGCGGCCTGAGATGCTTCGGCAGCAGGCGCGAGGCGACCGGAAAATTCTCCGAGTCCGCGTCCTTGCGGGCGACCGGGCTGGGTTTGCGGGGCTTGGTGGGGGCGATGTTGAAATCGGCCATTGTTCCGCCTGCTGCGCGTCGGGGCTGGTGTGGAGAGCCTGTGTGCCTAATATAAGGCGCGAGCGGGCTTTGCCCCGCTTCCAAACTGTGCCACCCCCATTTTTCCAGAACAGGCATCACATGGCGAAGGCGACCCCCGACCTGTCCTATTGCGGACGGGAGGTGAGGAAATATGACAACGACCGTTTCCTGACATGCCTTTTCGCCCCGGCGGAGCGCCGCGAATCGCTGTTCGCCCTCTACGCCTTCAACCTGGAGATCGCCAAGACCCGCGAGGTCGTGACCGAGCCGGTTCTGGGCCAGATGCGGCTGCAATTCTGGCGCGACGGGCTGGACAAGGTCTATGAGGGCGCCGCCGTGCCCAAGCACGCGGTGATGGAGCCGCTGGCCGCCGCCGTGCGGGAGGGCGGGCTGAGCCGCGCCCTGTTCGACCGGCTGATCGACGCGCGGGAGGCCGACCTGGACGACACCCCGCCGGCCAACCTGTCCTGCCTCGTCAACTACGCCGAGGTCACCGGCGCGCCGCTCGTCCAGCTCGCGCTGGAGATCCTCGGCGCGAAGGGGCCCGAGGCGATGGAGGCCGGGCGTCAGGCCGGGATCGGCTACGCGCTGGCCGGCATCGTCCGGGCGGTGCCCTTCCACGCCCGCCAGCACCGCCAACTTCTCCCGGCCGACCGCATGGCGGCGCACGGCGCCAAGCAGGGAGACCTGTTCGAGCTGCGCTCCACCCCCGAGCTGCGCCCCGTGGCGCGCGAGGTGGCGGAGGCCGCCCGCGAGCATCTGGCGAAGGCCCGCGCGCTCCGCCGCTCGGTGCCGCGCGCCGCCCTGTCGGCCCTGCTGCCGGCGGTGCTGGCCGGGCTGCATCTGGACGCGCTGGCGCGGGAGGACAACGATCCCTTCGCCCCGCGCGTTCTGATGCCCCACCCGCTGCGCCACGCCAAGCTGGCCTGGGCGGCGCTGCGCGGCAGGTTCTGACCCCTCCGGGTCAGGCGGCGCGGATCATCGCCACGAACCGCTCCACCTCCTGGCGGAGCTGGTCGGCTTCACGCGACAGGTCGCCGGCGGCGTCGAGCGCCTGATCGGCCATCGAGCCGGTGGATCCCGCCGCCTGGGTGACGCCGCCGATGTTCGCCGACACGGCGGCGGTTCCCATCGACGCCTGCTGGACGTTGCGGCTGATCTCCTGGGTGGCGGCGCCCTGCTGCTCCGCGGCGGCGGCGATGGCGGTGATCGTCTCGTTGATGGCGATGATGCTCCGCCCCACCGTCCCGATGACGCTGACCACCGTGCCGCTGACCGTCTGCATGTCGGCGATCTGCCGGGAGATGTCCTCGGTCGCCTTGGCGGTCTGGTTGGCGAGATTCTTCACCTCGCTGGCGACGACGGCGAAGCCCTTGCCGGCCTCGCCCGCGCGGGCCGCCTCGATGGTCGCGTTGAGCGCCAACAGGTTGGTCTGGCCGGCGATGCCCTGGATGAGGTTCACCACGTCGCCGATCTTCTGCGCGGCGGCGGACAGTCCTTCCAGCGTGGCGTTGGTGCGCTCCACCTCGGCGACCGCCTCGGCGGCCATCTGGGAGGAGCGGCCGATCCGTTCGTTGATCTCGCGGATGGAGCAGCTCAGCTCCTCCGCGGCGGCGGCCACCGTCTGGACGTTCTGGCTGGCCTCCTCGGCGGCGGTGGACACGGCGGCGGCCTGACGGTCGGTCTGGGTGGCGATGGCCGACAGGTTCTGCGCGGTGCTGCGCATCGCGCCGGCCTGGTCCGACACGTTGCGCACGACGCCGCCCACCGACGCCTCGAAGCGGCTGGCGACGTCGGCGAGGTCGTGCCTGCGGCGCTCGGCGGCGCGCTCCTCCTCGCGGCGGCGCTCCTCCTCAAGCTCCGCCATCCGGGTTGCGTTGTCCTGGAAGAGCTTCAGGGCCTTGTTGATGGCGCCGATTTCGTCGGTGCGGCCGGTGTCGCCGATGACCACGCCGCGCTCCCCGGCGACCACGGCGTCCAGCGTCGCGATGGTGCGACGCAGCGGCAGGCCGACGATGCTGCGGCTGGCGAACAGAAGCGCTGACACCAGGGCGGCCAGCAGGACCAGCCCGCCGATTATGGTGGCGTTGCGCAGGTCCCGGACCGGGGCGTTGATCTTGTCGAGCGGCAGGTTGACCAGCAGCGACCAGGGCGTGTCCGTTCCCGCGACCGTCACCGGCAGGAACAGCTGCTTTACGGGTTGCCCATCGGCGACCGACCTCTGCTCGAAGCTCCGGCCCGCGCGGATGGCCGGTTTGGCGGCGTCGAGCGCCGGGTCCGAGGAGCCGATCGGTTGCCCCATCCGCTCGGTATCGGGATGACCGGCCCAGACGCCGTCGTTGGAAATCAGGTGGATGGACCCGCTGTCGAAGGGCTTCACCGTCTTCAGCATGGACCAGATGCCGTCGGTGGACAGATCGACGCCGGCCACTCCGATGACCCGGCCGTTTTCGACGATCGGGACGGACATGGACACCATCAGCACCTTCCGGCCGGAGACCATGTAGCTGTAGGGCTCCACCACCATGGCCTTCCCGGTGCGCTTGGGGATCTGATAATAGGCGCCGTCGGAGCCCGGATCGTCATAGCCGACGAGGGATTCCAGCGCGACCGTCCCCGACCCGCGGTTCCAATAAGGGAGGAACCGGCCGGAGGCGTCGGAGCCCGGCTTGTTGGCGAACTCCGCGTCGCGGCCGTCCAGGGCGTTCGGCTCCATCCCCACCCACACGCCGAGGAAATCGGGGTTGGCCTCGGCGATGCTCTTGAGCCAGGTGGAGAGCTGCTCCCGGTCGCCCCGCCCCGCGGCCTTCAGGCCGACCAGGGAGGTCGCGATGAAGCGAGCGGCTTCCATCGCGTTGCCCAACCGGGCGTGGACCATCTCGCCGTAGCGGTGGCCAAGCTGCTCCCCGCTCTGGAACGCCAGGGTTTCGATGTCCGACCCGCTCTTGGTGGTCAGGGCCGCAATTCCCACCGCCAGGGAAAAGATCGTCACCGTCACGATGACGATCACCTGTTTGGCAACCAATGATTTTGTTTGAATCATAACCATCCCGCCGGAAGACTTTCCCGCTCATTCGAAAGAAAGTGTCCCATGGGATTGGTTAAGCGTCACTTATGACCTTTATTATAGTTCCGTGATAATTTTCCCGGAATTGCCGGGCTTCAGACCGCGACAGCGGGTGCGGCCTTTAGCCACCCCTCCAGATCCTCCAGCGCGCGGCGGGTGTAGGCCAGCTTGCGGTCGCGTCCGCGGATGCGTTCGTCCACCGGCGGGAACAGGCCGAAATTGACGTTCATCGGCTGGTAGGTGTCGGCGTTGGCGCCGCCGGTGATGTGGCCGAGGATCGCCCCCAGCGCGGTGGTGACCGGCGGGGCGGAGGGCTCGCCGCCCAGCCGCTCGGCGGCGGCGAAGCGCCCGGCCAGCAGGCCCACGGCTGCGCTTTCCACATAGCCCTCGCAGCCCGTCACCTGCCCGGCGAAGCGGATGCGCGGCTGCGCCTTCAGCCGCAGCGCGCCGTCCAGCAGGCGCGGGCTGTTCAGGAAGGTGTTGCGGTGCAGGCCGCCAAGCCGCGCGAACTCCGCCTTCTCCAGGCCCGGAATCATGCGGAAGATCCGCGCCTGCTCGGCGTGGCGCAGCTTGGTCTGGAAGCCGACGAGGTTGTAGAGCGTGCCCAGCGCGTTGTCCTGGCGGAGCTGGACCACCGCGTAGGGACGGCGCTCCGGCTTGTGCGGGTTGGTCAGGCCGACCGGCTTCATCGGGCCGTAGCGCAGCGTGTCGACCCCGCGCTCCGCCATCACCTCGATGGGCAGGCAGCCTTCGAAGTAGGGCGTGCTCTTCTCCCACTCCTTGAAGTCCACCTTCTCGGCGGTCAGCAGGGCGTCGATGAAGGCGCGGTACTCGTCCTTCTCGAAGGCGCAGTTGATGTAGTCCTTGCCGGTGCCGCCGGGGCCGGGCTTGTCGTAGCGCGACTGGAACCACGCCTTGGACAGGTCCACGCTCTCCAGATAGACGATGGGGGCGATGGCGTCGAAGAAGGCCAGCGACTCCTCGCCGGTGAAGGAGCGGATCGCCTCGGCCAGCGGCGGAGAGGTGAGGGGGCCGGTGGCGATGACGACGCTGTCCCACTCCTCCGGCGGCAGGCCGGCGACCTCGCCGCGCTCCACGGTGATGAGCGGGTGTCCGGTGATCGCCTCCGTCACCGCGCCAGCGAAGCCGTCGCGGTCCATGGCCAGAGCGCCGCCCGCCGGCACCTTGTGCGCGTCGGCGCAGCGCAGGATCAGCGATCCGCAGCGCCGCATCTCCTCATGCAGCAGCCCGACCGCGTTGTACTCCGCGTCGTCGGAGCGGAAAGAGTTGGAGCAGACCAGCTCGGCGAACTGGTCGGTGCTGTGCGCCTCGGTCGGGCGGACGGGCCGCATCTCGTGCAGCACGACGGGAACGCCGCGCTGGGCGAGCTGCCAGGCGGCTTCGGACCCGGCGAGACCGCCGCCGATGACGTGAACGGGGGAAAGGGACGTGTCGACCATATCAGCAACTTCCACAAAGTTGCCGAACAAGTAGACCGTCATTGTCGCCACGGCAAGGCCAACCCGGGCCAAGGCGCGGAATCGCGGCCAGGATCGTCCGCCGGTTCCGGCGATCCTGGTCGCTCCGCCGAACAGCGGTGACTTACTGGGCGGCGAGCTTCTGCTTCAGCCCATCGAAGCCCGAGGTGAAGATGCCGGAGATCACCTTGCGCGATTCCTCGTCGCTGGCGCCGTTGGAGGTGTAGCGCGCCTTCCACACGACGCGCGTGCCTTTGCCCGCCGGTTCGGCCGACAGGGAGGCCGCGTAGTCCTTGACGGGCAGCGGGCTGGTCAGGATCGAATAACGGATGCGGTGGCTGCTGGCGGAGGAGGAGAGCAGCCGCTCCTCGATCGCGCCGCCGCCCTTGAGGGCCAGCACGCGCTCCTGCGCGCCGTCCTTCCGGCGCAGGGTGCAGCTTTCCACCGCCGGGTGCCAGGTGCCGAGGTTGCAGAAGGGGCCGATCTGTTGCCAGACCTTTTCCACCGGGTAGGGCAGGGTCGTCGATTCCGTGACCTCGACGGCCAGGGCCGGGCTTGCCAGAGCGGCCAGCGTGGCCGCGACCGCGAACAGTGTGCGCATGGGGTTCCCTCCGTTGTTCGGCTGATCCGCGCGCGTCGTTGGGCGCGCGGCGGAATCCTAGCCGAGCGGGGAGGCCTTGAAACTTGTACGTTGGTAGGACGAACGAGGAAAAGATCGGCAAGACAACGGCCGGTCCCGCCTGTGCGGAACCGGCCGTTTCATTTGGGAGCGAAACGAAGAGTCCTTATTCGCTCTTGGTCGTCGTCGTGCGCTCGGTGGTGGTCGAGCCGCCGGTCGGCGGGGTGGTCAGGCTGGAATTGCCGTAGCCGGGCGAGGTGGTCGTGGTGGTGGTCGTGGTGCTGGTGGACTCGTCGGTCCCGCAGGCGCTGACCAGCAGGGCCGCGCCGAAGGCCAGCGCCACACCGGACATCATGGTCCTGGACATGCTCCGTCTCCATCCTGTTTGGCGAACGATGAAGAGGAAACGCCCCCGCGGCGGCTTTGTTTCCGGGACAAAAATCGGTCAAAAGAAAAGGGCCGGGGATGACCCCGGCCCTTCTTTACGCCCTCTTCCGGCTTTTCGGCTTCGCCTTCAGGTAGGGGGCCAGATACTGGCCGGTGTAACTCCGCTTGACCTTCACCACGTCTTCCGGGGTGCCCTCGGCGACGATCTCGCCGCCGCCGGTCCCGCCTTCGGGGCCGAGGTCGATGATCCAGTCGGCGGTCTTGATGACCTCCAGATTGTGCTCGATCACCAGCACCGTGTTGCCCTGGTCGACCAGCGCGTGGAGCACCTCCATCAGCTTCTCGACGTCGGCGAAATGCAGACCGGTGGTCGGTTCGTCGAGGATGTAGAGGGTGCGGCCGGTGGCGCGGCGGCTCAGTTCCTTGGACAGCTTCACCCGCTGCGCCTCGCCGCCCGACAGGGTCGTGGCGGGCTGGCCGATGTGGATGTAGCCGAGGCCCACCCGCTCCAAAGTCTCCAGCTTGTCGCGGATGCCGGGCACCGCCTTGAAGAACTCCTTGCCCTCCTCGACGGTCATGTCGAGCACGTCGGCGATGGTCTTGTCGCGGTAGGTGACCTCCAGCGTCTCGCGGTTGTAGCGCTTGCCGTGGCAGACGTCGCAGGTGACGTAGACGTCCGGGAGGAAGTGCATCTCGATCTTGATGACGCCGTCGCCCTGGCACGCCTCGCAGCGCCCGCCCTTCACGTTGAAGGAGAAGCGGCCGGGGCCGTAGCCGCGAGCCTTGGCCTCCGGCAGGCCGGCGAACCAGTCGCGGATCGGGGTGAAGGCGCCGGTGTAGGTCGCCGGGTTGGAGCGCGGGGTGCGGCCGATCGGCGACTGGTCGATGTCGATGACCTTGTCGAGATTCTCCAGCCCCAGCAGCTCGTCATGCTCCGCCGGATGCTCGCGGGCGCCCATCAGCTTGCGCGCCACCGCCTTGTAGAGCGTTTCGATGATCAGGGTGGACTTGCCGCCGCTCGACACGCCGGTCACACAGGTGAAGGTGCCCATCGGGATGCGCGCCGAGACGTTCTGAAGGTTGTTGGCGCGCGCGCCCTTCACCTCCAGGAACTGGCCCTTGTGGCCGGGGCGGCGCTGGTCCGGCACCGGCACGAAGCGGGTGCCGTTGAGGAACTGGGCGGTGACGCTGTCCGGATTGGCCTGGACCTCCGCCGGGGTGCCCTGGGCGATCACGGTGCCGCCGTGCTGGCCGGCGCCGGGGCCCATGTCCACCAGATAGTCGGCGGTGCGGATGGCGTCCTCGTCATGCTCGACCACGATCACGGTGTTGCCGAGGTCGCGCAGCCGCTTCAGAGTCGCCAGCAGCCGGTCGTTGTCGCGCTGGTGCAGGCCGATCGACGGCTCGTCGAGCACGTAGAGCACACCGGTCAGGCCCGACCCGATCTGCGAGGCGAGGCGGATGCGCTGGCTCTCGCCGCCGGACAGCGATCCCGAGCCGCGGCTGAGCGTCAGATATTCCAGCCCGACCGCGTTGAGGAAGCCCAGCCGCTCGTTGATCTCCTTGAGGATGCGGTAGGCGATCTCCTTGTCCTTCGGGCGCAGATGGTCGTTCAGCGTGCTGAACCACGTCGCCGCGTCGGCGATGGACATCTCCGCCGCCTGGGAGATGTGCTGGCCGTGCACCTTGACCGCCAGCGCTTCCGGCTTCAAGCGGGCGCCCTTGCAGGTCTCGCAGGGCTGGGAGGACTGGTACTTGGACAGCTCCTCCCGCATGTAGGCGCTTTCCGTCTCGCGGTAGCGGCGCTCCAGGTTGTTGACGATGCCCTCGAAGGCCTTGTTCGTCTGGTAGCTGCGCAGCCCGTCGTCGTAGGTCATCGTGATCGGCGCGCCGTCGGAACCGTAGAGGATGGTCTGGCGGACCTTCTCCGGCAGCGTCTCCCAGGGCGTGTCCATGGCGACGCCGAAATGCTTGGCGATGCTCTCCAGCGTCTGCACGTAATACTGCGAGGAGGAGCCGGCCCAGGGGGCGATGGCGCCCTTCTTCAGCGACAGCCGCTCGTCCGGGACGACCAGCATGGGGTCGAAGTAGATCTTGCTGCCCAGCCCGTCGCAGGCCGGGCAGGCGCCGAACGGGTTGTTGAAGGAGAACAGCCGCGGCTCGATCTCCGGGATCGTGAAGCCGGACACCGGGCAGGCGAATTTCTGCGAGAAGACGGTCTGCTCGTGCGTCTCGGCGTTCTCGACGAAGACGATGCCGTCGGCGAGGCCGAGCGCCGTCTCCAGCGAATCGGCCAGGCGGTTGCCAAGCCCCTCGCGGACGACGATGCGGTCGACCACCACGTCGATGTCGTGCTTCAGCTTCTTGTTGAGCGCCGGGACCTCGTCGATCTCGTGCATCGTGCCGTCGACGCGCACGCGCTGGAAGCCGCGCTTGCGGAGGTCCTGGATCTCCTTCTTGTACTCGCCCTTGCGGCCACGGATGAGCGGCGCCAGCAGCAGCAGGCGCGTGCCCTCTGGCATCGCCAGGATGCGGTCGACCATCTGGCTGACCGTCTGGCTTTCGATGGGCAGGCCGGTGGCCGGGGAGTAGGGGATGCCGACCCGCGCCCACAGCAGGCGCATGTAATCGTAGATCTCCGTCACCGTGCCGACGGTGGAGCGCGGATTCTTCGAGGTCGTCTTCTGCTCGATCGAGATGGCCGGCGACAGCCCCTCGATCGAGTCGACGTCCGGCTTCTGCATCAGTTCCAGGAACTGGCGCGCGTAGGCCGACAGGCTCTCGACGTAACGCCGCTGGCCTTCCGCGTAGATCGTGTCGAACGCCAGCGATGACTTGCCCGATCCCGACAAGCCGGTGATGACGATCAGCTCGTCCCGAGGCAGATCGACATCGACGTTCTTGAGGTTGTGCTCCCGCGCGCCGCGGACACTGATGTGCTTGTTCATGGAGTGTTCTTAGCCGAAACCGGAGGGGAAGGGAAGGCGCCAAAAAAAGCTCCGAAAGCCCGGACAGATATGTGCCACGCGCAGGCGTATTGCCACCGGCGCGCGTCCCTTTCCGGCCGCGTGGGACGCAGGGGCGGGATGCGGGAACGCCGGGGAGGGAGCGGAGAGGCGCCGGGGAGACGATGTTGGGGAGCCACCAAGGAATCGGTTGGCGGCACGGACTCTCTCTGCTATGTTTGTTCATGGAGTGTTCTCTTTCGTGCGGGCCGGGCGGGTTGATCCGGACGGAAGGGGCAAGACGCTCCGGCGGCGGCGGTTGACCCGTGCCCATCCCCCGTGCTTTGTGAAGCAAGGCGGGGCGGGCATGGACCGGACCACGGATCAAACCGGCCCTGCGAACAGACACCCCCGGTATCCGGACGCCCTTCCGCCGGGCGCCCGAACGGGTCGGATGGGATACCGGGAACCCGCGCTAGGAGACACGTGCGATGAATGTATGGACGTTTACGGGGCGCCTCGGCGCGGATGGCGAGCTTCGCTCCACGCAGAGCGGCGAAAAGGTTCTGGGCTTCCGCGTCGCCAACGACGTCGGATTCGGCGACCGCAAGACCACCCAGTGGGTGGACTGCTCCGTCTGGGGCCGCCGTGCGGAGGCTCTGGCGCCGCACCTGACCAAGGGCAAGGCCGTGGTGATCTCCGGCGAGGTTACGCTTCGCGAGTTCGAAAAGCGCGACGGCACCCGCGGCGCCGGCCTTTCGGTGCGTGTCAACGAGATCGACTTCACCGGCGGCCGTGAGGGCGAAGGCGGCGGCGGCGGTGGTTACGGCGGTGGCGGTGGTGGCGGCTACGAGTCGCGTGGCGGCGGTGGTGGCGGTGGCTACGGCGGCGGCAGCGGCGGTGGTGGCTACGGTGGCGGCGGCGGTGGTCGCAGCGGCGGCGGTGCTCCGCCCAAGCACGACGACCTGGACGACGAAATTCCGTTCTAGGACGCACCGCGGATTGATGTGTAAAGTTTCGATCTTGAAGTGACCAGTATTGCTCGCTTTCGAGGTTGCATGCGTTTGTCAGCTTAGGCTTCATCCTGCTGGCGACATCGCTACCGAGAAGGCGTGTAAGGAATGGCACGGTTTCAGGTCCGCATGATCGTGATGGAGGGGGGCGCATCCCCCTCCTGATCGACGCTGACGGTGTGCTTCTTTTCTGGTGAGGACTTGACTTCGAGGAAGTTCCTGGTGGGGAGGCGTTGTGGATCCACTTGGCTGACATCGGGTGAGGTCAGGCGCGGTTTTTAAACCGCCGGCTTTCGTTGCCGGTCTCGAGGATTTCGCAGTGGTGGGGGAGCCAGTCGAGCAAGGTGGTGGTCATCTTGGCGTCGCCGAAGACCACCTCAGCGGCGGCGAACTTGCGCCGGACGCGTTCCAGACCAGCCGGCAAGACCCAGTCTTTGAACGGTGCCCCATTGCGCATGGTGCCTGGTTTGGGTGCGAGGACCGGGACACACTGCCGGGGGGGGAACACCGTTCTGTCGCGCCCGAAGCACCGGGTGTGTTCTCCGTCGATCCTTCTACAACTTGAGCCGACGCAGCCGCAGCGCGTTCCCAACCACGGACACCGAACTCAGGGCCATCGCGGCCGCGGCGATGATCGGCGACAGCGTCCACCCGAACAGCGGGTAGAAGACACCCGCCGCGACCGGCACGCCGAGTGCGTTGTAGACGAACGCCAGAAACAGGTTCTGCCGGATGTTGCGCATCGTTGCCCGGCTGAGCGCCCGCGCCCGTGCGATGCCCGCCAGATCCCCCTTCACCAGCGTTACCCCGGCACTCTGAATCGCGACCTCGGTGCCGGTGCCCATCGCAACGCCGACGTCGGCCTCGGCCAGCGCCGGGGCATCGTTCACGCCGTCTCCGGCCATCGCCACCACCCGACCCTGCGCCTTCAGCCGCTTCACCACCTGGTTCTTGTCCTCCGGCAGCACCTCGGCCTCGACCGCGTCGATGCCCAGCCGGCGCGCCACCGCCTCGGCCGTGGTCCGGTTGTCGCCGGTCAGCATGACGATCCGCACACCATCGTTGCGGAGCGTCTCCAGCGCGTGCGGCGTGGTCGCCTTGATCGGGTCGGCGACCGCAATCACGCCGCCGGGCTGGCCGTCGATGGCGGCGAAGAGAGCGGTGCCGCCCTCGCGCCGGAGGTCGTCGGCGCGCGTTTCCAGGTCGCCCAGCGCGACACCCTGGTCCCGCATCATCGCGGCGTTGCCGAGGGACACTGTGCGCCCGCCGACCGTCCCGACGACGCCCTTGCCGGTGACGGAGCCGAAGTCGGCGACGTCCCGCAGCGGCAGGCCCCGTTCCTTGGCGGAGGCGACGATGGCGGCCGCCAGCGGGTGCTCGCTCGACCGCTCCAGGCTCGCCGCCAGCGTCAGAAGGTCCGCCTCGTCGATCCCCGGCCCCGGAACCACGGCGGTCACTTTCGGCTTGCCCTCCGTCAGGGTGCCGGTCTTGTCCACGACGAGCGTGTCGACCTTCTCGAACCGCTCCAGGGACGCCGCGTCCTTGATCAGGACGCCCGCGGTCGCCCCCTTGCCGACACCGACCATGATCGACATCGGCGTCGCCAGCCCCAGCGCGCAAGGGCAGGCGATGATGAGCACCGAGACCGCCGCGATCAGCGCGTAGGCGAAGGCGGGCTGCGGCCCCCAAACCATCCAGGCGACGAAGGCCAGGGCGGCCACGAGGATGACTGCCGGGACGAAGTAGCCGGACACCACGTCGGCCATGCGCTGGATGGGCGCCCGGCTGCGCTGGGCCTCGGCCACCATGGTGACGATGCGCGACAGCATGGTGTCGGACCCAACCTTGTCGGCCCGCATCAACAAGGCGCCCGTCTGGTTCACGGTACCGCCGATGACCTTGGCGCCCGGCTCCTTCCCGACCGGCATGCTCTCGCCGGTGACCATGGACTCGTCGACGGCGCTGCGGCCCTCCAGGACCTCGCCGTCGACCGGCACGCCCTCGCCGGGACGGACGCGCAGCCGGTCGCCAACCTGAAGCACATCGAGCGGCACCTCCTCGTCCTCGCCGTCGGTACGGATGCGCCGCGCCGTCCTGGGCGCGAGGTTGAGCAGCGCGCGGATGGCGCCGCCGGTCTGCTCGCGGGCGCGGAGCTCGAGCACCTGCCCGAGCAGCACCAGCACCGTGATGACGGCGGCCGCCTCGTAATAGACGGCGACCACGCCGTCCATGCCGCGGAAGCTCGGTGGGAAGACGCCCGGCAGGAACGTCGCGACCAGGCTGAACACGTAGGCCACCCCGACGCCCAGCGCGATCAGGCTGAACATGTTCAGGCTGCGGTTCACGAACGACCGCCAGCCGCGCTCCAGCAGAGGCCAACCCGCCCACAGCACCACCGGCGTCGCCAACAGGAACTGCACCCAGACGGAGATGCGGGGCGGCACCACGTCGTGGAGCCCAAGCCCCGGGATGTGGCCGCCCATCTCCAGCACCAGCAGTGGCACGCTCAGGACCAAGCCGATCCAGAACCGCCGCGTCATGTCGACGAGTTCCGGGTTGGGCCCTTCCTCGAGGGTGGCTCCGACCGGCTCCAGGGCCATGCCGCAGATCGGGCAGTTGCCCGGCCCCTCCTGGCGGATCTCCGGGTGCATCGGGCAGGTGTAGATCACGCCCTTCTGCGGCGACGCCTGGGCGGCCTTCTCGGGAGCGGCGGGCGTTGCCTCCGGCTTCAGGTACCGCTTCGGGTCGGCGACGAACTTTTCCCGGCAGCGCGCCGAGCAGAAGTGGAAGGTCTGGCCGCCGTGCCCGGCGTGGTGCCCGGTCCGCTCGGGATCGACCATCATGCCGCACACGGGGTCCTTCACCTTGGGCCGGTCGTCGGGACCGGCGTGGTGGTCGTGCCCACCGTGACCGTGGTGGTCAGGACGGTGTGCGTGGCTGCGGTGCTGGTCGTTCATGGTCGCTTCTCCCTTCGCATGCGGGCATCGGTGCCTCCGCGTTCGTTCGCGCTTCCCGGCACCGGCGTGCGATGGCATCCATCAAACCAAGGCTCCGCCTTCCAATGACTGGAAGGTCAAGCGCGTTGTGCGGACCGCTCGCGCCCGCTCCTCACTTGTTCGCGCGTTCGCTCAGGGTGGCGTGGCGACGACGGATCTCCTCGGGCCAGGAGCTCTTGATGAAGGCCAGGACCGCCCAGATCTCGGCATCGCTCAGCACGCCGCCGAAGGCGGGCATGTCGCTCTCGTAGCCGGGCGGGGCGAACTCGGCGACGCCTTGCTTGGTGATTTTGAAGAGGTCGGCGTCGGGGTGGTGCCACGTGTGCCCGGAGGCGTCGTGCGGCGGCGCGGGCAGACGGCCGTCCGGCTTGCGGCTTTGCCACTCCGGCTGGCCCTCGAGCCGCGCGCCGTGGCACGACGCGCATTGCTCGGTGTAGACCGCCTTGCCCTGGGCAACCTGCGCGGCATCGGTTGGATCGGCACCTGCCTTGGGACCAGGGAGCAGGACGACGCCAGCCACCGTGATCGCGGCGCCCATGGCCAAGCCAACGCCAATCTTCACCGCCTTCATCACCACATCCCCCGGCACATCACGACCGGAACGGTTTCCAGGTCTTGCCGCTGTCCTGGCTGGCCAGGATGGCGCTCTTGTCAGTCACGGCGTAGAGCCGCTCGGGGTTGGTCGGGTCGACCGCAAGGTGCAGCAGGACGGCGTCACCGAAGCCGTTGCTGACCGGTTGCCACGCGAGGCTCGGCTCGGTCGTCTTGAGCAGGCCGGTGCCGACTTGGTAGGCGTAGGCGGCGCCGTCCTTCGTGGTCGCGACCATGGTCGCCGGGCGCTGCACGATGTAGGCGGCCTGCCAAGTCTTGCCCGCGTCGCGGCTCACCATCAGTCCGGCGCGCGTGGCGCCGTACACGGTGTTCGGCTCCTTCGAGGACACCGCCAAGTCGAACATGTCGACGGGCGGCTTGCCGGTCACCTCCCAGGTCTTCCCGGCGTCGCGGCTGATCTGGACGCTGCCATAGTGCCCGTACAGCACCGTCGGGTCGGCCGGGCTGACGTCCATCGCGTGGAAGTCCACGGGTCCGTTCACACCCGCCGAGACCTGCTTCCAGGTCTTCGCTCCGTCGGTCGAGACGAGGACGCCGAGGTTCCCGCCCTTCTCCGGATGGCCGCTGGCGAAGAAGGCGTCGGGCTGCGCCGGATTCGGTGTGAACCCCATGTAGTCCCAACGGTTGTCGGATACCCGCGTGGCCGTGCCGTCGGGGTTGGTCAGCCACACGCCGTGATGCGAGGCGAGATAGAGGCGCGACGGGTCTGTGGGGTCCACGGCAATCCCGTGGAGGTGCGAGACCTCGTTCAGCTTGAGGGTCTCGGCCGCCCGGACCGGTCCGGCGACCACGGCACCGACCAGCAGGACGGCAGCCATCGTGGCGAGTTTCTTCTTGGCGCTCATTGCGCATCTCCTTGCTTGCGGGGCGGCATGGGACGGGGAGCCTCATGCCGCCCATGCCGATCTCATGCCGATGGCACCTGAAGGCGCCGTCGGCATGACCCTCTCGATCAATGCTAAAGCATTGATCTGCCGGGTTTCACGGTTGGAGAGTGATGAAAGCGATCATTTTCCAACCGTATCAGTGACCCGCGTGGCCCATTTCGAAGCGGGCCTGCACCGGCTTCTGGCCGGGCATGGTCAGCGCGGTGACCACCTTGACGCTGTCGTGCGCGCCGCCGAGGTTCGCCTGCCCCTTGAGGGCGTTGCCACCCGCGGGTTCGAGCGCGACCTTCTGGGTCTGCTTGTTCGCCAGGACGGTCGCCTCGGCCTTGGCGCCGGTCACATCGACCGGCTTGTCGGCGCCGTCGGTCACGTACAGGACGACGTCGTTGCCCTTGAGCACGACTTCGACATGGTAGGGGCCCGCGTCGGCGCGCTGGCCGCCGTTGGGGCCAATCTTCGGGCCGTCGGCGAAGGCCGTGCCCGGGGCGGTGAAGAGGGCGGCGGCGAGGAGGAGGGTCGAGAACTTCACGGTGTGGTTTCCTTCTGGATGAACCGGGTGAGGGGGATCAGTAGGCCTCGGCCGGACGCAGCGAACCGGCCTGGGCGGCGACCAGACGATTCAGCGGCTTCTCGCCGAGCTTGAGGAAGAGGACCGGGGTCAGGACCGTGTCGAGCAGGGTCGCGCTGACCAGCCCGCCGAAGATGGTGACGGCGACCGGGTGCAGGATCTCCTTGCCCGGCGCGTCGGCGCCGATCATCAGCGGCACCAGCGCCACCCCCGCCGACAGCGCGGTCATCAGCACGGGTGTCAGGCGCTCCTGGCTGCCCCGGATCACCATGGCCTTGCCGAAGGTCTCGCCCTCGTGCAGGACCAGATTGATGCAGTGGCTGATCTTCAGGATGCCGTTGCGCGTGCTGATGCCGGTCAACGTGATGAAGCCGATCATCGAGGCGACCGACAGCGGCTGCCCGGCGATCCACAGCGCCGCCACGCTGCCGATCAGGGCCAGCGGCACGTTGCCCATGATGATGAGCGACAGCACGGCCGAGCGGTAGCGGCTGTACAGCACCAAGAAAATCATCGCCAGCGACACCATCGACAGCGCGGCGATGGTCTTGGACGCCTCCTCCTGCGCCTGGAAGGTGCCTTCCAAGCTGGTGAAGTAGCCCGGCGGCAGCTGCGACCGGGCGACCACGTCGCGGATGCCCGCGACGATCCGGGCCATGTCCGTCTGGCCGTCGGAGTTGCCGAGGATGACGATGCGGCGCTTGCCGTTCTCCCGGAGGATCTGGTTGGGGCCGTCCGTCTCCTCGACCGAGGCGAACAGGCTGAGCGGCACCCGCCCCGCCGGGGTCTCGACCAGCAGGTTCGCCAGGCCGCTGGTGGTGCGGTCCTCGTCCGACAGGCGCAGCACCACGTCGAAGCGCCGCGTGCCGTCGACGATCTCCGACACCACGCGGCCGTTGGACAGGCTCTCCAGCGCCTCCGTCGCCATGGCCGGGGTCACGCCGTAGAGCGCCGCCCGCTCGTAGTCCACGACCACCTGGACCTGCGGGATGCGGACCTGCTTCTCGATCTGGAGGTCCACCAGCCCCGGAACCCCGGCGAGTTTCTGCTGAAGCTGCCCGGCGAGGCTGCGCAAGGTGTCCAGATCCTCGCCGAAGACCTTCAGCGCGATCTGCGCCCGCACCCCGGAGAGCATGTGGTCGAGGCGGTGCGAGATCGGCTGGCCGATGTTCACCGACACCGGCAGGGCGGCCAGCCGGGTGCGGACATCGGCCAGCACCTCGGCCCGGCTGCGTTCGGACGGCTTCAGGTCGACGTCGATCTCGCTGGAATGGACGCCCTCGGCGTGCTCGTCGAGTTCGGCGCGGCCGGTGCGGCGCCCGACGGAGGCCACCTCGGGCACCTGCATGATCAGCCTCTCCGCCGCCAGCCCGACCCGGTTGGACTCGGCCAGCGAGATGCCGGGGTTCAGCACCATGGAGATGGTCAGCGTGCCCTCGTTGAACGGCGGCAGGAAGGCGCGCGGCAGGCTCGGCACGGTCGCCGCGGCGATCAGGACAGCGGCCGCCACGGTGGCGAACAGCGTCCCCGGGTTGGCGAAGGCCCAGCCCAGGAGCCGGGCGTTCCCGGCCTTCAGCTTGCGGACCAGCCAGCTGTCGTGCTCCTCCAGCCGCTTCAGCCTGGGAAGCAGGTAGTAGGACAGCACCGGCGTGACGGTGATCGCCGTAATGAGGCTGGCGAGGATCGAGACGATGTAGGCCACGCCCAGCGGCGCGAACAGCCGCCCCTCGATGCCCGACAGGGCGAACAGCGGCACGAAGACCAGAATGATGATGACCGTGGCGTAGACGATGCCCGAGCGCACCTCCTGCGAGGCCGAGGCCACCACCTCCAGGACCGGCTTCGGGTTGCTAGCCCGCCGGTTCTCGCCGAGGCGCCGGTAGATGTTCTCCACGTCCACCACGGCGTCGTCCACCAACTCGCCGATGGCGATGGCGAGGCCGCCCAGCGTCATGGTGTTGATCGACATGCCGAACGCCTTGAACACCAGCACGGTGATCAGGATCGAGATCGGGATGGCGGTCAGCGAGATGAACGTGGTGCGCACGTTCAGCAGGAACAGGAAGAGGATCACCGCGACGACGGCCACCGCTTCCAGCAGGACCTTCTCCACGTTGCCGATGGAGGTCTGGATGAAGTTGGCCTGCTTGAACAGGATCTCGTCGGCGTGGACGCCCTTCGGCAGGAACTTCGCCAAGTCGCCCAGGGCGGCTTCCACCTCGTCGGTCAATGTCGTGGTGTCGGCGCCGGGCTGCTTCTGCACCGACAGGATCACGGCGGGCTTGCCGTTGACCCCCGCGTCGCCGCGCTTAACGCGGGCGGCGAAGTCCACGGCGGCGATCTGGTGGAGCAAGATGGGCTGCCCCGTCTTGTAGGCGACGACGAGGTTGCGCAGGTCCTCCAGCCGGGTCGTCCGGCCGATGTTGCGGATCAGGTACTCCTGGGAATGCTGGTCGATGAAGCCGCCACCGGTGTTGGCCGAGAACTGCTGGAGCGCCTTCACCAGCTCGTCCGTGGTGATCTCCAGGTCGTGCAGGCGCGCCGGGTCGGGGGCGACGCGGTACTGCCGGATTTCCCCGCCGATGGGGATGACCTGGCTGACGCCGGGAATGGCGAGCAGCCGCGGCCGCACCACCCAGTCGGCGAGTTCACGGACCTCCATCGGGCCGACGCCGTCGCCGCTCATGGCGATCAACATGATCTCGCCCATGATGGAGGAGATCGGCCCCATCTGCGGCCGGACGTTGGGCGGAAGCTGCCCCTGGACGATGGCAAGCCGCTCCGCAACCTGCTGGCGGTTGCGGTAGATGTCCGTGCCCCAATCGAACTCGACGAAGACGATGCTGAGTCCGACGCCGGACACCGAGCGCACGCGGGTGATGCCCGGCATGCCGTTCATCGAGGTCTCCAGCGGGAAGGAGACCAGCTGCTCGACCTCCTCCGGCGCCAGCCCCTCGGCCTCGGTCATCAGGGTGACGGTCGGCTTGTTCAGGTCGGGGAAGACGTCGATCGGCAGGTCTTTGAGAACGAACGAGCCGTAGACGACGAGGATCGCCGCGGCGGCCAGGACAAAGAGGCGGTTGCGCAGGCTGGTGTTGACGAGGAAGTTGAACATGGCGGGGCGCTCCTCACCGGACCTGGTTGAGGAGACCGGCGCCGTCGGTGACGATGCGCGCCTCCGGCTCGACACCCGCCAGGACGAGCACCGTGTTGCCGTCGACGGGCTGCGTGCGCACCGGGCGGGCGACGAAGCGTTGCGGGGTGTCGTGCTGCCAGACGATGGGCTGGCCGCTGGCGTTGCGCACCACGCTCTGCCGCGGCAGGACGATGCCGTACGCGGTGCCCTGCACCTGGGCGACGAGCCGAACCGGCTGGCCGACGCCGAGCCCCGATGGCGGATTGCCGATCCGGAAGAGCAGCGGGATCGCCTGTTGGCGCAGCGCGAGACTGGAGCCGAGGAGTTCCAGGGACAGGCTGGTGCCGTCGGCCGTCATCGCCGTGGCCGCCTTGATGGCGTTCGCCACCCGGGGATCGAAGGCGACCGCCTCGACCATCAGCCGCGACGGGTCGACGATCTCGAACAGCACCTGGTCGCGCCCCTCGACCACCTGTCCGGCCTTGATGTTGTTGGCCGTGACCACCCCGGATATGGGCGCCCGCAGGGCCTCCTTGGTCGTCAGCGCGGGGGACAGGGCGGCGCGGCGCTTGCGCAGACCGTTGAGGTTGGCCTCCGCCTCTTCGATGTCGCGCTGTGGCACGCTGCCTTCCAGCTTCCGGAGCCGCTGGAGGCGGGACTCGGCGATGACCAGTTCCTGCTCGACCGTCGCGATCTGCTGCTGGATGCCGCTGCGGTCCACGAAAGTCACGGCGGGGGCGATGTAGGCCAGGATTTGCCCGGCTTCGACCCGCTGGCCGACGTATGGCAGCCCCTTGTCCCCCGGTTCGATGCGGCCGCTCTGCGTGGCCTGGACATGGCCGCCGCCGTTGGGGTCGGCGATGATCTGGCCGATCAGCTGCACCGTCTGCGCCGCCTCCTGCGGCTTGGCAACGATGGTTCGGACCGACAGCAGGCGCTGCGACGGCTTGGGCACGTACAGGCTGCCGTCCGGCAGGCGCCGCGGGCTTTCCGAGGCGCCGGTCGCCCCCATCGGGACAGCCGCCGCCGGTGCCTTGCCCTTGTCCTCGTCGCCGTGGCTGTGGTCCTCGTCACCGTGGGCGAAGGCGGCGCCGCTCGCCAACAGCAGGCCGATCCCGACCAGCGCGGCGCCCGCGACCGTCCGCGTGCGTCCACGCTGGGTCAGGGCGACGGTGGTCAGGACCCCGAGCAGGAAGACCATGACCGCCCCCAGCATCAGGCCGGAATCGTTCCTGACCTGCCCGAGGACGGCGGAAACACCCTGCGCACCTTCGGTCTGCGCTTCAGCCGCACCTGCCGGGATCTCCAGGGTACCGATCAGCAGGTCGGCCGCGTCGGCCGCGGTGATGGAGACGGTCACTTCATGGGATCCCGGCTTGGAGAGCCAGGACGGGTCGAGGCGGTAGACGCCCTCCTCGCCGGAGACGGGCGAGGCCGTCGCGGCCTCGCCATCGGCGCTCACCTCGACGGTGGCGCCGTTCACGGGCTCGTTGGTGGCGAAGCGGTCCAGATGGACGAGCAGGGTCTTTCCCTGGGCGACCGCCACAAGTTCGAAGTCGGACGAGGACGTCTCCAGGGTGGGGGCGGCCGTCGTGACGACCGGCCTCGGCTCCTCGCCGCCATGGGCGTGCCCCTCGTGGGCGAGGGCGGGAACGGCGACCGGCGCGGCAAGGCTCGCGGCGACGGCGGTCGCGGCAAGAAGGCGTCGGGTGGTCATGGGAGAACTCCGAGGGACTGGTTCATACGGGCGCGGGCGGCGCCGAGCTGGACTTCGGCGGTGGCGCGGGCGAGGTCGGCCTCGAAGGCCGCCTCCTGGGCGCGCACATACTCGACGAGGCTGATCTCGCCCGCCCTCCGGGCGCGCTCGATGTTCGACAGGCGTGCCCTGAGGGCCGCAGCCCGGTCGCGCGCGATCGACAGGCGCTCGCTCGCCGCCTGGTGGGCGAGGCGGGCTTGCCGGATGTCGGACTCGACCGTGCGGGCGGCGTTGGCCTGCTCGGCCTCGGAGCGGACGACCTCGGTCGCCGCCTCGGCCCGCTTGGGCGCGTTCACGGCCTCGACCCCGAACGGGATGCGGACGGAGACGCCGAACACGGTGTCGTAGCGTTCCTCGCGGCTGTCGCGCTCGCGGCGGGCCATCAGCCCGACCTCAGGGCTGTCGCGCGTCGTCAGGTCGACCAGTTGGCGCTGGGCTTGCGCAGCCCGCACGCCCAGCTGCGCCGCCAGAAGCGACGGGTGCCGGTCGAGCGGCGGTTCGCCGATGTCCGGCTCCGCTGCCGCCTTCGGCGGCGCCATCCCTGTGAGAGTCCGGAACGCCTGACGGGCCTCCTCCAGCGCCAGTTCCTCGTCGCGGAGGTCCGTGGCGACGGAGAGGGCTTCGGCGCGGGCCAGCTGGTGATCGGCCTCGGAGGTCTCCCCGGCCCGGGCGGTCCGCCGGGTGTCGGCCTCCAATTGGCGGGCGACCTTGAGGCGCTGCCGGGCGAGCTCGGCGCGGCGCTCGGCCAGCGCGACCTGCCACTGGGCCGTCCGGACCTCCCCGGCGACCGCCAGCTGGCGGGCGGCGATCTCGGCGTCGGTGCGCGCCAGAAGCGCGTCGCCCGCCTGGACGGTCGCCGTTCCCTGGCCGGGCAGCCAGAGCGGGACGCCGAGTTCGGCCTCGTACTCGCGCCGGCCGATGTTCCGGTTCAGGTAGTCGCTGGTGTGCCGCAGCGTGACCGCCGGGGCGGCCGGGACCAGCGCCTCCCCGGCACCGCGCCGGGCGGTCGCCACGGCCCTCTGTGCCTCCAGGCCCCTGACTTCGGGGTTGAGTTTCCAGGCGCCCTCGACCGCGTCCCGAAGCGTCTGCGCTCCGGCCGGGAGCGCCAGCAGGCACACGGCGACGGTCGTTGCCGCCGCTTGCTTCATGGGCTTCCAACCAGAATCACGCACCGAACGACCCTCCCACTCTGGGGTGGTTCGGCCCACGGAAGGAGAGACGCGGAAGCCAACCCGGTGTGACCGCGGCGTAACGCTCGTACTCGGCGCCGAACACCCGGAGGGCTTCCCGCTCCTCGGACCGGGCCAGACGGACGTACATCAGGACCAGCAGCGGAAACATCGCCAGCGTCAGGATGGTCGGCCACTGGAGCAGAAAGCCGAACAGGATGCCGATGAAGGCGATGTACTGCGGGTGCCGGACATAGGCATACACGTCCGTCGTGGCGAGCCGGTCTTGCTTCTGCGCCGCGTGAAGCACTTTCCAGGCCGCCGAGAGCAGGACGAAGCCCGCGAGGATCAGGACGTTGCTGAGGATGTGCAGCACGTTGACGTGCGGGTTGCCCTCCAGGCCGAAGACGGTCGACCAAAGGTGACCGGCGTCGTGCGACAGCAGGTCGAGGCCCGGGTGGCGGGTCTGGAGCCAGCCCGAGAGCAGGTAGATGGTCAGCGGAAAGCCGCACATCTCGGTGAACAGAGCCACAATGAAGGCGCTGAACGCCCCGAAGGACCGCCAGTCCCGGGGGGACTGCGGCTTGCCGAAGCTGAAGGCGAAGATGATGAAGATGGCCGAGTTGAGGGCGACCAGCATCCACAGGCCATAGGCGGAGGCTTCGTGCGTCATGGCGTGCCCCGCTTGGTCGGCCGGTCGGCGTCACCATTCCCGCCGTGGCCGCCATGCCCAAGACCGCCATGCCCGTGGCCGCCGTGCATGAACAGGTGCATCAGCGGGCACAGCAGCAGGACGAGAAGCGGAAGCGCGTCGAGCGCATGGTCGACGTGGAAGAGCGACAGGTACACGGCCGCCAGGGCGGCCCCGCCGAGTCCGGCCAAGCCGGTCCAGGTCCGGTACCAGGGCGTGCGCGCCTGCGGCTCGGGAGCGTGATGGGAGTGTTCGTGGTGCGTCATGGCCGCCTCCTCACATCATGCCCATGGGGCCGGGGAGCAGCCGGTCCGCGAGCGCCTTCTGCTCGTCGGTCAGCACGGCGTAGAGCGGCTTGGCGGCGGACTCCAGCGCCTTCAGGGCGTCGAGCCGGGTGGAGAGCGCCTTCTGCTGGAAAGCGAGCCGGTCGGGCCAGGAGGAGGGCATGCCGCCTTTGGTCATCTGCTCGTGCATGGCCTGATGGGCCTTGGCGTTCGCCCGCAGGCTGTCGGCGAAGGCGTTCCACTGCGGCGCCTGGGCGTCGGTGATCTTGAGTTCGGCCTTCAGGAACGCGATGCGGCCCTCGACGTGCTCGAAGGGCAGTCCCATTCCGCCCTGCTGGCCCATCATCATCTGGCGCATCATCGGCATCATGCCCGGCCCCATCATGCCTGATTGGCCGTCCTGCTGGCCCGACATGCCGCCCATCATCGAGCGCATCTGGTCCATGTTCATCATCATGCCGGGCTGGCCACCCTGCGCCTGGGTGCCGGGCTGGACGATGATGCCGCTGCCCATGCCCTGACCCATCATCGGCGTGTTGCCGGGCGCGCCGGGCTTCGCGCCCGGGGTCGGCTGCGTGGGGGTGGGGGTGGGGGCCGGAACGGGCTGGGCCTGCGTCGTGGCCGCGGCACCGTCCGGATGATGGGCGTTGTGGTCCTGTTCTGTGGTGGTCTGGGCCTGGGCGACCGACATCATGGCGGTCAGCGCGAGTGCCGGGAGCATCTTGCGGGTGAGAGACGACATGGCGTCCTCCATCGGATCATCTGGTTCGAGCCATCCCGGACGGACTCCACGCGGGAGCGCCGGGGACGCAAAAGCCAAGCGCACGAGGGCCGGGACCGGCGTCCCTCGCCGAGCCGAGGCTCAGGTCGGGCGCGGGCGGACTCGTGGCGTCAGATGGTCAGAGCGGGGGGCGGATAGCCGGGTCGATGCCGATGCCGTCCGGCGTGGCCAGGGCAGGCAGATGCTGCGACGTGTTCAGGCGCGGGGTGAACGCCTCGACCATCGCAGCGGGGAGACCGCCGTGCATGGTGACGCACTGCGCAACGCTGCAGCAGGCCCCTTCGTCGAGCAGGCCAAGGTCCCCACACGGAGCTTCCTTGTGCTCGTGGTCCGGGACGGTCGCGATGGCGTCGCCATGGTCGTCGACCAGAACGTGCTCATGAGGAGTCTGGGACGCATGGTGAGGCCCCAGGTTGGCGTGGCTCGGCGCGGCATAGACGAGCAGCGTGGCCAGCATCAGCAGGCTCACCACCACCCTCCTCACCGACGACCGCGTCGCACGCCACATGGCGTTTGCCTCATCTTGTGGGAGCCGTGCGGCACCCCAGTGCCCACCGCACCCCTATGGAAACCTACGACCGTTCCCTGGGCCCTGCAACAACAGATGGCTTCGCCAACGATCCTCTCCAAGCGTCGGAGAAGGAGTGCGTCGGAATGTCATCCGCAACTTCGACCGGGCCGTCGATGCCACAGGAGGAACCCTGCGCCTTCCAGCCGCTGGAAGGTCAAGGGCAAAGTCGAACACGTCTCCTGTCCGGTCGCCGGCGCCGCCCTGCCGCAGGCGCAAGGCACCACCGCACGATGACGTTTCAACCAGGGCGCTTCCACTACCGGACCGTGACACGGGCGCCGGGTTGATGCCGATCAATTCCCGGACCTGCGATAGGGGCTACGGTTGGCATGGCCTGGGAGGTCCCGGGTCCTTGGTGACGATGGCAGACATGACGCGGGCGGGCCACATCTTCGCCGTTCTGGCGTTCGCCTTCGCGCTCCTGGTGGGCGCGGCGAGCGGAGCCATGGCGCATGTGGAGGCCCATGGCGGCCCGATCGACCACCGTTCCCACCACGCGCCATCGCCTTCGACCCCGTCGCATGGCGACTCCCACAAGGCCGCCCTCGTGGTCGTGGCTCCGTGTTGCCCGGCGGCCGAAGCCCCGGCGGACCATGTCGTCGCCGTCGCGGTGACGATGGTGGAGACGTCCTGGCACCCGCGGCCCGACTACGCTCCGAACGCCCGGGACATCGCGCCGGACACGCCCCCTCCGAAGACCGTCCTCTGACCGGCCGAGCGCCCTGACGCCGTCTGCGTCGGACGCCCGGCCACGCGCCGCCCGACCGGCGGCGTTCGCGAGCGATTCCGAACACGCGATCAGAGGACCCTCATCATGCCCGATCCGAGGCATTTCACGACCCGTCGCGGCTTCATCGCCGGACTGGGCTTCGGCGCCGTCTCCCTGTACGGCGCCTGGGCGGCATACGGGGCCGCACCGCTCCCCTTCGGCGGCAAGACGGCCGCTGCCCCCGAACCCGACGCTCACGGTGGTGGTCATGGCGGCGGTCATGGCGGCCATGGTGCCGCCAAAGCACCCGCCGAGGCCGGTGGCCACGGTGGTCACGGGGCTTCGGCGGGCATGGCGCCCGAGGAGTTCCGCTTCGAACACGACCACTTCATCCAGCGGTACACGCAGAAGGACGGCAGCGTGAACCCGCACATCAGCGAGGCCACGCACAGCCACGCCGCCGAGGGGCATGATCACGGCCATGACGCCGGTGGCGAGCCGGTGGACGTCTACCTGATGGCCCAGACGTTCGCCTACAGCCCCGATGTCCTCCGCTTGAAGGCCGGGCAGGCGTACCGGTTCCGCATGATGGCGGACGACATCACGCACGGCGCGTCGATCCAGCTGGGAGCGGCCAGCCGGATCATCCGTCTCCGCCCAACACGGTCACCGAGCAGATCATCACCTTCACCAAGCCGGGCGAGTACCTCGTGTACTGCACCGTCTACTGCGGCCAGGCGCACGACGCCATGCAGGGCCGCATCGTCGTCGCGTGACCCGGGGAGGACCCACCTTGGATACCATCTCAACGAACGTCGCCCCGGTCGGCTCCAAGCCCGCCCTGGCGGCGCGCATCAAAGCCCTGCCGACGCCCGACAAGGCGCTCCTCAAGCTGCTGTTCGGTGCCGCCCTGCTGGCGCTGGTGCTGGGCTTGACCGGAGGCTTTGTGACCGCACTGGCCCGTGCCGGTGCGCTGACCTTTTTCCCGGACGACGCCTACCGCCTGCTCACCCTGCACGGCGTGTCGTTGTTCTTCTACTGGCTGTACCTGATCCAAGCGGCCCTCCTGCTCGTGCTCGCCGCTGCCGAGAGCGGGCGCGGGCTGGCGTTGCGCCCGTTCGCTTGGCTGGGTGCTGCGCTGATGCTGGCGGGCTTCGGTGTCAGCGAATGGATCTCCTACACCGGCACGCCGCTGCTCTACGACGGTAGCCCGGAGCTCGCCACGGACGATCCGCGCTCGGTCGGGTTCTTCGCGCTGGGCTACCTGCTGCTCTCCGGCGGCCTGGTCGCCTCGGCCGTGAGCGGCATCGCGACGGTGCTCCAGCCCCGGCTGCGTGGCGAGGCGGACGCATTCACCTCCATCGGCTTCGCGCTGTTCGCCTGGGCGGGGTTCCTGGTGGTCAGCGCCGTCGCGGCGACGAACGCCTTCCTGCCGGGCGTGCTGTGGGCGACGGGCATGGGGCCGTTCCCGGCCGACCACGGCACCGAGTGGCACATCCTGTTCCACAACCTGCACTACCTGCCGCTGATGGCGACGGTGCTGGTGTGGTACGTGCTGACCGAGCACCTGACCGGCGTGAAGTCCATCCACGGCGCGCGCATGTCGAAGATCGTCTTCGCGGCGTATCTGGTGTTCGTGCCGCCGACCAGCCTCTACCACATGTTCCTGGAGCCGAACCTGTCCGAAGGCGTGCGGGTGGTCGGCTCGCTGCTGTCTCTGTTCGTCTCGGTCCCGACGCTGGCGGCCTTCGCCATCATCGTCTCCTCGCTGGAGGCCAGCGCCCGGGCGCGTGGCGCAACCGGCCTCTTCGGCTGGATGCGCGGGCTGCCGTGGGACAACCCGGCCATGGCGAACATGGGCTGGGCGGCGGTGAACATGATGGTCGGCATCACCTTCGCCTTCGTGCTGATCCAGGGCAAGCTGGCGCCGATGCTGTCGGACACCTTCTTCGTCCCTGGCTACTTCCACTTCTTCGCGGTCGGCGTGCTGACCCAGACGTTCCTGGCCGCCATGATGGTCATGCTCCCGGCGTTGAGCGGCGGCAGCCTGTGGCGCCCGGCGGTGCTGAGACGCATGCCGGTGGTCGTGACCATCGGTCTGCTCGTCTTCGGCGCCGCGGGCATCACGGCCGGGTTCATGGGCGTGCCGCGCCGGGTGTTCGACGTGAGCTACGGCGGCATGGCCCCTGCGGCGTGGCCGGTGCTGATGGCCCTGGTCGGCGTCGGCGCCACGGTCTTCGCCGTGGCCGTCTCGGTCACCGTCTACGGCGTCGTGCGCACGCTGCTGTCGCGGCGCGCGACGGCTGAACAGGCTCCCGTGGTCGATTGGCAGGCCGGGGCGCGCGGCGTCGGCGCCGCGCCCGCGTGGACCGGGCCGGTGTCGGTCGCCGCGCTGGTCGCCGCCATGTACGTCTTCACCATCGTCGCGTTCCGGCTGATCCAATCCCTGCCGATCATCGCCATCGGCGGCGGGCATGGGCACTGAGCGCGGGAGAAAAGCCATGAAGAACGACGAATTCTGGCTGACCCTGGTCATCGTCATGGTGTGGGCGGGGTTAGCCGCCGTCTACGCCTTCGTCCCCAGCCTCGGGATGCCCGGCTACGTCCGGGTCTGGGGCGGCGGCGCCATCGTGTTTCTGCTGCTCGCCGGGATGCTGTTTGCTGTCGGCCGCAAGGCGCGTAGGGGCTGAGCCGCTGCGCACGACGCCGCGGGGGTGAGCGCATTGCTCAGCCCCCGTGGCGCCCGGTGTCACTTCTTGATGCCGAGGAGGTTCTCGGCCTGGGCGAGCGTTGCCTCCGACTCGGCATGCTTCCCCTGCTTGTGGAGCGCCTCGCCGTCGGCGCGGAGCTTTTTGACCTCGGCCAACTTCGCGGCGTCCAGCTTCGGATTGGCCGCGAGCGCCTGGTCGATGGCGGCCATGTGCCTGGGACAACTGTTGGCGAGCGCCGGGCCGGTGAGGGCGACGGCGAAGATGGTGGCCAAGGCGATGTTCCTCAACATGCTTCTCCTCCCGTTTTGCGGCACGCGAGAGCGCGGGCCTTTTCATGGACGTCGGAACAGCGCCGGGTATTACAGCACCGGCGACCGCGGATAACGACTGGGCAACAGTATAAAGGCATCCAGGATGGCATTCCGCCGTTGTCCACTCCCAGGAGGGTGCCGTGAAGCTGAAGGCGATCGCCTCGCTTCGATCTGCCATGACGGGGTTCAACTCCTTCGGTCAGGCTGATCGCGAGTGACGATCCGGCAGAGGGCGGGGCCTTCCGCGAGGTCGACCTTCGCAAGCGATTCCACATGAGCGCCACGGACTTGGCGGCGAAGAGCGGGCTGACGCCGCCGAAGACCAACGCGGTCCGGCAATGGTGCGGGATCGACGGCGATGCCCAGTGCTGCCGCGTTTTCCAGCACGGCAGCATGAAGTTCCCGTCCTACTCGGACCACGCTCTGACAAAGATTGAAGAAAACGGTCGAGGACCACGGGATCAACGCGATTTGGGCCGCGCACAAGGAGAAAGCAGCTAAACCGGTGCCCGAAGTGCGCGCGGCGTAGGGTCGGGTCCGGACCAGTCGCGTCGACCTCCAACCGCTGTTCCGCGACCTCTCACAGATTGGTTGGCCGGTTGATCCGACCAAGGTCCGCCGCATCGGCCGCCATGCGCCCCACGCACCAGCGGGCGTAGGTCCTGGCGAACAGGACGCCAAGGATGCTCCCGTCCGGCGATGCGGGGCCGAGCGAAACGCCGTCGTCTCGTCGCATCGTCCGCGCAGGCCAGGGCTTGACGGGGAAGGCCCGTCACCCGAGATTCCACGGCAGTGTCCGTCGTGATCCAGGAGCAGCCATGGCCCCCCAGCGCCGTCACATCCTGCGCGCCCTTGCCGCCGTCGCGGTCGGCGGTGGCGCGGCGACCCTGTCCGGTCCTGCCGCGGCGTTCCGCGTGATTCCGAACGACGATCTGAAGGGCGTGCTGGACGAGGGCTGCGGCGCCACCGCCTATCATCGCCGGATGATCGACGAGGCGGTTCAGGCGGCCGGCGTCTCGCTGACGGAGGAGCAGCGCAACACGCTGCTTTCCCAGATCGCCTGCCCGACCTGCCGTTGCCCGCTCAACCAGATCGACAATCCCGCGGCCGGCCTGCGTTTCTGAGAGGCCTTTGGGGTTTTCCACGACGCCGGGCGCGCCCGGCAACCAGTTCCTTCAGCCCGCGCGGGATGCGCGTGCGGTCGCCCCAGCGCACGGTGATTCCGGCGGCGCGGCATTCCGCGGCCAGTTCCCGGCCATTCTCGTAGCGGTGCTGATCGAGCAACGGCCAGCCGTCCAACCCCCGGTAATCGAACGGGCGCCCGTCGAGGAAGTCCCGGAACCCGTCAAAGAAACGGGGGTGCAGAACCACCGGCTTGGCCTCCCGCCAGGAGCGCGCGCCATAGAAGCGGTTGTTGGTCACCCCGCTCATTGAAGCGATCCCGGACCAGCACCCGGGGAGGTGTCCAGAACGGCCCGGCCCAAGCGGTCGAGCAGAGCCGCCGTCGCGCTTGGGCCATGCAGGGCGGCGAGCCGGTCCACCGATTCGACCATCATCGCCCAGGCGACCAGCCGTTCTGGAACGCCCTCCTGACGCCCTTCGGCCCACAGCGACCGAACCAGCTCCAGAGCCGCCTCGAAGCCCGCCGGAACCCCCGGCGCATCCATGCCTTTGACCATCGTCACCCCGTTGCTGCGTGTCGCCAAACAGCGCCGGGTGAATGTAACGTTATATCATAACGTGTAAAGGGCGAACGGACGCCGACCGGCCAGACTTTGCGGCCCCGTCACCGGAGCGTCTTCGCATGGTCTGGCCGGCAGCCGGGATCAGCGCGGGGCGGTGGCGCGGTTCCAGTTGGTGGCGTCCGCCGGATTGCCGGGTATGGGGGCAAGGGATGGGGCCAGGGCCGGAGCCATCGCGGCGGGCGTGGCGAACAGGGCGTCGAACTGATCCGCGCTCATGCCGGTGAGGACGAGCGCCTGCCGCTCTTCCGAATAGCGCAGTTGCCCTGAGTCGAGCGTCACGTGGCGCTTCACCGGATGGACCGGCGCGCCGCTCGCCACCACGAGCTGCACCGGCTCGCGGGCCGGGGTGAGAACGACATCCTCCACCGCGCCCAGGATGCGGTTCTCGGGAATGGACTGCACCGTCAGCCCGACCAGTTCCAAGGGGGACATCTGCGCCATGGGCCGTTGCGTGGCACCGGTCTCCGCGCAGGCGGCGAGCGCGGCCAGGGAGCAGACGGCCAGCAGCCGGGTGGCCAGCAGCCGGGTGGCGGGGCGGGGGGTGAAGCGTCGATGATTCATGCGTGGCTCCTCCGTCGCGTGGGCAAGGCTATAACGCGGCAGCGGAGCGGAGGGGCAACGGGCCGGAACGGAAAAGGGCGCGGCCAGCCGCGGCCACGCCCCTTGCGCCATCAGACCCCCATGCCCGCGGTACTTCCTTCAGGTGGGGGGCGCCGGTCAGGTGAAGACCCAATCAGGTGAAGACGTAATCGCGGCCGGACACCAGCCCAACCGAGTCCACGGTCAGCGACGAGCCGTCCCGGAAGCCGAAGGCCGTGCTGGTGGCGGTGGTGGAGACGGTCAGATCGGCGGCGGCGAAGCCCCGGAACTCGATGCGGTCGATCCCCGCTTCGAAATAGCTGATGTCGTCGGTGCCGAAGCCCCCCGGCGCCACGTCGAAGCGGAAGATGTCCGTCGCGCCGTCGCGGTAGCTCACCATATGGTCGTTGCCGGCGCCGGGCAGGAAGATGTCGGAGCCATCGTCGCGCAACGTGTCGATCAGCCAGTCGTCACCGGTTCCACCGACCAGCGTGTCGTCGCCGCGCCCGCCCTTCACCGTGTCGTTGCCCGATCCGCCGTCCAGCCAGTCGTTGCCGGCCCCGCCGAACAGCTGGTCGTCGCCTTGGCGCCCGTACATGTGGTCGTTGCCCGGATCGCCGGCGTAGGGATCGCCCAGCCAGTCGTTCCCCAGCCCACCATCCAGGGTGTCGTTGCCGAGACCTCCGGAGAGCGAATCATTTCCTCCATTGCCATAGACCGTGTCGGCGGAGTCGGTGCCGAGGTAGCGTTCGGCGGCGTTGGTTCCCGAAAACCTGGCCATGGTTGCCTCTCCTCAATGATTAACAAACAGTTAACATCAAGGTGGGAAGAGAGAAAGGTAAAAAAATACTTAACGCATCGGCGCCAATTTTTGCCACGGCCCCTTGGGTCTTGTTGCTCTTGTGTTTCGGTGTTGTTTCCAGATTCGAATCTTCGATTTCCAATGCGTCGGCCATTGGATGCGTCGGCCATTGGATGCGTCGGCCATTGGATGCGTCGGCCATTGGATAAGGAAAAAGGCCGGCGCCTTGCGGCACCGGCCTTTCATGAAATTGCCTGTTGCGAACGAACGCCGTGTCCGGCGCCTTACGCCTGGGTCGGCGACGGCATGCCGGGAACCGGCTGATCCGCCGGTGGCGGCATCTCCGGAGGGGTGTCGGGATTCTCAGGCACCGGGTAGGGGTCCGGCGTGGTCGGACGATCCGGCTGCGGGGTGTTCGGGTTGCTCGGCGGCGGCACCTCGGTGGGGCGCTCCGGCGTCATGGGATCGCTCATGCGGGCGTCTCTCTCGTGGTTGAAAAGCGTGGCGGGGCGCGTCACTCGGCGGCGCGTTCGACGGCCCGGCCGCCGGCCTGGACGTCCTGCCCGGCCCCTTCGATCGTGTTGCAGCCGACAAGCAGCGCGGCGAAGGTCAGGACGAAGCTGGCGAGGGCAATCTGGCGGACGGGGAACGGCATGGCGCGGCTCATGATCCCGAACTCCTCAATGGATGCTGTTGATTCGTCAACGCGCCGCCGCGGGCGTTGGTTCCGGCCCATTCGGCGGATTTGCAACAGGGCGGAAGGACAATAAGCCGCCACTTGACGTGGTACGCCGCACGGTCAAGATGGCCGGTTCCGCCACCGGCGGTGACAACCGTACACAAGCGACCGACAGCCTTGATCATGCCTGACCACGCGATTCCCGCCCCTCTCCTGGCCGACCGCCTGCGCACCCACGCCGGTGAACTGCTGCGGCTGGCCGCCCCGGTCATCGTCTCGCGCGCCGGGCTGGTCGTCATGATGGCGGTCGATACGGCCATCGTCGGCCGCTACAGCGCGCAGGAGCTGGCCTATTACGGGCTGGCCCATCTGCCGGCGAACCTGCTGGTCACCACCGGCGTGGGGCTGATGATGGGCGTGGTGGCGGTGACCGCGCACGCCCTTGGCGCCGGCCAGGACGCCGAATGCGGGCGCGTCTGGCGCCGGGCGATTCCCTACGCGCTGCTGCTCGGCATCCTCTTCGCCCTGGCCTCGCTGGCCGGCGAGCCCTTCTTCCGCCTGACCGGCCAGTCCGCCGATCTGGCGGCGGGCGGCGGGCAGGTGATGGCGGTGCTCGGCTTCGGCATGCCGGGCATGATGCTGTACGTCGCCACCGGCTTCTTCCTGGAGGGGCTGAAGAGGCCCGTGCCGGGCATGGTGGCGATGATCCTCGGCAATCTCCTGAACGCGCTGCTCGCCTGGATGCTGGTCTGGGGGCATGGCGGCTTCCCGGCGCTGGGGGCGGTCGGCTCGGCCTGGGCGACCACGGCGGTGCGCTGGGGGATGGGGCTCGGCCTGGCCTTCTACGCCTGGCACATGAGCGACCATGCCCGCTGGGCGGTGCGCGACCCGGTCCGCGACTGGTGGAGCGGCAGCCGCAAGCAGCGCCATCTCGGCTACGCCGCCGGGGTCAGCCTGGGCGTGGAAAGCGGCGCCTTCGCCACCTTGGGCCTGTTCGCCGGGATGATCTCGCCGCTGGCGCTCGGCGCCTACACGGTCGGTCTGAACCTCACGGCGCTGCCCTTCATGGCGGCGGTCGGGCTGGCCTCGGCCACGGCGGTGCGGGTGGGGGTGGCCTATGGCCGGCGCGACCCGCTGGACATGGCGCTGGCCGGCTGGACGGGGCTGGCGGTGACCAGCCTGATCCTGGCCGGAGTCGGGGTGCTCTACCGCTGGATGCCGGAGCCGCTGGCGGCGATCTACAGCGCCGATCCCGAGCTGATCGCCGCGGTGGCGCCGCTGATCGCCTTCACCGCCTGGGTCCTGGTGGCGGACGGCGGGCAGGTGGTCATGGCGAACGCGCTGCGCGGGCGCGGCGACGCCTGGGTCCCCACCGCGCTGCACTTCATCTCCTACGCGGTGGTGATGATTCCGGTGTCGGCCTTGCTCGCCTTCGGGCTGGACCGCGGCGCGCGTGGTCTTTTTGAGGGAATTTTGATCGCCAGTGTGGTATCCGTGACCATCCTTTCGCTGCGCTTTGCGCTGTTGAGCCGCCCTCGTCCTGCAAAGGCCGGAGGCCATTGACCTGCAAAGGCCAGAAATCGTGGGACTGCCGGAGCGTTGTGTGCACATGCGAAAGCTGATAGGAATTCTTATATTACATGCAGCGGCCCGAAGGGCCGTGCGGACGATCACCGTTGAGCCTTAAGTGTTGAACCGAGAGCGTTGAACAGCAAGCGCTGAACACCGAGCATCGCCGCAGCCCGTAGAATGAGTTTGTCTCCTTGAGCACGACGCCCCTTCCTCCCGCCTCCGACATCGCGCCGGTCACCATCGAAGACGAGATGCGCCGGTCCTATCTCGATTACGCGATGAGCGTGATCGTGAGCCGCGCTCTGCCCGACGTCCGCGACGGGCTGAAGCCGGTGCACCGCCGCATCCTCTACGCGATGAAGGAAGGCGGGTACGATTCGACCAAGCCCTACAAGAAGTCGGCGCGCATCGTCGGCGACGTGATGGGTAAATACCACCCGCACGGCGACAGCGCGATCTACGACGCCATGGTCCGCATGGCGCAGGACTTCTCCATGCGCCTGCCGCTGATCGACGGGCAGGGCAACTTCGGCTCGATGGACGGCGACCCGCCCGCGGCCATGCGCTACACCGAGGCGCGGCTGGCCAAGGCGGCGGAGGCGCTGCTCGACGACATCGACAAGGACACCGTCGATTTCCAGGCCAACTACGACGATTCGGGCAAGGAGCCCACGGTCGTCCCGGCGCGCTTCCCCAACCTGCTGGTCAACGGCGCCGGCGGCATCGCCGTCGGCATGGCGACCAACATCCCCACCCACAATCTGGGTGAGGTGGTGGACGCCTGCTGCGCCTACATCGACAACAACGACGTCACGCTCGAAGAGCTGATCGAGATCGTGCCCGGCCCGGATTTCCCGACGGGCGGCATGATCCTCGGCCGGTCTGGCGTCCGCTCGGCCCTGATGACCGGGCGCGGCTCCGTCATCATCCGCGCCAAGACCGACATCGAGGAGGTTCGCAAGGACCGCCTCGCCATCGTGGCGACGGAGATCCCGTACCAGGTCAACAAGTCCAAGCTGATGGAGCGCATCGGCGAGGTCGTCAACGACAAGACGATCGAGGGCATCGCCGACCTGCGCGACGAATCGGACCGCGACGGCGTGCGCGTGGTGATCGAGCTGAAGCGCGACGCCGTGCCCGACGTGGTGCTGGCCCAGCTCTTCCGCCACACACAGCTCCAGACCTCCTTCGGCGTCAACATGCTGGCGCTGAACGGCGGCCGTCCGGAGTTGATGGACCTGAAGGCCATCATCGCGGCCTTCGTCCGGTTCCGCGAGCAGGTCATCACCCGGCGCACCGAGTTCCTGCTGGGCAAGGCGCGCGAGCGCGCCCACACCTTGGTCGGTCTGGCCGTCGCCGTCGCCAACCTCGACGCCATGATCGCGCTGATCCGCAGCGCCCCGGACCCCGTCTGGGCGCGCGAGCAGATGATGGAGCGCGAGTGGCCGGCGCTGGACGTCGCCCCGCTGATCGCGCTCATCGACGAGCCGGGCCGCGGCGTGTCGGAGAACGGCACCTACCGTCTGTCGGAGGAGCAGGCCCGCGCCATCCTCGACCTGCGTCTGCACCGCCTGACCGGGCTGGAGCGCGACCGCATCGGCGCCGAGCTGAAGGACGTCACCGACCAGATCGCCGATTACCTGGAGACTCTGGCCAACCGCGCGAAGCTGCTGGGCATCCTCCGCAACGAGCTGGTGGAGATGAAGGAGCGGTTCGGCACCCCGCGCCGCACCGAGATCCAGGAGCTGGAGTTCGAGGCCGACATCGAGGACCTGATCCAGCGCGAGGACATGGTCGTCACGGTCAGCCAGTCCGGCTACGTGAAGCGCGTGCCGCTGTCCACCTACCGCGCGCAGAAGCGCGGCGGCAAGGGGCGGTCGGGCATGTCGATGAAGGCGGAGGACGCGGTCAGCGACCTGTTCGTCGCCAACACCCACACGCCGCTTCTGCTCTTCTCGTCGCGCGGCATGGTCTACAAGCTGAAGGTCTACCGCCTGCCGCTGGGCAACCCGCAGGCGCGCGGCAAGGCCTTCGTGAACCTGCTGCCGCTGATCGACGGCGAGACCATCACCACCGTCCTGCCGCTGCCCGAGGACGAGGCCGTGTGGGCAAACCTGCACGTCGTCTTCGCCACCTCGAAGGGCAACGTGCGCCGCAACCGCATGTCGGACTTCGCCAACATCCGCTCCAACGGCCTGATCGCCATGAAGCTGGAGGAGGAGGGCGAGCGTCTGATCGCCGTCCGCACCTGCTCCGAAGCCGACGACGTTCTGCTGGCCACCGGCGGCGGCAAGTGCATCCGCTTCGAGGTCGCCGACGTGCGCGTCTTCGCCGGCCGCACCTCGACCGGCGTGCGCGGCATCCGTCTGGCCGATGGCGACGAGGTCATCTCCATGACCACGCTCCACCACGTCGAGTCGTCGCCCGAGGAGCGCGCCGCCTTCCTGAAGCGCAAGCGCGAGGAAGGCGTCGACATGGAGGGCGAGGCGGCGCCGGAGGCCGACGAGGTGTCGACCGAGGCCGTGACGCTCAGCACGGAGCGCTACGAGGAGCTGAAGGGCCTGGAGCAGTATGTGCTGACCGTGACCGAGCGCGGCTACGGCAAGCGGACCTCCTCCTACGAGTACCGGGTGACCGGCCGCGGCGGCCAGGGCATCTGGAACATGGAGATGGGCGAGCGCAACGGCTCCATCGTCGCGGCCTTCCCGGTGGAGGACTCGCATCAGGTGATGATGGTCACCAACGGCGGTCAGGTCATCCGCATGCCGATCCACGACGTACGGATCGCGGGCCGCAAGACGCTGGGCGTCACGCTGTTCCGCGTCGGTGCGGACGAGCGCGTGGTGTCCGTCGCGTCCATCGCGGAGGATGAGGACACCAACGGGAACGGGACCAACGGCAACGGCAGCGATCCGAATGGCGGCGATCCAAACGGCGGCGTGACGGCCTCCGTGGACGATGCGGCTGGGAACGAGGCCGCTCCTGGCGATACCCCCGGTGACACGATCGAATAAAAAGAGGCGGAAGGTACTCCCATGGCCAAGCGCCGCATCGGTGTCTATCCCGGCACCTTCGACCCGATCACCAACGGTCATATGGACATCATCCAGCGGGCGTCGCGCCTCGTCGATCATCTGATCGTCGGCGTCGCCCGCAACGCCGGCAAAGGTCCGCTCTTTTCGACGGACGAGCGGGTGGCGATGGTTCGGGAGGACGTGACCGCCCTCAACAACGCTGGGGCGAGCATCGAGGTGCGGGCCTTCGACACGCTGCTGATGCATTTCGCGGTGGAGGTGAACGCCACCGTGATCATCCGCGGCCTGCGGGCGGTATCCGACTTCGAGTACGAGTTCCAGATGGCGGGCATGAACGCCCGCCTGAACCCGAAGATCGAGACCATGTTCCTGATGGCCTCGGAGAAGAGCCAGTTCATTTCCTCCCGCTTCGTCAAGGAGATCGGGCGCCTGGGCGGCGACATCCGCGGCTTCGTCAGCGGCCGCGTGGCCGATCATCTGGCCGAGCGCTTTGCCCTGGAGGCCGGCAACGGCGACGCCAGCAAGCAGGTGCAGACCCTCAAGCAGTGACGGCGCCGGGGCCGCGGCGGATAGCGAAATTTTTGTGCGCTCCGCCCAACCCCGCTGTTGACCGGGGCGTCACCGCCCCCTATGTTGCGCCCCGCATCGGCAACAGGCCGTATGCTTCTGTGATCCGGTAGCTCAGTCGGTAGAGCACGTGACTTTTAATCATGTGGCCGTGGGTTCGAATCCCACCCGGATCACCATTCCCCTCAATGGGTTAGCGTTCTGACGATCCGCCGCTTCGGTCTCCTTCTGCAAACCGCTTTATGGCAGTTTGCAAGGGATGGAGTACCGCTCTCGGTCGCCGCTGTTTAAAAAGATCGGGCGGGCGATCCCTCGTGTCACCCCGGCAGCGAGCCGGAACCTTCGGCCAACTTCCGGTGTTGCTTGGCGGCAGCGTCAAGAGGGGGAGTCGCCGGCATGAACCGAGCCACCGATCCGTACGCCGACACCAAGAGCGGCGTCGCGACGGGTAACACAGCAAGCACCGCACCCACATCCGAAACCCTGGCCGACACCCCGGCATTGCCACCCGGCCGGCGTGGAAAAGACGAGATCGAACAGGATATCCACGCCATCCGCGGTCGCATGGATGCGGTTCTCGACGAAATCGAGTTCCGCCTGTCCCCTGGACAGATGTCGGGCGGTGTCATCGAAGTGGTGCGGGACGTGGTCGAGGGCAACCCGTCGCGCGTCGCCCGCGCCATCCGCTCCAATCCCTGGCCGCTGGCTCTGGTGGCTGCGGGCGCCCTGTGGTTCGCCTGGACGGTGTCGCGCACGCCGGAGGTCGAGCCGGCCGTCCCAGGAGCCGCCGCGGGGCAGGCCGCCGATGGGACAACCCAGGATGTGCTGAGCGTTCTGGTCGCCGCCTGCCGGCAGGGCGCCGTCGGCTTCCGCCAAGCCGAGATGGTTCTTCACGATCCCGATCTGACGGCGCGGCTGACCCAGGTGGCCAGCCAGTTCGACCGCAGCGCCGCCGCCCTGGAGGCGGAGCTGGTGCGCCGCGGCGGTGGCCGCGATCTGCGGGCTCCGGTTCACGCGGTGTGGCGCGAGCTTGATACCGAACTGGGCGGTGCGCGGACGCGCGGCGGGCTGCTTCGTGGGCTGGAAAGCGGCGTGGAGGGCACGCTCGGGCTGTTCCGCAACAGTCTGCACGAAGAGCTTCCCGAGGAGCTGACGGTGATCGTCGGCGCCCATTTCCACGAGATCGAGACGGTGCGCCACCGCGTCGGCGCCCTGCGCGAAGCGGTCGCGTGAGGGAGGGGGCATGTTGGGGCTGAGCCGTCGCCATCGCAACCAGTATCCGCGCGTCGAGATGGGAGGACGGGGGCGGTCGGCGGTCCGGCCCTCCGACATTCCCAAGGCGGGCTGGAAGGACATCCTCTGGCGCACCTGGGAAGAGCAGGGCAAGGATAACATCTCCATCGTGGCGGCGGGGGTCGCCTACTACGCGCTGTTCGCCATTTTCCCGGCCATCGCCGCCCTGGTCTCGCTGTACGGCTTGGTTTTCGACCCGGCGGGGGTGGAGCAGCAGGTCAACCAGCTGGCCGGCCTTCTGCCGCCGGAAGCGCTGAACGTGCTGCGCGATCAGGCGCGCAATGTGGCGTCGGCACCACAGGAAGGTCTGGGCTTCGGCGTCCTGTTCGGCCTCGTCCTGACGCTGTGGAGCGCGTCGCGCGGCACCAATTCCCTGCTCACCGCTCTGAACATCGCCTATGGCGAGGAAGAGCGGCGCAGCTTCTTCTGGCTCGCCGTCCTGTCGCTGCTGTTGACGCTGGCCGGTCTGGTCTTCGTGATCGTGACGCTGGCGATGATCGTGGCGGTGCCGGCGGCCATCAATTTCCTTGGCCTGCGGGACACCCCGATCGGCTGGGCCGCCAGCCTCGCGCGCTGGCCCATCCTGGCGGTGGCGATCGTGCTGGCGCTTGCCGTGCTCTACCGCTACGGCCCGGACCGGCGGCAGCCGAAATGGCGCTGGGTCACCTGGGGATCGGCCATCGCCACGGCGCTGTGGATCATCGCCTCGGTGGGCTTCTCGGTCTATGTCGCGAACTTCGGCAGCTACAACCAGACCTACGGGTCGGTCGGTGCGGGCGTGGTTCTGCTGCTGTGGTTCAACCTGACCTCCTACGTGATCCTGATGGGGGCGGAGCTGAACGCGGAGATCGAGCACCAGACCGCCCGCGACACCACGGAGGAGGACGGGAGGGGTCCGAAGCCGATGGGCCACCGGGACGCCTACGTCGCCGACACGGTGGGCAAGCGCCGGGCGTAGTGTTTTCCGGTCAGCGGCTGCCGCAGCTTTGAATTACACCGTCGACCTTGCGGGCGCTGTCGGCGGTCAGCCGGTCGTGGACGAAGTCGGACCACAGGCCGGCCCTGTTCAGGTCGTCCGACACGCAGCGGCAGGTGGCGGTGCAGTGCGCCATCTCGCCGCCGCTGGCGGTGCAGGTCGCCACGCAGGAGGTCTGGAAGCTGCGGACATCGGCCGGGTCGGCGCCGATCCCGAGCGCCAGCAGCGACAGCAGGCCGAACAGCACGGGCTGGTGCAGCAGATAGAAAGCCAGGCTGTGCCGCCCCGCCCAGGCGAATCCGCGGCCGACCGCCCCGCCCGGAGTCTCGGCCGGACCGGGACGCCACACCCGCCCCAGGGCCATCCCGAACAGGAAGCCGCCGAACCAGGGAAAGAGCGGCACGTAGTCGTTCGATTCCGGCGCGAAGGTCATCAGCCCGATCCAGCGCAGCCACGGCTCGTCGAACAGAGGCAGGGCGACCGTTTCGCCCAACGCGATCACCGCCACGCCGAGCAACAGGAGAATCGGCCAGGGCAGGCGCAGCAGCGCGAGGCCGAGCAGGCTCGCCACCGCCATATGATGCAGAACGCCGAAGAAAATCGGGCTGTCGGGAAACATCGCCAACGACACCGCCGACACGCCGGCCGCGGCCAGGACGAGCAGGGCGAGGCGCCGCAGGAAACGGCGTCGATCGATCCCGCCCTGCGCCGCCAAGGTGAGGCTGAGGCCGGACAGGGCCAGGAAGCTGCCGAGGATGCCGGTGCGCGCGGCGAGCCACAGCGGATCGCCGAACAGGTCGAAATCGGCCAGCCCCAGATAGGTCAGGTCCCAGGAGCCGTGATAGACGGCCATGGCGAGCAGTGCCACGCCGCGCGCCAGGTCGATGACGCCGACGCGCCGCGCCGTCATGGTCGCCGGGGCCGCCGATGCGGATGAGGTCGAGAGGATGGGCATGGGCGCGACTTTTGCCGGAACGCCAGGTCCCTGTCCACCGATGCCCGTCAGGACGCTGTGGTCTGGGAAAGAACCAGCCGGGCCGTGGTGCCCTGGCCGCGCGCTCCGGTCATGCTGAAGCTTCCGCCGATCTGGGCGGCCAGCGAGCTGACGATCTTCAGGCCGAGGCTGGAGGGGCGCGTCAAGGTGAAGCCCTCGGGAAGTCCCGCACCGTCGTCGCTCACCGTCAGCACCACTTCTCCATCGCGGGACTGCAGGTCGACACCGATCCGTCCGGCCTCGCCGTTGGGGAAACCATGCTCCAGGGCATTGCTGACCAGTTCGGTAAGGATCAGGGCGAGCGGGATCAGAGTGTCCGGCGGCAGGTCGGACTCGGCGGCGCTGACCGTGCAGTCGATCCGCTCCGCCCCGGAGGTCTTGAGGATGTCCTCGCACAGCTCACGCAGGAACGGCTCCATGTCCATCGTCCCGTCGTGGGGCGCGTGGAGCCGGCGGTGCAGGCGGCCCAGGGTGGAGAGCCGTCCGGAGGCTTCCTCCAGCGCGCGGCGGGCTTCGGGATCCTTCACCTTGGACCTCTGGATCGCGATCAGCGAAGAGGCGAGCTGAAGGTTGTTCGAGACGCGGTGCTGGAGCTCGCTGAACATCACCTGGGTCTGCTGTGTCAGGCGGGCGCTGCGGTTGCGCTCCTCGGCCAGCCGCTCCAGCGCGACGTTCATGACGTGGATCACGGCGATGTCCACCACCACGACCAGCCCGAAGAAGCCCAGAGCCAGCGCGCTGCCGGGCGCCAGTTCCAGCGAGTGGCTGGGGCCGAGGAAGAAGTACCAGGAGGCCAGCCCGCTCAGCAGTGCGGTCAGGATGCCCGGCCACAGGCCGGCAAGGAAGGTTGTGACGATGACCGCCGGGAAGAAGGTCAGAAACGGGAAGCCCGCCGGCAACCGGTCGTCCAACGCAAGACGCGCCACCAGGGCGACGACAAAGGTCGCCAGAGCGAACGTGAACCCCAAACCCGTGTGCCCGCGCAATCGGGTGAGCTGGGCAAGAGTCATATGCGGCGGTCGTCCGTTTCGAAAGCAGGGAACGGACGATGCCGTCCGCGGAGGGAAGCGACTACGATATGGAGATTCGTATGCGAACGCACCGCCTTTTATGCGGGTGCTTGGCAAATTAAGTTCGATCTTCGTAGGGGTTGTCCAGCGCTTGGTCGCGGGCCTTCATGCGGCGGTTATGGTCTTGCGCAGATCGGCGCATTGCGCCAGCAACGGCGTCATCGAACGTTGCCCGGCGATGCGGGCGGCGGCCTCCAAGTGCCGCGCCGCGTCCCCATCCGCCTGCGCGACGAGTCCACGGGCCAGCGCGAGTCGCGCCCAGGCCTCGTCCCCCGATTGTCCGGCGGCCGCGGCCTTTCCGGCGGCGTCGCGGGCGTTGCGGACGGTGTCCTCCGGCTGGCCGGAGAGCAGAGCGGCCTCGGCGATCCAGATGAGGATTTGCGGTTCGTGACGCCGGATGCCGAGCATTCGCGCATGCTCCCGGCTGCCCAGCAGCAGGGATGCCCCGTCGTTGAGGGCCCCAGTGCGGACCAGGGCGTAGCCCAGCGCGCCGAGGACGAGAGGCTGGCAGGCGTGCAGGCGGATCGTCTCGGTGATGGCGACGGCCCGCTTCAGCGGCTCCACCGCCACGGCGTAGCGCTGCGCGGTCAGCGCGACCCAGCCGAGATGCAGACAGGCCAGGGCGTGCGACGCAGCGTGGCCGCTGTCCTCCGCCAGGGCGAGCGCTGCACGGGCCAGCCGCAACGCCTCCTCCGGATCGCCCAGTTCCGCCCGGCAGCGCGCCCGGTGCGCGGCGATGCACACCGGAGCCAGGGCGGTCGGACCGTGGAGATGGCGCGTGTCCCACCGGGGCGCCAACTCGGCAGCGGCGCGCAGGACGGTGTCGGCGTGGCGGAAGCGCCCCTCTTCGGTCAAGCCGCAGCCCAGTTTGATGAGCGTCTGCACCTGTTGACCGGAGCTTTCGGTTCTCAGCCAGATCCGCCGGGCCATCATGCCCACGCGCCGGGCCGCAGCCAGGTTGCCGCCGGCCCAGTGCAGCGTGGCCAGAAGCGACAGGGCTCGTGCGGCGCGCTGCTGGTCGCCGAGGTCATCGGCAAGCGCGAGGGCCTTTTCCGCTGCCTTCATCGCGCCGCCATCCTGCGGCGATTGGGTGCGGGCCAGCGCGGTCCACAGGTCGATCCGGCGTTGCGCGTGCCGCCGGGTCACGGGAAGCCGGTCCAACGCGGCCAGGGCGTTCCTGTAATGGCGGGCGGCGTCGGCAAGGCGGCAGCCCGCCTCCGCCCGTTGCCCGGCGTGCCGCGCGCAGGCGCAGGCCAGCGCCCACTCGCCGGCCAGCGGGGCGTGGTGGGCCATCCACTCGATCCGTTCCGGCCTCCGGTCGCGGCGCAGCGCGTCCAGCGGCTGGGCGTAAGCGGCCGGATCATCGCCCTCGGCGCCGATGGAATCAGCCGAGCCGCCATCCGGTTCCGGCAGGACGATGCGCCGTGCCGTGCCGGGTGGAGTCCAACCACCGGGCCGCGCGCACGGCGTGGCGGAGCGGATGGTCAGCAGGCACAGCCGCGCGTCCTCCACGGCGTTGCCGAGCGCGTCGAGCAACGGCACCGTCAGGCCGCGAGCCCACTGGAGGTTCTCCACCACGATCAGGACGGGGCGTGCGTAACACAGGTCCAGTATGGCGGTGGCCAGCCCTTCCACCTGGAATTCCGCCCTCTGCCTGTCGTCCAGCCCGAGCCAGAGCGGTTGAAGCGATGGAAGGCCCAACAGGCCGCGCACAGCCTCTCCGGCCAGTTCACCGCCGCCACGCTCGGCGGCCAGAGCGATCTCCCGGCGGGCTTCGTCGCGAGAGCCACCGGCCAGGATCGGAAGGCTGACGGCCACCGCTTCGAGATCGTCGGGTCCGCCCAGGGGGGGCAGCAGGGATTGCGGCCAGCGCAGGATGCCGAAACCGGCGGCGACTGGGCTGTGGACAAGCGTTTCGATCAGACGGCTGGCGTCGCCATCCGCCGCGGTCAGTGAAAGTATGGAACCAATGCCTTCCTCGGCCCGATGCAGGGCGTCCGCGATGTCCGCCAGCGCGCGCCGGAACGCGGCGCCATCGGGAGGCGCCCCGGGATTATCCTGGGCGACGGACCGTAGCGGAGCCATCGGTTTCCCCGTGGTGTTGCTTCAGTGGAACGCACTTCCCGTTTAGGAATGCCGGAGCATGTGGAAAGACAATGACAGATTTTGTGTTGGATGGCCTGCGCTTCTTTTGGTGATGGAGCGAGAGGATCGGAGACATACTGACGCATGACATTCGACGCACCGCTGCGTCCAAAAAGCGAAACGGCGCCGCGGATTTCCGGGCGCCGTTCGTTGCTGCACTGTGCTTCCACAACCTTTCCGAAGGTCTTAACCGGAAGGCTCGGGGTCCTTTCGGTTGCGCCTTGGGTGCCGTGTCAGCGCTTGACGGCGATGCCCTCCACCTGCGAGACGTCGCGCACCGCGCCGCGGTCGGCGCTGGTTGTCAGGGCGGCGTAGGCGCGCAGCGCCGGCGAGACGACGCGGTTGCGGTTGGCCGGCTTCCAGGCGTCGGCGCCCTTGGCGTTCTCGGCGTCGCGGCGGCGCTGCAACTCCTCATCGGACACAGCGAGGTTGATCTTGCGGTTGGGGATGTCGATCTCGATCCGGTCGCCATCCTGGACGAGGCCAATGGCGCCGCCCTGCGCCGCTTCCGGCGAGGCGTGGCCAATCGACAGGCCCGAGGTGCCGCCCGAGAAGCGGCCGTCGGTGACCAGGGCGCAAGCCTTGCCCAGCCCCTTCGACTTCAGATAGCTGGTCGGGTAGAGCATCTCCTGCATGCCGGGGCCGCCGCGCGGGCCTTCGTAGCGGATGACCACCACCTCGCCCGCCTTCACCGTGTCGCCCAGGATGGCCTCGACCGCCGCGTCCTGGCTTTCGAAGACGCGGGCCGGGCCGGCGAAGACGAGGTTGGAGGCGTCCACGCCCGCCGTCTTCACGATGCAGCCCTTCTCGGCGATGTTGCCGAACAGCACGGCGAGGCCGCCGTCCTTGCTGAAGGCGCTGTCGACGGAGCGGATGACGCCCTTGTCGCGGTCGAGGTCCAGTTCCGGCCAGCGCTTCTCCTGGCTGAAGGCGATGGTCGTCGGGATGCCGCCGGGGGCGGCCTTGAACATGGTGTGAACGCCCTCGTCCTGGGTGCGCTTGACGTCCCAGCGGTCCAGCGCGTCGCCCAGCGTCTTGGCGTGAACGGTCGCGACGTCGCGGTTCAGCAGCCCGCCGCGGTCAAGCTCGCCCAGGATGCCGAAGATGCCGCCGGCCTTGTGCACATCCTCGATGTGGACGTCGGACACCGCCGGGGCGACCTTGCAGACGTTGGGCACGCGGCGCGACAGCCGGTCGATGTCGGCCATGGTGAAGGGCACTTGGCCTTCCTGCGCGGCGGCCAGCAGGTGCAGCACCGTGTTGGTGGAGCCGCCCATGGCGATGTCGAGCGTCATGGCGTTCTCGAACGCCTCGAAGGTGGCGATGCCGCGGGGCAGGGCGGTGGCGTCTTCCTCCTGGTACCAGCGGCGGCACAGCTCCACCGCCATGCGGCCGGCGGCCAGGAACAGCTCCTTGCGGTCGGCGTGGGTCGCCAGGATCGTGCCGTTGCCGGGCAGGGAGAGGCCCAGCGCCTCGGTCAGGCAGTTCATCGAGTTGGCGGTGAACATGCCGGAGCATGAGCCGCAGGTCGGGCAGGAGCCGCGCTCCATGACCGCCGCCTCCTCGTCGGTGACCGTCGGGTCGGCGGCGGCGACCATGGCGTCGATCAGGTCCACGGCCTTGGTCTTGCCGCGCCAGTTGACCTTGCCGGCCTCCATCGGGCCGCCCGACACGAAGACCGCCGGGATGTTCAGCCGCATGGCGGCCATCAGCATGCCGGGGGTGATCTTGTCGCAGTTGGAGATGCAGACCAGCGCGTCGGCGCAATGGGCGTTCACCATATATTCGACGGCGTCGGCGATCAGCTCGCGCGAGGGCAGGCTGTAGAGCATGCCGTCGTGGCCCATGGCGATGCCGTCGTCCACGGCGATGGTGTTGAACTCCTTGGCGACGCCGCCGGCCTTCTCGATCTCGCGGGCGACGAGCTGGCCCAGATCCTTCAGGTGGACGTGCCCCGGCACGAACTGGGTGAAGGAGTTGGCGATCGCGATGATCGGCTTGCCGAAATCGCCGTCCTTCATGCCCGTCGCGCGCCACAGGCCGCGGGCGCCCGCCATGTTGCGGCCGTGCGTGGAAGTGCGGGAGCGATAATGCGGCATGTCTCTACCTCAGGGATCGAACATTGCGTGCGGATGCGCAGGGGCAGCAACACTAGCAATCCCGAAGGGCGGAAACCAGACCTCTCGTTCCTTTTCCCGCCCCATTTTCCGGCAGGCGGAGCATGGGAGGTCTGCGGCGAAGGGGGAGGGGCGGTGCCCCGCCCCGTCAGCCGCGCGACGCGTCCCGGCGCGATGCCTTGCCCGGCTTTCCGCTGGCCGCCCCGCCGCGGGAGATCTGGCCGCCGGTCTTCGTCGTGCCGGTCTGCTCGGTCCGTCCGGCGGCCACCGCCGACAGGTTTTCGGCCGCTGCCCGCGTGCCGCTGGCCCGAGTGGCTTTGGATGCGGCTTTGGATGCGGCTTTGGGTTTCGCGGTGACCGGCTTCGCTGCGGTCGGCTTCGAACGCCGGTTCGGCGGGGCATCCGGCGCGCTGCTTTCCGTTTCCTCGCTCCGCCGCTCCGCGCGAATCTCGTCATCGACCTCGGCTTCGGCCTGGGCCCAATGCTCGTCGTGGCGGCCGTCGGGACGGCCCTCCCGTTCCCAAATGTCGTGGGCGCGGCGACGCACGCGCTCGGCTCGCTCATGTTCCGGCTTTTGGGTCATGGGTGCCTCCTCCTGGTCATGGCGGGTCGGGGTCACGGACCGGCCTGCCCGTCACAACGCAGGAGAGCGGCGGTGGTTGCAAACCATCCGAAACGGTGGGCTGGAAGGCGCGAGACCTATTGTCAGCGGCTTTCCTGCCCGACGAACCGGCTTTCGAAACGGGCGGCGTCAGAGGGCGTCAACGCCACATGCACATGGGCCTGCCCGTTCTCGTCCCGGCGGTCGAGCACCTGGCCATGCTCGTACAGCCACGCCAGGGCGCGCCCGTCCGCAAGGTTCACACTCAACTCCAGCACCTGCCGCCCGGCGGACACGCGGCGGTCCAGCAGATCCAGCAGATCGTCGAGACCTTCCCCGGTCAGGGCGGACACGGCGACGGCGCGCTCCTCCCCCTCCATCATCCTCTGGTTGGCGAGGCGCATGTGCAGAGCGCCGCGGGCGGTTGCCGGCATCTGGTCGGTCTTGTTCAGCACCTCCACCACCCGCGGGTCGTTGGCGGCGTCGATCCCGAGGTCGGCCAGCACCGAATCCACATCCGCCTTCTGCGCCGCCGTGTCGGGATGCGAGACGTCGCGGACGTGCAGGATCAGATCGGCGGCCTGCACCTCCTCCAGCGTGGCGCGGAAGGCGGCGACGAGCTGGGTAGGCAGTTCCGACACGAAGCCCACCGTGTCCGACAGGGCCATGGTCTTGCCGGAGGACAGGGCGATCCGGCGCACCGTGGGGTCGAGCGTGGCGAACAGCATGTCCTCGGCGGTGACCCCGGCGCCGGACAGCCGGTTGAACAGGGTTGACTTGCCGGCGTTGGTGTAGCCGACCAGCGCCACCAGCGGCGTGCCGCCGCGCTGCCGGGCGGAGCGGTGCAGCTTGCGGGTCCGCCGCACCTCCTCCAGGTCCGATTTCAGACGGGTGATGCGCTCGGCGATCAGGCGGCGGTCGAGTTCGAGCTGGCTTTCGCCGGGGCCGCCCAGGAAGCCGAAGCCGCCGCGCTGCCGCTCCAGGTGGGTCCAGGACCGCACCAGCCGCGAACGCTGGTAGGTCAGGGCCGCCAGTTCGACCTGCAACTGACCCTCGCGGGTGCGGGCGCGGTCCCCGAAGATTTCCAGGATCAGGCCGGTGCGGTCGATCACCTTGGCCATGAAGCGGCGCTCCAGGTTGCGCTGCTGCACCGGGCTGAGCGGGTGGTCGATCACCACCAGATCGGCGTGAAAGGCCTCCACCATGCCGCCGATCCGCTCCGCCGTGCCGCGCCCGAACAGGGTGGCGGGGTCGGGGCGGGCGACGCGGATCACCTCGGCGTGCGGCACCTCCAGGCGGATGGCCTGGGCCAGCGCGATCGCTTCGGAGAGTCGGGCGTCCGGCTGGCGCACGGCGCCATTGCCATGGTCGGGGTGCGCAGGCAGGACCGGCAGGATGACCAGGGCACGGCCCGCGGAGGGCGGTCCCGCGCCGTCCGGATCGTGGCCGATGGCGCTGCGGGAAACGGAGGCGGCGGAACGGGGTGACGGGCGGTCGTCGGAATCAGGCATCGGGCTGGCACCGTTCCTTCTGGCGATGGGTTTGGACGATCAGGGCGTTTGAGCGATCAAGAGTTGCAGGTCCGCAAAAAACAGCGCGCCGCTGCCGCAGTTCCAAAACCGTCCGGAATCGTGCACAAACCGCTGGCGTGTAACTCTGGACATACTCCGATCATGTCATCCCTGGACCGCGGCGCCACCTCACCCCATACGGTCATGCCCAACCGGTCCGCCGCGGTGCCCGGCACCGGCCTGCTGGACCGCTGGCCCTGGTGGGGGCTGTGCGCCGCGCTGGCGGCGGTGATGGTGGTGTCGGCCCTGGCGATCGGCTTCCGCACACCCTACTGGTCGCACGCCGACCAGGATCTGGTGCTGGCCTATCACGGGCTGCTGTTCAGCGAGGGGTTGCCGCAGGAGTATTTCGATCATCCCGGTTACACCTATTTCCTGGTGATCGAGGTCTGGTACCGGCTGCTGCACGCGCTGGGGCTGATGCCGGTCATCACCCTGTCCGGCCTGCCGCCCGCCGCCGACACCGCCGCCTACAACGCGGCCTGGCAAAATCTGGTGGAGGCCGGGCGGGCGCTGTCCATCCTCGTCACCACCGGCTTCGCGTTGATCTACGCCAACCTCGTCCGTGCGCTGGTCGGCGACCGGCGGGTGGCCTTCCTGGCCGCCGTGGTGATGGCCTTCGGCATCGGCCTGTCCACCCAGGCGCGGCAGATGCGCACCGATCTGCTCTCGGCTTCCTTCGTGGTGACGGCGCTTCTCCTGGTGCTGGTCGCCGTCCGCACCGCTCCGGGCTGGCGGCCCCTGCTGCTTCTCGGGCTGGCCGGGCTGCTGGCCGGGCTGGCGGTGGTGACGAAGATCCAGGCGATCTTCCTGGCGCTGGGCATTCCGGTGATCGCGCCGGCCTTCGGGCGCCGCTTCGCGGGTCAGGGCGGACACCACTGGATCGCCGCCGGAATTCTCGCCCTGGCGGCGGGCGCGGCGGCGCTGCCCGCGGTGGCCCTGATCCAGCACGGCATCGCCAGCGCCGGCCAGTCGCTCTACCCCTACCGCCCGGTCGGGGGCGGGCTGTCGGGGGTCTATCAGGGGATCATCGTCGGCTGGGCCTTTCTCGGCATGGCCGTCTACGCGGCGGTGTGGCGGGTGTGCCTGTCCTACGCGGTGGCGGCCATGGCGGCGGTCGCGCTCGGGCTGGCGCTCGGCGTGCTCGCCCTGACGATTCGACCGCACGAGCAGAACGTGATCGCCGTCGCCAACCTGATCGAGCATATGTTCGTCTTCACCACCTGGAAGCATCAGGCGGCCCTCCAGGGGCAGGAGCAGGTGCTCTCCGACGGGCTGGTGACGCTGCTGGCGAAGGGGCTGTGGCGCACGCTGGCGATCCGCACCATCGTCCTCCACCCCGACAACATCCCGCAGACCGTCGTGGTGGAGTGGTTCATCATCGGCGGCTGCATCGTGCTGTGGCGCCGGGGGGAGCGGGCGGCCGCGGCGCAGGCGGCGCTTCTGCTGCTGGTCGCCTGGGGTTTGGAGACGCTGTTCTCCCTGCGCGGCTTCCAGCGGGCCTACGCCGCCTACACCGACCCGCTGATGGGGCTCGCCGCGGCCTGGGTGCTGCTGCGCCTGCCCGGTCTTCTGGAGCGCGCCCGGACGCGCCGCTGGATCGTCGGCATGGTGGCGCTGGTGGTGGTGGTCGCCCAGGTCTGGCCCGCCATCGAGGCCATCCGCCTGCCCAACCCGGCCGGCCAGTGCGGCTGGATTCCCACCTATATGAAGCGGGCCGAGCCCTTCCCCTTCTGCCGCCCCGGTTGAGGTGCGGCGCGGGCGTCCCACATCATGGGGATAGGCTGACCGCGAGGCTCGACCCCATGGACGACACCGCCGACACCCCCTGGAAGACCGATCCCGAGGCCCCCGATGCCGCGGAGCACGCCGCGCAAGGAGGGGGCGCCGACGAACTGGACCGGCGGGTGGCCGCCGCGGCGATGCGGCTCGCCGCCGGGCAGGGCTGGCGCAACACCGGGTTGCTGGCGATCGCACGGGCGGCGGGGGTGGCGCCCGACGTTTTCTACCGCCGCTTCCCCGATCGCTCCGACGTGTTGGCCGCGGTGTCCCGGGTCGTCGACACCGCGGTCCTCGCCGACGACGCGCCGGTCGGCCCGGACGAAAGCGCCCGCGACCGGCTGTTCGACGTGATGATGCGCCGCTACGACGCTTTGCTGCCCTACCGGGACGGGTTGCGCTCGGTCGTCCGCGACCTGCGGCGGGAACCGCTGACCGCGCTGGCCTTCTCCCGCCATTTTGGGCGGTCGATGGCCTGGATGCTGCGCGCCGCGGGGGTGGAGGCCGACCGGGCCGGGGGCGCCCTGTTCGTGGCCGGGCTGGGGGCGGTGCAGTCGCGGGTCATGCGCGTCTTCCTGGAGGACGACAGCGCCGACCTGTCGCGGACCATGGCGGCGCTCGATTCCGAGCTGCGGCGGGCGGAACGCTGGGCTGGGGCATTACGCCGCAGATCCGGACGCGCCTCTGCGACTGAATCATCCACAGCCCCGCAGGGCGCCGGGGAACCGGCCAGGGAACCGGGAAGCGCGTCCACCGGTTGAGGTTCCATGAGCCGCGGTGTAGCCCCTGGTGCGACGCACAAGAGCGTTGACTATCTTTTTGGCAATCTGCATAGTCGCGCCACAGGTTTGCTGCGTCGCAGCATGCCCGCAAATCCTTTCGTCGGGGGTGAGAACCATGGCCAAGCAGTCGTCCGGTAACCCGTTCCTCGAATTCGACCTGTCCAAGGTGCTGGGCGATTACAAGGTGCCCGGCCTCGACGTCGAATCGATCCTGGCGAGCCAGCGCAAGAACATCGAGGCGGTGACGGCCGCCAACCAGCTCGCGATCGAGGGTCTGCAGGCCGTGCTCCGCCGCCAGGCCGAGATCGTCCGCTCCTCCGTCGAGGAGGCCGGCAGCTACGTGAACCAGGTCGCCGCCGCCGGCACGCCGGAAGAGAAGGCCGCCAAGCAGGCCGAACTGGTCAAGGTCGCCTTCGAGAAGGCCCTGTCGAACATCAAGGAACTGGCCGAGCTGGTTGCCAAGTCCAACACCGAGGCCGCCGACGTGCTGTCCAAGCGCGTGTCGGAGAGCCTGGACGAGGTCAAGGCCGCCATCGCCAAGAAGTAAGCTCCTCTCCATTGGAGAGATGCCGCAAGGGGCCGCCCACCGGGGCGGCCCTTTCGCGTTTCAGCGGCGCCGCCGTCGGTGCTAGCCTTGCCCGTCACGATTGAAACCGCGACGACCACAACAGGGCAGGGACGAGACCCGTGACCATCAGCTACGACGATTTCCTGAAGGTGGACATCCGTGTCGGGACCATCACCGCGGTGGAGCCCTTTCCGGAGGCGCGCAAGCCGGCCTACAAGCTGACCATCGATTTCGGGCCGGAGATCGGCACCCGACGCAGCTCCGCCCAGATCACCCGTCACTACACGCTGGACGAATTGGTGGGCCGGCAGGTGCTGGCTGTGGTGAATTTCCCGCCCAAGCGCATCGGCCCCTTCACCAGCGAGGTCCTGTGCCTGGGCCTGCCCGACGCGGAAGGCGAGGTCGTGCTGGTCGGGCCGGGGCAGGGCGTGCCGAACGGTGGCCGGCTGTACTGAGGCTGCGAACAGCAAAAGGGCCGGGAGGAGCTGCCGTCCCGGCCCTGTCGTTTTGGGCGAAGCCGCTTACTCGGCGCGCTCGATGGAGCCCCAGAGGTCGTATTCGTCGGCGTGCTCGATGGTCACGTCCACGATGTCGCCCGGCTTGACGTTCGTCTCGCCGTTCAGGAAGACGTTGCCGTCGATCTCCGGCGCGTCGGCGTAGGAGCGGCCGATGGCGCCCTCCTCGTCGACCTCGTCGATGAGGACGCCCAGCGTGAAGCCGACCTTCTGCTGGAGCCGCTCGGCGCTGATCGCCTTCTGGGTCTCCATGAAGCGCTCCCAGCGCTCCTGCTTGACCTCTTCCGGAACGGCGCCGGGCAGGTCGTTGGCGGTGGCGCCCTCGACCGGCTCGTACTTGAAGCAGCCGACGCGGTCGAGCTGCGCTTCCTTCAGCCAGTCCAGCATGAACTGGAAGTCCTCCTCCGTCTCGCCGGGGAAGCCGGTGATGAAGGTGGAGCGCAGCACCAGATGCGGGCATTCCTGCCGCCACTTCCGGATGCGGTCGAGCTGCTTCTCCTGGGCCGCCGGGCGGCGCATCGCCTTCAGGACGGTGGGGGAGGCGTGCTGGAACGGGATGTCCAGATAGGGGAGGATGCGGCCCTCCGCCATCAGCGGGATCACCTCGTCCACATGCGGGTACGGGTAGACGTAGTGCAGGCGCACCCAGACGTCGAAGTTCGCCAGCTCGCGACAGAGGTCGATGAAGCGGGCCTTCACCTTGCGCCCGTACCAGTCCTCTTCCGCGTATTTGCGGTCGACGCCGTAGGCGCTGGTGTCCTGGGAGATGACCAGCAGTTCCTTCACCCCGGCGGTCGCCAGCTTCTCCGCCTCGCGCAGGACCGAGACGACGGGACGGCTGACCAGATCGCCGCGCAGGGAGGGGATGATGCAGAAGCTGCAGCGGTTGTTGCAGCCCTCGGAAATCTTCAGATAGGCGTAGTGGCGCGGGGTCAGCCGCAGCCCTTCCGGCGGCACCAGATCGGTGAAGGGGTCATGCACCGGCGGCACGGCGTCGTGCACGGCGTTGACCACCTGTTCATACTGGTGGGGACCGGTGACGGCCAGCACGTCCGGATGGACCTGCCGGATCATGTCCGATTCCACGCCCATGCAGCCGGTCACGATGACGCGGCCGTTCTCCTTGATCGCCTCGCCGATGGCCTCCAGCGATTCCTTCTTGGCGGAATCGAGGAAGCCGCAGGTGTTGACCAGCACGACGTCCGCGCCATCGTAGGACGGCGAGATGTCGTAGCCTTCGGCGCGCAGGCGCGTGAGGATGCGCTCGGAGTCGACGAGCGCCTTGGGGCAGCCCAGGCTGACGATCCCCACCTTGGGGGAGGAGGCCGGGTTGGTCTTGAAACCGGGAATGGACGGGGGCGTGCTGGTCATGGCGCGCATATATAGGCGAGTCGCGGCGCAACGCCAGACAAAACGCGCGGCGCAGCCCCGACACGAGGTGGTAGGTGCCCTGCGTTGTCTCCGCACCGGGCCCGGCGAACCGGACGGCGCCACAGGGGGGTGCGACACCTTGTGCTGGATGGAATTTAAGGTCAATGTTTCGTTTACGGTCCCGATGCCGTAGTGTGCGGCCCGTCGTCGGGGGTGGGGGAGTCGTGGACTTGCCTACTGGGGTATGTTAGTTTTGTAATCATATAGTCTCTGCATCGTACAGACTCGCTCGCGGCGTCTCGCTGTGCTCCGGGTCAAATTTTGACAACTGTCGAGACCCCGCTGCCATGTCGAAAAGCCCCCAGTCCCTGGCATCGGCGCAGGCGATCGCCGAGGTCATGATGCACATCGGTCACATCGCCGACAGCATGGGCTACACGCAGGGTTTGAAGCCGTCGCAGTGGACGGCGTTGCGCTACTTCGCGCGCGCCAACGACAGCCAGCGGACCGTGTCCGCCTTCGCCGATTTCCACGCGACGACCCGAGGCGCGGCGTCCCAGATGGTCGAGGTTCTGGTGACGAAGGAATTGCTGACGCGGGTCCCGGTGCCGGAGGATCGCCGCGTCGTGCAGCTTCATCCGACGGAGAAGGCGCTGGCGCTTCTCGAACACGACCCGTTGAAGGACTTCGCCGCGGTCATCGCGGCCCTGCCGGGGCCGGAGCAGTTCCAACTCGCGGATCTGCTGTCGCGCGTGCTGAAGGGGCTGCTGAGCCAGAGGGCGTAGGGAGCGAAGGCACTTGCCCCCTCCCTAACTGTGATGTTTCAGGAGGTTGTCCATTCGGCCGGAACCGAGGAAGCTGAAGTTGCGACGCTCAAGCTTTTTCGGAGGGCCGAATGGACATTCACAAGAATGCCGCACTGACCCCGCGCGGTCGAGAGATTGCGGTGCGGCGGGTGCTGGAGGGCGGCGAGACCCGCAGTTCGGTGGCCACCGAGCTGCGGGTCTCGCCGGGCACGATCAGCAAATGGTGCCGGCGCTACAAGGCCGAGGGCGTGGCCGGCCTGCACGACCGCTCCTCGCGGCCAAAGCGCTCGCCCCGCCAGACCGCCGCGGCAACCGCCGAGCGGGTCATCGCGCTGCGCCGGCAGCGCTTCACCTATGGCCGCATCACCGCCGAGCTTGGCGTCTCGGCCGCCACCGTCTCACGCATCCTGCGTACAGCCGGGCTCAACCGCCTCAAGGCGCTCGACCCACCCGAGCCGGTGCGCCGCTACGAGCGCGAGCGCCCAGGCGAGATGCTGCACATCGACATCAAGAAGCTCGGGCGTATCGGCACCATCGGCCACCGCATCACCGGCGATGCCTCCCGGCGCGCCCGCGGGGTGGGCTGGGAGTACGTGCACGTGTGCATCGACGACGCCTCGCGCGTGGCGTTCTGTCAGATCCACGCCGACGAGCGCCAGCACACGGCCGTGCTGTTCCTGGAGGCGGCGCTGGCCTATTACGCCTCGCTGGGCATCACGGTGGAGCGCGTCATGACCGACAACGGCGGCTGCTACCGCTCCAAGGCATTCCGGACCGCCTGCAAGCGCCTGGGCGTCAAGCACATCTTCACCAAGCCCTACACACCCCAGACCAACGGCAAAGCTGAGCGCTTCATCCAGACCGCTCTACGGGAGTGGGCCTACGCCCACACTTACGAGCACTCAGATCAGCGTGGCGCCAAGCTGCCTCTATGGTTGCACGCCTACAACTGGCATCGACCTCATGCTAGCCTCGGCAAAAAGACCCCCATCAGCCGAATCGGCCTGCCGATGAACAACCTCCTGACACTCCACACCTAACCCTCCCCCGCTTCGCAGGGGAGGGGACTGCCGCCGCTTCGCAGAAATCTCCCTCCCCTGCGGTAGCGGGGGAGGGCCGGGGTGGGGGCAACGCGTTCCTACGCGCTCCCCACAGGCGGCCCCCTCAGCCGCTCGACCGCCTGGGTGACGATCTCGTGCAGGCCTTCGCCGCCGGCGCTGCTGTGCTCCAGCAGGCGCTGGCGCATGCGCGGTTCCCAGAAGGCGCGGATGTGACCGGCGGTCTCGGTCACCGCTTCGTCCTGCGGATAGGACTGGAAATAGCTGGCGATCTGATTCGCCATGCGGACGAGTTCGCGTGTGGTGTCCATGGGTCGGCTCCCGGAATAACGTTTTATCGGAACAGCATGACGCCGTTGCCGCGCGCGCGGGCGGCCAGCGTCATGCCGGCGGCGCGGGCGAGCTTCAGCGCCAGCGCCGTGGGGGCGGAAATGGTGGCGAGCATGGGGATGCCGATGGTTGCGGCCTTCTGCACCAGCTCGAAGCTGCAACGGCTGCTCATCACCGCGAAGCCGCCGGACGGGTCGATCCCCGCGCGGGCCAGCGCGCCGGCCAGCTTGTCGAGGGCGTTGTGCCGCCCGACATCCTCCCGCGCCATCACGATGCGCCCGTCCGGTCCGGCCCAGGCCGCGGCGTGCAGGGACTTGTTGGCGCGGTTCATCGGCTGGTGGTCGGGCAGGGCGGCAAAGGCGGCGGCCACCGCCTCCACCGACGGGGTGAAGCCCGCCATCACCCGCGGCGGCTCGCGCACCGCGTTGGCGAGGCTGTCCACCCCGCACAGGCCGCAGCCGCTCCGCCCTTCCATGGAGCGGCGGCGGAGCGAGCCGCGCAGAAGACGCAACGGGTCGACCGCGATGGACAGGACGATGCCGTCCTCCACCGGGCGCACCGCGACGCGGTCGATGTCGGCGGCACTGCCGACGATGTCCTCGCACAGGCTGAAGCCCAGCGCGAAGTCCTCCAGGTCGGCGGGCGTCGCCATCATCACGGCGTGGGAGCGTCCGTTGTATTCGAAGGCCACCGGAGTCTCCTCGGCGACCAGCCACGTCACGTTCGCCTGATTTGGAGCCTGATCGGCGGCTTCCGGGAAGCCGGTGCCGCTGGCCGGCAGGGAATGGGCGAGTGACTGCATCGTTGGTCTCCTGTTTTCCCTCTCCCGCCCCGGGAGAGGGAAGGGGCCTGCGCGCAGCGCGGGAAGGGTGAGGGTGCTGACAAGTGTCATCCACTGATCTTTGGACGACCCTCACCCGGCCGCTTCGCGTCCACCCTCTCCCGGGACGGGAGAGGGGTTCGGATTACTCCGCCGCCACTTCCACCAGCGCACCGCGGCGGATCTGCCAGTCGGACGGGTGGTTGCTCAGCGTCACCTGCACCGCGGTCACCTTGTATTCGGGGCAGTTGGTGGCCCAATCCGAATTCTCGGTGGTGACCACGTTGGCGCCCGTCACCGGGTGGTGGAAGGTGGTGTAGACCACCCCCTGCGGCATCCGGTCGGAGATGCGCGCCCGCAGCGTGGTGGCGCCGATCCGGCTGGCGATGGAGACCAGATCGCCGTCGCGGATGCCCCGCTCCTCGGCGTCGTGGGCGTGGACCTCCAGGATGTCCTCCGGGTGCCACGCCACGTTCGCGGTGCGGCGGGTCTGGGCGCCGACGTTGTAGTGGCTGAGGATGCGCCCCGTCGTCAGGATCAGCGGGTAGAAGCGGGAGGCGCGCTCCTCCGTCGGCACATACTCGGTGATCATGAAGCGGCCCTGGCCGCGGACGAAGCCGTCGGCGTGCATGATCGGCGTGCCGACCGAGTCCTCGTCGGTGCAGGGCCATTGCACGCTGCCCACCCGGTCCAGCTTCGCGAAGCTGACGCCGGAGAAGGTCGGGGTCAGGCGGGCGATCTCGTCCATGATCTGCGCGCCACTGCGGTAGAACATGGGATAGCCCATGGCGGTGGCCAGATCGCAGACGACCTCCCATTCCTGCTTGCCGGTCTTGGACGGCATCACCGGGCGGACGCGGTTGATGCGGCGCTCGGCGTTCGTGAAGGTGCCGTCCTTCTCCAGGAAGGAGGTGCCGGGCAGGAAGACATGGGCGAAGGCCGCGGTCTCGTTCAGGAACAGGTCCTGCACCACGACGATCTCCATGGCCCGCAGGGCGGCGAACACATGCTGGGTGTTCGGGTCGGACTGGGCGATGTCCTCGCCCTGCACGAAGATGCCCTTGAAGGTGCCGTCCACCGCGGAGTCGAACATGTTGGGGATGCGCAGGCCGGGCTCGGGGTCGAGCGCGGCGTTCCACACCTCCTCGAACTGCTGGCGGACCACGTCGTCGGAGACGTGGCGGTAGCCGGTCAGCTCGTGCGGGAAGGAGCCCATGTCGCAGGAGCCCTGGACGTTGTTCTGGCCGCGCAGCGGGTTCACGCCGACGCCGTCACGCCCGATGTTGCCGGTCGCCATGGCGAGGTTCGCCATGCCCATCACGGCGGTCGAGCCCTGGCTGTGCTCGGTCACGCCCAGGCCGTAATAGATCGCCGCGTTGCCGCCGGTGGCGTAGAGCCGGGCCGCCGCGCGCATCTCCGCCGCCGGGATGCCGGTGTACTGCTCGGTGTTCTCCGGGGAGTGGCGCGGATCGCGGACGAAGGCCTCCCAACGGGCGAACTCCATCGGGTCGCACCGGTCGGCCACGAAATCGCGGTCGACCAGCTCCTCGGTCACGATCACATGGGCCAGCGCGTTCATGGCGGCGACGTTGGTGCCGGGACGGAGCTGGAGGTGGTGCGTCGCCGAGACGTGCGGGCTGCGCACGAGGTCGATGCGGCGCGGGTCGATGACGATCAGCTTGGCGCCCTGGCGCAGCCGCTTCTTCATGCGCGAGCCGAAGACCGGGTGGCCGTCCGTCGGGTTGGCACCGATGACCAGGATCACGTCCGACTTGTCGACGCTTCGGAAGTCCTGCGTGCCGGCGGAGGTGCCGAAGGTCTGCTTCAGGCCGTAGCCGGTCGGGGAATGGCAGACGCGGGCGCAGGTGTCGACGTTGTTGTTGCCGAAGGCGGCGCGGATCATCTTCTGGACGACATACACCTCCTCGTTCGTGCAACGGGACGAGGTGATGCCGCCGATGGAGCCGCGGCCGTATTTCTGCTGGACCGCGCGCAGGCGGGTGGCGGCGTAGGTGATCGCCTCCTCCCAGGACACGACGCGCCACGGGTCGTCGATGCTCTCGCGGATCATCGGCTGCGTCTGGCGGTCGGCGTGGGTGGCGTAGCCCCAGGCGAAGCGGCCCTTGACGCAGGAATGGCCCTCGTTGGCGCCGCCGTCCTTGTGGGGGACCATGCGGACCACGGTGGTGCCCTTCATCTCCGCCTTGAAGGAGCACCCCACCCCGCAATAGGCGCAGGTGGTGATGACGCTGTGCTCCGGCTGGCCCAGCTCGATCAGCGACTTCTCGGTCAGGGTCGCGGTCGGGCAGGCCTGGACGCAGGCGCCGCAGGACACGCACTCGCTGTCCATGAATTGTTCGAGGGCGCCGGGCGACACCTTGCTGTCGAAGCCGCGCCCGTCGATGGTCAGGGCGAAGGTGCCCTGGACCTCGCCGCAGGCCCGCACGCAGCGCGAGCAGACGATGCATTTCGACGGGTCGAAGGTGAAGTAGGGGTTGCTCTCGTCCTTCACGGCGGCGCGGTGGTTCTCACCCTCGTAGCCGTAGCGGACGTTGCGCAGGCCGACCGCGCCGGCCATGTCCTGAAGCTCGCAATTGCCGTTGGTCGGGCAGGTCAGGCAGTCCAGCGGGTGGTCGGAGATGTACAACTCCATCACGCCGCGGCGCAGCCGGCCCAGACGCTCGTTCTGGGTGTGCACCTTCATGCCCGGGGCGACCGGCGTGGTGCAGGAGGCCGGCGTGCCGCGCCGCCCCTCGATCTCCACCATGCACAGGCGGCAGGAGCCATAGGCGTCCAGCATGTCGGTGGCGCACAGCTTCGGCACGGTGATGCCGGCTTCCATCGCCGCGCGCATCACCGAGGTGCCTTCCGGCACGGTCACCGTGCGGCCGTCGATGTCCAGCGTCACCATCGTGGCGGACTGGCGGGCCGGGGTGCCGTAATCAATGTCTTGGATGGACATGGGGTCTGGTCCTTTCCGCTCACTCGGCCGCGACAGCCGCGGGGCTGCGGGTGAAATCCTCGGGGAAGTGCTTCAGGGCGCTGCGCACCGGGATCGGCGTCATGCCGCCCATGGCGCAGAGCGAACCGTCGGTCATGACCTCGCACAGGTCGTTGAGCAGCGTGATGTTCGCCGCCACCCTCTCGCCGGCGATGATGCGGTCCATCACCTCGACGCCGCGCACCGCACCGATGCGGCAGGGGGTACACTTGCCGCAGGATTCGGCGGCGCAGAACTCCATGGCGAAGCGGGCCTGCCTGGCCATGTCCACGCTGTCGTCGAAGACGACGATGCCGCCGTGGCCGACCATCGCCTCCACCGCCGCGAAGGCCTCGTAATCCTTCGGCAGGTCGAACAGCGAGGGTGGCAGATAGGCGCCGAGCGGGCCGCCGGCCTGCACCGCGCGGATCGGCCGGCCGGTGATGGTGCCGCCGCCGAATTCGTAGAGCAACTCGTGGAGGGTGACGCCGAAGGCCTTTTCGACGATGCCGCCGTGCCTGATGTTGCCGGCGAGCTGGAAGGCCAGCGTGCCGCGCGACCGGCCGACCCCGAAGTCGCGGTAATAGTCGGCGCCCTTGTCCAGGATGATCGGGACGGAGGTCAGCGACAGCACGTTGTTGACGACGGTCGGCTTGCCGAACAGACCCTCCAGCGCCGGCAGCGGCGGCTTGGCCCGGACCGTGCCGCGCTTGCCCTCCAGGCTTTCCAGCATGGAGGTCTCCTCGCCGCAGATGTAGGCGCCGGCGCCGACGCGGACGTCGAGGTGGAAGCGGTGGCCGGTGCCGTGGATCTCGTCGCCCAGCCACTTCTCGTCATAGGCCAGCCGGATCGCCTCGCGCATCGTCGCGACGGCGTGCGGGTACTCGGAGCGGATGTAGATGTAGCCCTCGGTGGCGCCCACCGCGATGGCGGCGATGGTCATGCCCTCGATCAGGCAGAAGGGGTCGCCCTCCATGATCATGCGGTCGGCGAAGGTGCCGCTGTCGCCCTCGTCGGCGTTGCAGCAGATGTACTTCTGGTCCGCCTTGGCGTTCAGCACCGTGTTCCACTTGATGCCGGTCGGGAAGCCGGCGCCGCCGCGGCCGCGCAGGCCGGAGTCGGTGACCTCGGTCACGATCTCCGCCGGGGTCATGGCGAGCGCCCGCTCCAGCCCGCGGAAGCCGCCGTGCAGCCGGTAATCCTCGACCGACAGCGGGTCGATGATGCCGCAGCGGGCGAAGGTCAGCCGCTCCTGCTTGGCGAAGTAGGGAATCTTCTCGGTCAGGCCGTGGGCCAGCGCGTGGTCGGCGCCCTCGAGGAAGCCGGCGTCGAACAGCCCGGCCACGTCCTCGGCCATCACCGGGCCGTAGGCGACGCGGCCCTCGGGCGTTTCCACCTCGACCAGAGTTTCCAGCCAGAGCATGCCGCGGGAGCCGTTGCGGACGATGCGCAGCGGAATGCCGCGCTTCGTTGCTTCGGCGCGGATGGCGGCGGCGGTCTCGTCGGCGCCCACCGACAGGGCGGCGGCGTCGCGCGGCACGTAAACCGTGTGCAGGGGCTCGCTCATCGCGCGGCCTCCGTGGCCAGGGTGGAGGCGGCGATGGCGTCGAAGCGGGCCGGGCTGACCCGGCCATGCAGCGTCTCGTCCACCATCACGGCGGGGGCCAGGGCGCAGTTACCCAGGCAGAAGACCGGCTCCAGCGAGAAGGCGTCGTCGGCGGTGGTCTCGTGGAAGTCCACCTTCAGGCGCCGGCGGATGTGGTCGATCAGCCCGTCGGCGTTCATCGATTGGCAGGCCTCGGCCCGGCAGACCTTGATCGTGTGGCGGCCCGGGCGGCTGCGGCGGAATTCGTGGTAGAAGGACACCACCCCGTGCACGTCGGCGCGCGACAGGTTCAGCTCACGCGCCAGCAGCGGGATGGCTTCCTCGTCGATGCAGCCGAACTCCTCCTGGAGAGCGTGCAGCATCGGCAGCAGGGCGCCGCGCAGGTGACGGTTGGCGGCGATCACCGCCGTGGCGCGTTCCGCGCTCCATGGAGATCGGGCGTTCATGGTCTCCTCCCCCGCGCCCGCCTGGATCGGCGGCGCTTCGTTGGTGTCTCGTCCGTCAGCGTTACGGACATTGGGGGAGGCGGGCAAATTTGATTTTCTGATGCGATGATAGGGTTTCGCTATCACCACACGGACTTCACGGTTATGCCCTTGAGATCATAGCCCTTTTGACGAACCCCAGGGGGCCAGGGCCTCATCGGTCAAGGCGCGCACGCGCTCGGCGAGGCCCGGTTCCGCGGCCACGGCGGCCAGCGCCTTGGCGAGCGGGGCCGGCGGTTCGCGGTCGGCGTAGACGAGTCCGACGGCGTAGGTGAGGTCCGGCTCGGTCAGCGGCAGGGCCACCAGATCGGGGTGGAGCGCGACCAGGGTGAGGAGCTGGCTGGGCACCACGCTGGCCGCCAGACCGCTGCGCACGATGGTGTAGATCGTGACGATGGAGTTCGTCTCCATCAGCGGAACCACCGTCCGGTCGGCCATGCGGAAGGCGGTGTCGGCGATGCGCCGGTTCTGCATGTCGGGGGTGAGCAGGCACAGCGGCAGCTTCGCCGCGTCCGCCCAGCGGATGCTGGTGGCGCCCTCGCGGACCTGGCGGCGCTGAGCCAGCAGGAAGTACCGCTCCGAGAACAGCGGAACGGTGCGGACGTTGCTCAGCGGCTCGTTGTCGAGGTAGGTGACGGCGGCGTCCAGCTCGAACCCGTCGAGGTCGCGCTGGATGTCCCGCGAACTGAGTGAGCGCACGCTGGAGCGGATCTGCGGGTAGCGTTCGGCGAAGCGGGCCAGCACATGGGGGACGGCGGGCAGGGCGGTCGGGATGGCGCCGATCCGCAGATGGCCGGACAGGCCCTGGCCCAGCGCCGTCAGCTCCTGGTACAGCCCGTCCCGCTCCGCGACGATGCGGCGGGCGTATTCGAGCACCTTCAGCCCTTCCGGCGTGAAGCCGGAGAATTTCTGCCCACGTTCGACGATGGGCACGCGCAACTCGTCCTCGAGCTGGCGGATGGCGTTGGACAGCGTCGGCTGGGAGACGTGGCAGGCTTCCGCCGCCCGGCCGAAATGCTGCTCGCGCGCCAGGGCCAGCAGATAGACGAATTTGCGGAACACCGTCCCCTCCCGCGCGTGATGGGCCCGTGCCCGCCAGGGCGCCCTCCAGGGCGCGTCGCGCACGTTATGCCCAATCGGGCACACCGGCGGCAAGGACGGAGACGCCCTGCCGCCCGATGCCTCCGCGGGTGTCAGTCCCCCGGTTGCGGCGCGGCGGCCGCGTGGGTGGAGCGCATCAGCGTTCCGCGTTCGGTCAGCAGCACCGTCAGCAGCGCCAGCCCGCCCAGCACGGTGAAGCCGATGGTCAGCGGGCGCACGGTGCCGTCGAAGGACTGGCCGACGATCCAGCCGACCACCGCCGCCATACCGGTGCTGAAGAAGCCGACGAAGGACGATCCCATGCCCGCCACATGGCCCAGCGGCTCCATCGCCATGGCGTTGAAATTGGGCGCGATCAGGCCGAAGCAGAAGAAGATCGCCGCCATGAACAGGCCGAGGCCGAGCAGCGGCGGATGCTCCGGAAAGCCGAGCAGCGCCATGGCGACACCGGTCAGCGTGTAGCCGATCAGGGCGACGTGCGACACCCGGTGCATGCCGACCCGCCCGACCAGCCGCGCGTTGACCAGGGAAGCGAGCGCCATCACGCCGGCGATGGCGCCGAAGGCCACCGGGAACATCGCCCCCAGCCCATAGACGTCCACGAAAATCTGCTGGGCGCTGCCGACGTAGCTCAGCAGCCCGCCGAACAGCAGCCCCATCGCCGCGGTGTAGCCAACCGTCGCGCGGGTCGTCATCACCTTGTGGAAGGCGTGGCCGAGCGCCGCGGGGGACAGCGGCATCCGGTCTTCCGGCGCGCGGGTTTCCGTCAGCCGCAGCATCGACCAGGCGAAAGCGGCAACGCCCGCCAGGAACAGAGCGCCGAACACCCACGGCCAAGTGCCGAGATGCAGGATTCCCTCGCCCAGCGCCGGGGCGATGATCGGCACGATGATGAAGATCATCATCACGAAGGACATCACCCGCGCCATGTCGCGCCCGACGAAGCGGTCGCGCACGATGGCGATGGCGACGACGCGCGGGGCGGCGGCGCCGAAGCCCTGAAGCGCGCGGGCGGCCAGCAGCGCGGTGAAGCTGGGGGCGAAGACCGCGCCCAGCGACCCGATGGCGAAGATCACCAGACCGGCGGCCAGCACCGGCTTGCGTCCGAACCGGTCCGACAACGGTCCGTGGAAGGGCTGCCCGACCGCGAAGCCCAGCATGTAGGCGGTGATGACGAGCTGCCGATCGTTTTCCCGCACCACCCCGAACGAGGTGGCGATGTCCGGCAAGGCGACGAGCATGATGTCGATGGACAGCGCCGTCAGCGCCATCAAAAGGGCCATGAGCGCGACAAACTCGCCGAAGCGGATGTCGCCGCTTCGACCGGCGGAGGTGGAACGGGGCATGGAATCAGGCATCGGACCAATGTGCCGCCCGCCTGTCTCCGCGGCAAATCGAATTCCCGCAGGCCCGCCATCGATATTTGGACATCGACACCTCAACGCCCTGTCGCCTTGCGCACCCCGTGCGCCGCGCACTACCACTTTTTGTGGCGCCTCCAACTTTCATTTGAAAATGCCAAGAACTCCACGCGGTCGCTCCTGAAAATAGTGATAGATGGGCGGATTCTGTGGGAGTCGCTTGGGTGCCTCTCTATAGTGGGCGACGTCAACAGTCTGTGAAAATCGGGTATGCGCCTTCGTCTCCCCTTTGTGGCCCTGCTGGCGCTTCTTCCGCTTGTCGCCTTTGCGGTGGCCGCGATCATGCTGGTTGACCGGCAACAGGAGCGGTCGGTGGAGGAGCTGGTCCGCCACGCCACCGACGCGGCGGTGCGGACGGTGGACGGGCGCATCCTTATGACGCGCAGCGCGCTCGAGATCATGTCCTCGGCCCGTTCGCTGGACATCGGCGACCGCGCCGTCTGGAAGGAGCGGTCGGAGCGTGCGCTGCGGCAGCGTTCGGATTGGGTCGCCCTGGAGGTGCGCGACCGCCAGGGCCTGGTCACCCTGCTCCAACGGCCGCAGGAGCCGGACGCCGGCGCGATCGATCCCGCCGCCCGGGCTGCCCAGGTCGAGCGGGTGTTCCAGTCGGGGGAGGCTTGGGTCAGCGGCGTCATCCTGGACCCGGCCGGCAAGGTGGAACCGGTCTTCGCGGTCAGCGTGCCGGTGTGGGGCGTGGGCGAGGTGCGGCTGGTGCTGACCGCCTATGTGCGGGCCTGGTCCCTGCGTCAGGTCCTGATCGATCAGGTGGTGACGCCGAGCTGGGTCGGCGCTCTGCTCGACCGCGACGGTCGGATCGTCGCCCGCACGAGGTCTGAAACGGCCTTTGATCCGGCGATCGGGCAGCCGGCGCCCGAGGCCCTCATCCAGGCGCTGAGGACCGGCGAGGAATTCTTCCTGTCCCACACCCGTCAGGGGGAGGACGTGCTGTCGGCGAAGGCCGGCTCAATCGCCGCGTCCGGTTGGCTCCTGGCTCTCGGCACCCCGGCCGAACCGATCCAGGCGGCGGCGCGTCGCACGGTCTATACGGTCGCCGGCGGCGGGGTGGGCGCGCTGGCGGTGGCGGCGCTGGTCGCCTGGGCCCTGGTGCGCTCCCACAATCGGCGGGAGGAGGCGGAGCGCCGCGCGAAGGTGGCGGAGGCCGCGGCGGAAGCCGACCGGCGGTCCCACGCCATTCTGGAAAGCACGACGGACGGCGTCTACGAGGTCGACCGGTCCTGGCGCATCGTCTACATGAACGGACGCGCGCGCGGCCTGATGGGCGGCAGCAGCGACCTGACCGGGCAGCGGCTGTGGGAGGCCTTTCCCGACGCCATGGGAACCGTGCTCTGGGACCGCCTGCACGTCGCCATGAGGGATCGCCATCCCGACGAGTTCGAGGCTTACTTCGCGCCGCTCGGCGTCTGGCTCTTCCTGAGGGTCTTCCCGTCCTCCGCCGGTCTGGCGATCTATTTCCAGGACATCAGCAAGCGTCTTCTCGCCGAGCGGGCGCTGGAGCGCGCGGTCGAGCAGGCGAACCAGATCCTGGAAAGCATCGGCGACGCCTTCTACGCCATCGACCGCGACTGGCGGATCACCTACGTGAACAAGCGCGCCCAGGAGATGTTCGAGCGCCCGCGCGAAGACATGGTCGGGCGTTGTCTGCTGGACCTGTTTCCGGATGTGGCCGGCAACACGGTCATCCGCACCTTCGAGGCCGCCATGGCCGATCAGCAGCCGCGGGAGTTCGAGGCGCTGTCCGGCATCTTTCGGCGCTGGACCATGTTCAACGTCTATCCGCAGGCGGGCGGCGGCCTGTCCATCTACTTCCGCGACGTGTCCGCCCACCGCGCGGCGGAAGCCGCCCTGCGGGCCAGCGAACAGCGCTACCGCACCCTTCTGGAAGCGCTTCCGCAGATGGTCTGGACCTGCCGGGCGGACGGCGGTTGCGATTTCCTCAGCCAGCAATGGCTGTCCTACACCGGCCAGCGGGCGGACGAGGCACGGGATTTCGGCTGGTCCGAGTCCATTCATCCCGACGATCGAAAGCGCCTTCTCACGGTTTGGATGCAGTCGGTCGAAGCGCGGACGATCTTCGACACCGAGGCGCGCATCCGCAGCGCCGCCGGCACCTACCGCTGGTTCAAGCAGCGTGCCCTGCCGATCACCGACCCGGAGACCGGAGAGGAGCGCTGGTTCGGCACCTCCACCGACATCACCGACATCTTCGAGGCGCGCAACGCCATGCAGGCCGCCAAGGAGGAGGCGGAGGAGGTCGGGTTGCGCTTCCGCACGCTGGCGGACTCCATCCCGCAGCTCGCCTGGATGGCCCACCCGGACGGGCGGATCTTTTGGTACAATCAAAGATGGTATGACTACACGGGCGTCGTCGAGGGCGCGGACGCCGCTTCCGGTCCTCTGTGGGACGGGATCCTTCCCGCCGACCACGCGGAGCGCGTCACGGCCAGCCTTCGGCGCTCCTTCCAGACCGGGGAACCGTGGGAGGACACCTTTCCCATGGCCGGACGGGACGGAGCCTTCCGCTGGTTCCTGTCGCGGGCGCTGCCGGTGCGCGACGCCGATGGCGCCGTCGTGCTGTGGTTCGGCACCAACACCGACGTGACCGACCGCCTGGAGGCCGAGGACGCCCTGCGGCGCGCCAAGGAGGAGGCGGAGCGGGCGGCCCTGTCGAAATCGAAATTCCTCGCCTCGGCCAGCCACGACCTGCGCCAGCCGATGCAATCGCTGTTCCTGTTCTCCGGGGCGCTGCATAGCCATGTCCAGGGGGAGAAGGGGAGGAAGGCGCTGCGCCTGCTGGAAAGCGGGCTGGATGCGCTGAAAGGGTTGCTGGACAGCCTGCTCGACGTGTCGCGTCTGGACGCCGGGGTGGTCAAGCCGACGCTGGAGGACTTCCCGGTGGCGCTTCTCCTCGACCACATCGCGGCGGGCTACGCCCCGGTGGCCCGTGGCAAGGGGCTCGACTGGACGATGGAGGGATGCCCGCTGAACATCCGTTCCGACCGCGTGCTGCTGGGCCGGATGATCCGCAACCTCGTGGAGAACGCCATCCGCTACACGGAACGGGGCAAGATCGTCATCACCTGCACGGTCGTGGACGGATGGATGCGGATCACCGTGGCCGACACCGGCATCGGCATCTCGGACGAGCATCTGCCCCGCATCTTCGAGGAGTTCCATCAGGTCGGCAACCCGGAGCGCGACCGCAGCCAGGGGCTCGGGCTGGGCCTCGCCATCGTGCAGCGCATCGGCCAGCTTCTCGGGCATCCGGTGACCGTCCGCTCCACGCCCGGCGTCGGCTCCGTCTTCACCATCGAGGTGCCGTTGGGCGAAACGCCGAAGCCCGTGGAAGCCGTGTCCCCGGCCTCCGCGCCGGTGGTGGCCGGCGCGGGGGCGGAACGGCTGGCGGTGGTCATCGACGACGACGCCATCGTTCTGCTGGGTCTTCAGGCGATCCTGCGCGAGTGGGGCTACGAGGTCCTGATCGCCGGCTCGGGGGAGCAGGCGGTGGAGAAGCTGCGGTCGGCCAGCCGCAAGCCCGACATCATCATCGCCGACTACCGGTTGCGCGAGGGCAGGGTCGGCACCGACGCCATCCTCGACATCCGCCGGCTGTTCGACGCCGAGATTCCGGCCATCGTCGTGACCGGGGAAACCGGACCCGAATGCCAGCGCGACGCCGTGCGCCATGGTTTCGGACTGATGCACAAGCCGGTGACGCCGCGCCAGCTCGCCGGGGCCATGGAGCGCTCCCTGCAACCGGCGGAGTGAGGCCGGCCGGATCGGGCCGCCGGATTCGGGGGGATCAGTCGCCGCCGCCGCCCATCGCGGGCGGGCTGGGGGGAAGGCGCCGGCGGGTCTCGCGGTGCAGGATGTAGAGGCCGCTCACCGCCACCACGGCGGCCCCCGACACCATGTGCAGGGTCGGCATCTCGTTCCACAGCAGCCAGCCGAACAGCACGGCCCACAGGAGCGCGGCGTAGTTGAAGGGCGCGACCACCGCCGCCGGGGCCAGCGAATAGGCCCGCGTCAGGAACAGCTGGGCTCCGCCGCCCAGCACGCCGGTCGCCGACAGCAGGGCGAAATCGGTCAGGCTGCGCGGGGTGACCCACACGAAGGGCATCACCAGCGCCAGGATCAGGGTGGTGATCGCCGTGAAGTAGAAGACGATGGTGTTGGCGCGCTCGGTCTTGCTGAGCTGACGGATCGCCACCATCGCGAAGGACTGGCAGAAGGCGGCGCCGAGCGCGACCAGGGCGCCCAGATGCGTCAGCATCTCGCCGGACGGCCGGACCATGATGAGCACGCCGACGAAGCCGACCAGCACCGCGCTCCAGCGGTGGATGCCGACCTTTTCGCCAAGCAGCGGCACCGACAGGGCGGTGAGGAACAGCGGGGCCGAAAAGTTCAGCGCCACCGCGTCGCCCAGCGGCAGCAGGTTGAAGGACCAGAAGGTCAGCGACATGGCGGTCAGCCCGACGACCGAGCGCCAGACATGCCCCATCGGCCGTTCGGTCCGCAGGTTGTTGATCCAGCCACCCTGGAGCGAGATGACCACCGCCACGGGGATCAGCGCCATGGCGTTGCGGAAGAAGGTCACCTCGATGACGGGGTACGTCTCTGAGAGCAGCTTCACCAGCACGTTCATCACGGAGAACAGCAGCACCGATCCCAGCATCATGACGATGCCGAGCGGTACGTTCTCCACGCGGACATGGCGGGGCGTCGCGGGACGGGCGGGGGCGGGGGAGAGGGGAGGCGCAGTCACGCCCGGATGCTATCAAGCGCAACCACCCGCGTCACGTTGCCGCGACACGGGCGGTCATGTCCTGACGGAATGGCCGGATTGCGGCGCCCCGCCGATCCGGCCGCCGTATGGCCCCGTCAGCGGTTGTTGAGCATCTCGGCGATTTCGGCCTCGGCCAGCAGCCAGTGGTCCATCTCGCGCCCGTTCGGGCGGCCCTCGCGCTCCCAGATCTCATAGGCGCGCTCCTGCACCATGCGGGTCTTCTGGCCGTGCAGCAGGCCTTCCGCGATGTGCATGTTGATGCGCGACAGCGAGACCAGCTTGCGCGCCTCGATGGAGCCCTTGGTCGCTTCCATGGTGGTGACGGTGACATACTGCGCGAGGTTGCGCAGATTCGCCTTCACCTCGGAGTCCAGGGTGTTCTCTTCGTTCTGGAGCACCGTCTTGATGGCGACCCAGAGGCGCAGGTTGTGGTCCAGCGCGTGGCTCGCCTTCTCCGGCGTGTCGGCTTCGACCAGCAGGCTGGCGGCGTGCAGCAGGGCGACCGCGTCCTGCTCGATGGCCACGAAGTTGGTGTTCAGGACGATCTCCGCCCCGGTGTCGGTGGCGAGCGCCTCGGCCGCTTCAAGCGACGGAGCGGCTTCGACGGTCTTTGCGGTGGCGGTCTTGCGCTTGGCCATGATCGAATCCCCGGCGTTGGTCCCCAGGGTCAATAGAACCAGCCGTCATTAACAAGTGGTTAAGGCGAGTATTGCCAACCCCTTTGCGCAGCCTCCGCGGCAGAGAACAGGCCAAGTGATTCGCGGATGGTTCATGTTGCGCCGCAAAACAAGCGGCGCCGTCTCAGCGTCCGGTGAACGCTCCGAACGGCATGCGGTAGTAGAATCCGAAGACGTTGTTGGCCGGTGTGGCCGCATCCGCGGTGGGGCCACTGGTGTCGATGCGGCTGTAGCCAAGGCTGAAGCGGGCCTTGTTCTCGAACTGGTAGCCGAGTTCGAGCTGGGAGCGGAACTCGACCACGCTGCCCGCCGCCGCCGGATCGCGGGAGGTGACAGGAAGGGTTCCAGCGCCGAAACTCGGCGTGAAGACAAAGGAGGAGCCGCCCAGCGGAACGTCGATCAGGATGCCGCCCATGCCGTGCAGGCTGCCATCCGGCGCGCTGGGGCCGAGGGACACCCAGGGACGCACCTCCGCGTAGCCGTCGAGCTTGGGCAGGAGGGAGGAGCCGATGCGGATCTTGTTGTGCAGGTCGGACACCTTGGTGTCCGGCGTTTCCCCGATGCTGTAGGCAAGGCCGCCGACCTTCCAGTCGCCGATCCGGTCGTCGGGCATGGACACCGTCTGCGCGCCCGCGGGTCCAGCGAGCGCGAGTCCCGCCATGGCAACCACCAGACAGAGGCACGAGGTCCCATGACGCACGGCGGCCTGCTCCCGATCGATCGTTGACCGTCCTACTCCGGCTGCACCAGCCTACCGCGTCCGATCCCGGTGCGGTTGTGGCATTACGCGTTGCACCGCACCACCGCGCAAGCGCGTAAGGGTGCTACTCCCTGATGTCGTGCGCGCTCCCCTGCGCGTCAATGGTGGGAGTGCTGCCCTGTTTGCGGGGCCTAGGCGCTTGGCGGGGCTCATCGGGGATCGCGGCGGCGTGTTAGACTGCCGTCATGCAGCGCCCCGCTTCCGATCCGGCACAGGACCCGACGCCGATGGTGGCCGCCTTCCTCGCCGATCCGGCGAGCCACGGCGGGGCGGCGGTGGAGCGTGTCGAAACCCACGCCGCCATCGTCTTTTTGGCGGGCGACCGGGCCTACAAGCTGAAGCGCTCGGTCCTCTACCCCTATCTCGACTACTCCACGGCCGAACGCCGCCGCGCGGCCTGCGTGGAGGAGCTGCGCCTGAACCGGCGCACCGCGCCGTCGCTCTATCTCGGCCTGGACTCGGTGGTGCGGCGGCCGGACGGCGCGCTCGCCTTCGGCGGGGAGGACGCGGCGGGTGGAACGGCGCTGGACTGGCTGGTCGTGATGCGCCGCTTTCTGCAGGACGCCCTGCTGGACCGCGTGGCGGAGCGGGGTGGCCTCGACGTCGACCTGATTCGCGACTTGGCCGACGCCGTCACGGCCTTCCACGCGGCCGCGGAGCCACGCCCGGATGGCGGCGGGGCGGCCGCGATGCGGGAGGTGGTGGAGGGCAGCATCGCCGAGCTGCGCGCCGGAGCGTCCCTGTTCGCGGCGGAGCGTGTGGAGCGGCTGGCCGGGCGGTCGGCGGAGGCGTTGGAGCGTCGGGCCACGCTGCTGGAGGACCGGCGGAGCGGCGGCTTCGTCCGGCATTGCCACGGCGACCTGCATCTGCGGAACATCGTGCTTCTTGAGGGAAAGCCGGTCCTGTTCGACGGCATCGAGTTCGACGAGGGGCTGGCGGTCATCGACGTCGCCTACGATCTCGCCTTTCTGCTGATGGATCTGGAGCGCCGGGGGCTGCGACCACAAGCCAACGCCTTCCTGAACCGCAGTCTGGATGCGACGGGGGACTACCGCGCCTTGGCGCTTCTGCCCCTGTTCCTGTCGGCACGGGCGGCCATCCGCGCCAAGATCGCCCTCACCACGGCGGCGCTCCACCCCGGCGCGGATACGGCGCGGAGGTGGGAGCGGGAGGCGGTGGCCTGTCTGAACCAGGCCGTGGCGGCGCTGGAGCCGCCGCCGCCGCGGCTGGTCGCCGTCGGCGGCCTTTCCGGCAGCGGCAAGACCCGGCTGGCCCGTGCCCTCGCGCCGTCGCTGGGGGCGTCGCCGGGTGCCGTCGTCCTGCGCTCCGACGCGCTGCGCAAGGGCCTGTTCGGGGTCGGGGAGACGGAGCGGCTGCCCGCCGAGGCCTACACGCCGGCGGTGACCGAACGCGTCTACGCCGGGCTGCTGGAGCGGGCGCGGACCGTGCTGGCCGCGGGGCACGCCGTGGTGCTGGACGCCGTCCATGCCCGACCGGAGGAGCGGTCCGCCGCGGCCCGTCTTGCGGCGGAAGCCGGCGTGCGATTTGACGGGATCTGGCTCGACGCACCCTTGGACACGCGCGTCGCCCGCATCGCCGCCCGCCGCGGCGACGCCTCCGACGCCACGGCGGAGGTCGCCGAGCGGCAGGCTGTCTATGATCTGGGTCCGCTTGAGTGGCTGCGCACGAATGCTGGCAGGGATGCGGGGGAAACGCTTGCGGCCGTGCTGGAGCGACTGGTGTAATTCCAGGTGGAACGGGCGCCGCCGGCTCCCCATGGTCTAGTATAAGGGCGGCGCGGCGCTGGAAACGGTGCATCCAGCCGCCGTTCCGACAGGCACCGTCCAGAAGATGGGCCGGCGGAAACGGCCCGGGGGGAGATCATGTCACTCAAGACGATCCTTGTGCCGCTGGCCGGACTCGACGGCGACACGGTGGCGCTGAACGCCGCGCTGAAGATCGCGCGCGAATTCGACGCCCATGTCGACGCCCTGTTCGTGTCGCTGGACCCGCGCGACGCCGTGCCCATGCTGGGCGAGGGCATGTCCGGCGCGATGGTCGAGGAGATCATGCGCGCCGCCGAAGGGGAGTCGAAGACCCACCTCCACACCGCCCGCCGCACCTTCGACGATGTGATTCGCGCCGCGGACATCGAATTGCGCGACATGCCCACCGGCGTCGAGGCGCCGACCGCCCAGTGGCGGGAGGAAACCGGCCGCGTCGAGGAGGTGGTGCCGCGCGAGGGGCGGCTGGCCGACCTGCTGGTCTTCGCCCACACCACGCTGGACAGCAACACCCAGGCTTACGCGACGGTGGAAAGCGCCCTGCTGGGGGCGGCCCGCCCGCTGCTTCTGGCACCCGCCACCCTGCCGGACGAGATCGGCCGCACGGTGGCGCTCGCCTGGAACGGCAGCCCCGAATCGGTTCGCGCCCTGGCCGGGGCGATGCCCTTCCTGACCGGTGCCGACACCGTCCATGTGCTGACCGCCGAAACCTCCAACACCCAGGCTGCGGCAGGACGTCGCATTGCCCACTATCTCGCTTGGCACGGCGTTAACGTTCAGGTAACCATATTGAAGCCGGGATCGGAACCCGTTGGCCAAGCCATCGTGAACAAGGCCGCGGAGCTTGGGTCCGACCTCCTCGTGATGGGGGGCTACGGGCACAGCCGGATGCGGGAAATGATCCTTGGCGGCGTGACCCGCTATGTGCTGAATCACGCCGGCCTGCCCGTGCTGATGGCCCACTGACGACGGGGCCGCTCTTTTAAAACGGCCGGGCTTCTCCGATCCGACGCGCGGCGCCGCACCGACGGGCGCCCTCCACGCCGATGGTTTTCAACCACAAGGGCCACCCGGACTCCGGTCCGGGCAAGGCCCGGCAATCGGGAAGGAACGCGCCATGTTGACGATCGACGATTGCATCGCGCTCAGCGATCTGACCGAAGCGGAAATCGACGCCATCGCGGAGCATGAGCATCTGCCGGAAATCCTGGCGGTGGAACTGGGCTGCTGCCTCGCCCACGACGCCGAGGGCATCCGCCGGATCGCCCGCATCATCCGCGAGGACATCGAACGGGCCCGCAGCCACGGGCAGACCGTCCACGCCCGTCAACTGACGGTCGTCCTGGACGGCTTCATGCACGAGCACCCGGCCCTGTAGCCCGCCCTGCGGCACAAGTCCGCGTTGCAGGAGGCTGACGGGAAGGAAACGCCCCATCCGCACCGTGACGGTGCGCCAGGGGAGCGGGGAGGCACGGAACAACCGGCCCCCCTTGCGGTTGGCATTAACGGGTTCGCGTCGGGGGACGGCGGGGAGTGCGCTCGGCGCGCTCCCCCAACCGTCGTGACACCGCGACGCGCTGTCTTGTTCGGCAGCCAGCAAAGGACGACGCCCGTGCCCCTGAAGACCATCCGCCTCGAACTGGCCCGCACCGCCGACCATCCGGAAGGCAGCGCGGAGCATGGTTACGAATTCACCGCTCCGCTGACCGCGGACGGTCACCTCGACCTTGAGGAGTGGCGCAGCCGGAAGTCCGCCTGCACGGTCCGCCGCTTCTGGCGCGGGGAAGACGAGCAGACGGGCCACCTCACCCATCGGGGCAAGGGATGGCTGTTCGATTATGACGCCGACGACAGCGATGACGACGAGCCGATCTTCCGCTTCGACCGCCATACCCTGGTCGAGGGGGAATACATCTCCATCACCGAGCATGACGGAGTGCAGCGCCCCTTCCGCGTCATATCCGTTCGCTGAAGCCGGCCGGCTCCCGCGGCGGTCCGCTCGTTCCGGATCCGCCGCGAACCTTCACCCGGTCAGGCGGCCAGCCGGTCCTCACGGTCGCGCAAATTGCGCCCAACCTGTTCGAGGAGTTGCCGTAGGGTCTCAGCGGTCATGCCGTCCCGATTCATCAGGGCGACGATGATGGGCTCGTCCAGGATTTCCGACAGGGTCGGAGCCGTCAATTGGTCCATGTTACCCTCCCTGTTCATTCCGGCCGGCCTTGAGGCGGCGTCGTTTCCATTGTACGCGAGATACGGTATTTCGCAACAATCATGCGCCGTGAAATAAACTGTCACAGGCGGCGCAAGGGTAGAAAAGCGCTGAGTGTTCTTGCCTGAACAGCGCGACGATGCCTATGCCGGCAATGGAATTACCACGATAGAAGGCGGTGGACGGGCTCAGCCATCCGCGTCGCGGCTCCGCGTGATCGTGACTCCGGAGCCGGCGGTGTCGGGAAGCGGGGACGAAAGCTCCACCTCGACACGCACATGGCGCACCTTCGGATAGGCCAAGCACAGATCGGCGGTGCGGTCGGCCAGATATTCGGGACCGGGCAGCGCTTCCTGCGCGCACAGCCGGCGCAGATCCTCGACGATGTCCTCGTAGGACATGACCGCGGTGATGTCGTCGGGAAAGCTCAGACCGGGGTGGCTGACCTTCAACTCCAGGCTGATGCGGACGGTGGGGCGTCCGGGGCGCCCGGCGACCGACACGGTGGCGGTGAAGTCGCGCAGCAGGATGGTGTAGGTCGCCGCCGCGCCGGACAGATCGGCGCCGAAGGGTCGGGAAACAGGGTCGTTGGCCAAAAAAAGCATCTCCTGGCGGGTGGCGGCCCTGGTCCATGCCCCGCCGGGGGCGGCCGCCTCGTCGCTGCGCCGCGCCCACTATAGCGCAGGCGCCCGCCTGTTCGGCAAGGTCAGACCGCCACCGGAAGTTCCGTGCCGGTGCGGACCACCGTGTCGCGACCCGGCACCGCGGCCAGGAGATCGTCGACGCTGCGCGGAATGGCCGGGTGCTGCAGGCCACCCGCGATGTCGGCGAGCGGGGCCAGGACGAAGGCCCGCTCCGCGATGCGGGGATGGGGAATCTCCAGCTCCGGCGCGTACATCACCAGCTCGCCATAGAACAGGATGTCGATGTCGATGGGGCGCGGTCCGAAGCGAAGGCCGCCCTCCAGGTCGCGGCCCATCTCCGCTTCGACGCTCTTGACGTGGCGCAGCAGTTCCCACGGTCCCAGCGCCGTCTGAGCGCGCAACACCATGTTCAGAAAGGCCGGCTGGTCGGTCACATACATCGGGGCGGTTTCGTAGACAGGCGATGCCAGCGTGATGCGGACCCGCGGAGCGAGCCGTTGCTGCGCCGCCGCCAGATTGGCGGCGCGGTCGCCCAGATTGCTGCCAAGCGCAAGGTAGACCGTGGTCATCGCAGAACCGTCGCTAGTCGAAACCATACCATCGTCAGTCATACCACGATCCTCCGTTCCATCAACCGTCAAAGCGCCGTCACACCCGAAACCGGCCTTCCGTCCCCTAAAGGGGGAACGGCCCCGCCCTGGCTGTGCTGGAAGCACGCTCCGGTTTAGGTAGCCGGCTTTCTCCGGGAACCGCAAGCGGTGGGCGGGGTTGTGCCAGTCGTGCGATGATGCGTGGGAGGGCGAGGGTCATGACGCTTCGGCATGTCGGGACGGCGGCTTTTCTGGGGCTGGCCGGGGCCTTCCTGGCCTCCTGCGCCACAGGGCCGGACCCGCAGATCGCCCGGCGTGCCCAGACCGAACTGGTCGGCATGCCGAAGGAGCGGCTGCTCGCCTGCGCCGGGGTTCCGGCGCGGCAGGCCCAGGCCGGCGGGCGGGAATACTACACCTACGTGTCCGATCCCGGCGTGGCCGTCAGCCCACTGGGCGGCAGCAGCATCGGCGTCGGCGGCTTCGGTGGGGGTGGCTCCAGCGGCGTCGGCGTCGGGCTGGGATTCGGGCTCCCGATCGGCTCCTCCTCCCCCGGCATGTGCGAGGCGACCTTTGTCCTGGGGCCGGGCGGGGCCGTGGAGCAGGTGTCCTATCCGGGCAACGCCTCGCTGTCCGCCTGCACGCCGATCGTCCAGAACTGCGTGCCGCCCGCCCCGCGCTGAACGGTGCCTTCCTGGCTGAAAGGGGGACTGTTGCCGGCCGCGGCCTTGCCGTATCGTCCGGCTATGGCTTGGCTGTGAGAAGAAGTCAGGGGAGGACCACGTCATGGACATGAGCGGCAGCCAGCGCATCACGGCCCCGCGCGACAAGGTCTGGGCGGCGCTGAACGATCCGGACATCCTGCGCCAGTGCATTCCCGGCTGCGAGGAGGTGCTGAAAACCTCCGACACGGAGTTCACCGCCAAGGTGGTGGCCAAGGTGGGACCGGTCAGCGCCAAGTTCTCCGGCAAGGTGACTTTGTCGGATCTCGATCCGCCCAACGGCTACACCATCACCGGCGAAGGCTCCGGCGGGGCCGCCGGCTTCGGCAAGGGAGGCGCCAAGGTCTCGCTGGAACCGGACGGCGAGGCGGCGACGGTCCTGACCTACACCGCCCACGCCACGGTCGGCGGCAAGCTGGCGCAGATCGGGTCGCGTCTGGTGGACGCCACGGCACGCAAGATGGCCGACGATTTCTTCAACCGATTCACGGCGGTGGTCGGTGGGCCGCCTCCCGAACCGGTGGTCGACCCGGTCCCCGAACCGGACTTGGAAGTGGCGCCTGCGGTGGTTGCGCGGCCCGTGGCGCGGAGTGCCGCGGCGCCGCAACCGATCACGCCCGCCGTGGCGGCCCCCGCCCCGGAAATCCCCATTCCGCTTCCCGCCGCCCGGGGTCGGAGCGGCTTTTACGTGCCGTGGGCGGCGCTGGTCGTGGTGGCTGTTCTTGTTCTTCTTCTCGCCTGGATGAAATAACCCGTATTTGGTGTTTGTGCTGTGGGCGCGACACGTTGGGGGGTTGGCCTTAACCACAGAATGTGTATGCTGCGCCCGAACCTGCCGGCATCCGAACGCCGGCCTCATCCGGAAGGGGGAATCTGACCAATGAACAAGCATATCCTGGGCGCCGCCCTGATCGCCGGCATTGCCATGGGCGCGGGCGCCGCGCAGGCCGCTGACGCCGCCGCCGGTAAGGATGTCTTCAAGCAGTGCATGGCCTGCCACACCGCCGAGCAGGGCAAGAACAAGGTCGGCCCGTCGCTGTTCGGCGTCGTCGGCCGCCCGGCCGCCTCGATCGACGGCTTCAAGTATTCCAAGCCGATGCAGGAGAAGGCCGCCGGCGGTCTGGTCTGGACCCCGGACAACCTGAAGGCCTACATCACCGCCCCCAAGGAAGTCGTTCCGGGCGGCACGATGGCCTTCGCGGGCATCAAGGACGCCGGCAAGGTGGACGATCTGATCGCCTTCCTGGGTGAGCAGAAGTAAAGACGCCCGCGTTTCGGCGCGGGGTTAAGGAGACGGGCCGGAGGGGAAACCCTCCGGCCCGTTTTCTTTTCACTCAGCCCGCCGCCTCCAGGCTCTTGCTCGCCACCTCGAAGACGTCCGGCGACAGGCCCGGCGTGGCGACGATGCGCTCCAGCTCGGCCTTCATCAGGGCGCGACGCGTTGCGTCGTAGCGGCGCAGGCGCGAGAAGGGGCCGACCATGCGCGCCGCCACCTGCGGATTCATCGGGTCGAGCCGCAGGACCTGGTCGGCGAGGAAGCGATAGCCCGCTCCGCTGGTGTCGTGGAAGCGCACCGGGTTGCCGGCCGCGAAACCGCCGATCAGGGCGTAGACCTTGTTCGGGTTGCGGATCTCGAAGGCGGGGTGGGCGAGCAGGTCCGTCACCCGCTCCAGCGTGTCGGGCCGGTGCGAAGTCGCCTGCACGCCGAACCATTTGTCGACCACCAGCGCTTCGCCCTTCCAGCGCTCGTAGAAGCCGGCGATGGCCTCGTCGCGCTCCGGAGCGTTCGAGTTGCTGAGGAACTGCAGCGCCGCCATCACGTCGGTCATCGCTTGGGCGCCGCGGTACTGGCCGAGGCAGAGGCCGAGCGCCTCCTCGTCCTCCAGCGCCATGAGGTAGGCGAGGCAGAGATTCTTCAGCGCCCGACGCCCGATGGCGGCGGCGTCCACCGAGAAGGGCTCGTTGCCCGCGTTGCGGCGGTGCGTGTCCAGCCAGCCCGGACGCAGCGCCTCGGCCAGCCGGCGGCGGGCGAACTCGCGCACGGCGTGGATCGCGTCTGGGTCGATGACCTCCATCTGCGTGCCGAGGTAGCTTTCGGTCGGCAGCACCAGGGCCTGCGCGGCGAAGGCCGGGTCCTGGTCGGCGTCCTTCAGAACGGCGCCCACCGCGTCGATGAAGCTTTGGGGCAGCGCCAGTTCCCGCCCGGCCTGCCGGTCGGCGACGAGGGAGAGCAGCAGCCGAGTGGCCAGCGTCTGCCCGGCCTCCCAGCGGTTGAAGGCGTCGCTGTCGTTGGCCATCAGGAAGGTCAGGTCACCGTCCGTCAGGTCGGCCCGCAGCTTCACCGGGGCGGAAAAGCCGCGCAGCAGCGACGGCACCGGACGGGCCGGCACGTCGACGAACGTGAAGGTCTGCTCGGCCTCGGTGATGTGCAGGGTGCGGCTGGTGCCGGCGGCCTCGGCCTCGCCCGTCAGGCGCAGCGGCAGGTCCGCCCCGTCCGGACCGAGCAGCCCCATGACCAGCGGGATGTGCATCGGCTCCTTCACCGGCTGGCCGGGGGTGGGGGGCACGGTCTGCCGGACGGTCAGGCGGTAGGTCTTGGCCGCCTCGTCATAGACACCGCTCACGTCCAGCTCCGGCGTGCCGGCCTGCCGGTACCAGCGCTTGAACTGGGTCAGGTCCACCCCGGTGGCGTCGGACATCGCCGCGGCGAAGTCGTCGCAGGTGACCGCCTGCCCGTCGTGGCGCTGGAAATACAGATCCATGCCCTTGCGGAAGCCGTGCGCCCCCAGCAGCGTGTGGTACATGCGGATGACTTCCGACCCCTTGTCGTAGACGGTGGGGGTGTAGAAGTTGTTGATCTCCACATAGCTGTCCGGGCGCACCGGATGCGCCATGGCGCCGGAATCCTCGGGGAACTGCACGGTGCGCAGGCGCTGCACGTCGGCGATGCGCTTGACCGCCCGCGAGTTCATGTCGCTGGAGAATTCCTGGTCACGGAAGACGGTCAGCCCTTCCTTCAGCGACAGCTGGAACCAGTCGCGGCAGGTGACGCGGTTGCCGGTCCAGTTGTGGAAATACTCGTGGGCCACCACCGCCTCGATGCCCAGGAAATCCTGGTCGGTGGCGGTTTCCGGCTTCGCCAGGATGTATTTGGTGTTGAAGACATTGAGGGACTTGTTCTCCATCGCCCCCATGTTGAAGTCGCCGACCGCGACGATGTTGAAGATGTCCAGGTCGTATTCCAACCCGAACACCTCCTCATCCCAGCGCATCGACTTGATGAGCGAGCGCATGGCGTGGTCGACCTTGTCCTCGTTCCCCGGCTCGACATAGATGCGCAGGGTGACGTCGCGGCCGGACGCGGTGCGGAAGCGATCCTCCTGGTGCACCAGCGTGCCGGCGACCAGAGCGAACAGGTAGCAGGGCTTCGGGAAGGGGTCCTCCCACACCGCGCGGTGGCGCCCGTCGGGCAGGTCGCCGGATTCGATGAGGTTGCCGTTGGACAGCAGCACCGGGTAGCGCGCCTTGTCCGCGGTGATCGTGGTGGTGTAGCGGGCCATCACGTCGGGCCGGTCGGCGAAATAGGTGATCTTGCGGAATCCCTCCGCCTCGCACTGGCTGCAGAAGTTGCCGGAGGACTTGTAGAGCCCCTCCAGCGCGGTGTTTTCCTGCGGCTTGATGCGGACGACGGTTTCCAGCGTGAAGCTCTCCGGCACGCTGTGGACGGTCAGATGGTCCGGCGTGACGGTGTAGTCGGCATCGCCCAGCGGCTGGCCGTTCAGCGCCACGGACACCAGTTCCAGCCGCTGCCCGTCCAGAGTCAGCGGCAGCGCCGCCGCGTCGTCGCGCGCCGGGTTGCGCCGCAGCCCGAGCTGCGCGCGGACCGTGGTCACCTCCTCGCCGAGGTCGAAGAACAGATCGACCGTGTCGATCAGATGCGCGGGCGGGCGGTAGTCCTGGAGGCGGATGGCCTTGGGCGTGCCTTTGTCCATGGGGCTTTTCTCTAACCTTGTTTTGGCCGTGTCGGCGTCGCGGAGACGGACTCTAGCATGGAGAGTGGGGACGGGAAGGGGCGTTGGACAGGGGCGCCACCCCCCGAGGGACGATGATTGCCGTCCGCTGTTCGCAGTCATGGGGCTTGACGGCGGAGCGAGAGGTCATGAGCTATTGGCGCTTTTCGGCGATGGTCGCGGTCTCGACGGTCGTGATGTTCGGGCTGATGTATCTGAACACCTACGCCCTCGACCATGTCTTCTACAGCCAGACGCGGACCTGGATGGCCGTGGTGATGGGAGCCACGATGGCGATCATCATGATCGCCTTCATGTGGACCATGTACAGGAACACCGCCGCCAACATCGGCATTGTCGCAACGGGTATCGTGGTGTTCGCCGGTGCGCTGTGGTTGGTCCGCAGCCAGGAGACTGTGGACGACCTGTCCTACATGAAGGCGATGATCCCGCACCATTCCATCGCGATCATGACCAGCGAACGCGCCCACATCCGCGACCCGCGCGTGCGTGGACTGGCGGATCGGATCATCGAGGCACAGGTGCGGGAAATTGGAGAGATGAAGGCGCTTATCGCCGATCTGGAGCGCAATCCCACACCGGACGCAGCGCCGGATCTGCTGTCCTATCGGGAACGGGGAGCGCCTGCGCCGGTCAAGGAATAGGCGCTCTCCTCCCGTGTCCGCTCAAACGTGGAAGCTCTCGCCGCAGCCGCAGCGGCCCTTCTCGTTCGGGTTCTTGAAGACGAAGCCGGTCTGGAACTTGTCGTCGACGTAGTCCATCTCGCTGCCGATCAGGAACATCACGGCGGCAGGGTCGATCAGGACGGTGACGCCCTTGTCCTCCACCACCTCGTCGAACTTCATCTTTTCCTTGGCGTACTGCACGTCGTAGCTGAGGCCGGAGCAGCCCTTCGCCTTCACGCCGATGCGCAGGCCGATGTAGTCGTCGGTCGCCTTCGCCATCAGCGCCTTGACGCGGTCCGCCGCGGCGTCGGTGATGGAAAGGGCCTTGGGGAGAGAAGCCGTAGAAGCCATAGCCATGGGGATCTTCGCCTCCTTAAAACATATCCAGTTGGACCCGCGCGACCTCGGACATCATGTCCTGGCGCCAGGGCGGTTCCCAAACCAGTTCCACCTTGCATGTGGTGACGTCCTCGACGGACTCAACCGCTTGCTGCACCTGCATCGGCAGTTCGCCGGCCACCGGGCACATCGGACTGGTCAGGGTCATGTCGATCTCGACCTCGTTGTTCGGGCCGATGTCGACGCGGTAGATCAGCCCCAACTCCCAGATGTCCACGGGGATTTCCGGGTCGTAGCAGCTCTTCAGCGCCGAGATCACCGCCTCGCTCAGCGCGGCGCGCGGGTCGTAGGCGGCCTTGGCCGCGGCCATGTCCGCTTCGGTCTGGTTCATCGGCCTGGCCTCCGCGGCGTCGGCTTCCTTGGAGATCGCGTCATCGGGCATCGCGTTTCACCGTTTCCTGCAACTTACTCGCTGCTCGCCTTGTCCTCGCCTTCGATGGCCGCGTTCATCGCGTGCCAGGCGAGGGTGGCGCATTTCACGCGCACCGGGAACTGACGGACGCCGGACAGCACCATCAGCCGTTCCATGGCGTCCTCGTCCACCGGGCCGTGGTCGCCATGCTCGTGGTCGTCCTTGGTGCAGAGGTCGTGGAAGGTCTCGAACAGGGCCTTGGCCTCCGCCTCGGTCTTGCCCTTGACCACCTCGGTCATCATGGACGCGCTGGCGGTGGAGATGGCGCAGCCGCGGCCCTGGAAGGCCACATCCTCCACCACCCCGTCCTTCAGCTTCAGATAGACCATGAAGCGGTCGCCGCACATGGGGTTCTCGCCCTTGGCCTCCCGGTTGGCATCGTCGGGATGCCGGAAGTTCCGGGGGTTCTTGCCGTGGTCCAGGATCACTTCCTGGTACAGCTCGCGCAGTTCGTCCATCATGCTCCGAAGAACTCCTTCACCGCGATCACCGATTCGACCAGAGCGTCGGCTTCCGCCCGCGTGTTGTAAAGGGCGAAGCTGGCCCGCGCCGTGGCGCCGACGCCGAAACGGTCCATCAGCGGCTCCGCGCAGTGGCGGCCGACGCGGACGGCGACGCCGTACTGGTCCACGATGGTGCCGAGGTCGTGCGGGTGCACGCCCTCCAGCGTGAAGGAGATGATCGGACCCTTGCCCGGCGCGGTGCCGTAGACGCGCAGGCCGTCGATCTGGGAGAGCTGCTGCGTGGCGTACTGGAGCAGGTCGTGCTCGTGCGCCGCGATGGCCTCGCGGCCCAGCGTCTCCATGTAGTCCAGCGCCACGCCGAGCCCGATCACTTCGGTGATCGCCGGCGTGCCGGCCTCGAAGCGGGACGGGGGGGCCTTGAAGGTGGTGCCTTCGAAGCTGACGCTCTCGATCATGTCGCCGCCGCCCTGATAAGGGGGCATCTTCTTCAGCAGATCGTACTTGCCGTACAGCACGCCGGTCCCGGTCGGGCCGTACAGCTTGTGGCCGGTCATGATGTAGAAGTCGGCGTCGATGTCCTGGACGTCCACCACGCCGTGCACCGCGGCCTGGCTGCCGTCGAACAGCACCGGCACGCCGCGCTCGTGCGCCATGTGGGCGATGATCTTGGCCGGCGTCACCGTGCCCAGCACGTTGGAGCAGTGGGTCATCGCCACCAGCTTCGTGCGGTCGGACAGCAGGTCCTCGTAGGCGTTCAGGTCCAGCACGCCGTGCTCATCCACTGGGACGACGCGGATGCGGATGCCCTTGTCCATCTGGAGGAGCTGCCACGGCACGATGTTGGCGTGGTGCTCCATGACCGAGACGATGATCTCGTCGCCTTCCGACAGGAAGGTCCGGCCATAGCTGTGGGCGACGAGGTTGACGGCCTCGGTCGCGCTGCGGGTGAAGACGATGTTGCGCTCCGACGGGGCGTTCAGGAAGCGGGCGACCTTGCGGCGAGCCTCCTCGAACTGGTCGGTCGCGGTCTGCGACAGGAAATGGACGCCCCGGTGGATGTTGGAATAATCCTCCTCCAGGAAGCGGGTCATGGCGTCGATGACCTGCCGCGGCTTCTGCGCGGAGGCGGCGCTATCCAGATAGACGAGCGGCTTGCCGGGCTTGCCCTTCCGCTCGTGCACGGTGCGCGACAGGATGGGGAAGTCGGCGCGCACACGCTCGACATCGAAGGTGGGGAGGGTGATCTGGGTGTCCATCTCCGGGTCCCTCCTCAGCGCGCGTTCTGCCAGTTGGCGACGTAGCTTTGGAAGGCGTCGCGGACGCTCTCCTCGGCGATCTCCTCCAGCGCCTCGGACAGGAAGGCGCCGATCAGCAGGCCACGCGCCGTATCCTTGTCGATGCCGCGGGCGCGCAGGTAGAAGAGCTGGTCGTCGTCCAACTCGCCCACCGTGGCGCCGTGGCTGCACTTCACGTCGTCGGCGTAGATCTCCAGTTCCGGCTTCGCGTCGATCTCCGCGGTGTCGGAGAGCAGGAGCGCGCGGTTCTGCTGGTAGCCGTCGGTCTTCTGCGCGTCGGGGCGGACGATGATCTTGCCCTGGAAGACGGCGCGGGCCTGGTCGTCGATCACGCCCTTGTAGACCTCGCGGCTGGTGCAGCAGGGCTTGGCGTGGTCGATGAAGGTCGTGGTGTCGACATGCTGGCCGCCGCGCACCATGTAGGCGCCGCTGACATGCGTGTCGCCTTCCTCGCCGTCAAGGACGCTGTTGACCTCGTTCCGCGACAGCTTGGCGCCGATGGTCAGGATGAAGTTGTCGTACACGCCCTTGCCGGCCACCTTCGCCGCGGTGTGCGACAGGTGGAAAGCCTCCGCGTGCTCGCGCTGGACCTTGTAGTGGTGGACCGACGCGCCCGCGCCGACGAAGGCCTCGGTCACGCCGTTCGACAGGGTGGTGCAGGAACCCAGGCCCACGTGATGCTCGACGATCACGGCGCGCGAGTCCGCCTCCGCGACGATCAGGCCACGCGGGTGGAAGGCGGTGGGCTGCGCCTCGGTGCCGACGGAGACGAAGACCAGCTCGATGGTCTCGTCCACCGTGACGCCGCGCGGCACATGCAGGACCGGGCCGTCCGCCAGGAAGGCGGTGTTCAGCGCGACCAGCGGCTGATCGTCGGGGGCGGCGATGCGGCCCAGATGCTCGGCCACCAGATCGGGCTTGCGCGCCAGGGCGTCGGCGAGGTTCAGCAGCTCGACCCCGGCCGGCAGGCCGGCGGTGGAGGACAGCTCCGCCCGGAAACGCCCGTCCACGAAGACGAGACGCGGGCCGGTCGTACCCTCCGCGCGCACGGTCGGCAGCACGTCGAAGCGGACGGCCTCGCCGGCGTCCGTGGCCGGCTGGAAGGCGAGCTTGTCGAGCGCGCGCAGGTTGGTGTAGCGCCAGGACTCGTTCTTGACGGTCGGCAGGCCGAGCGCGGCGAAGCGATCATGGCCCTGGCTGCGCAGGTCGTTCAGCCAGGACAAGGTGGCGCCGGGCAGGCCGTCCTTGACCCGCTGGAGTTGCTCCAGGAAGGGCTTGGCCGCCGCCGGGTCGTAGCCCCGCGGTGCCTTCGTGAGGGTTGTCGTCGCCATGGTCAGGCCGCCTCGTTCACGCCGAACTCGGCGTAGCCGTTCTTCTCCAGCTCCAGCGCCAGCTCCTTGCCGCCGGAGCGCTGGATCTTGCCGAAGGCCAGCACATGGACATGGTCCGGCACGATGTAGTCGAGCAGGCGCTGGTAGTGGGTGATGACCAGCATCGACCGCTCCGGCGAGCGGAGCGCGTTCACACCCTCGGCGACGATCTTCAGCGCATCGATGTCCAGGCCGCTGTCCGTCTCGTCGAGGATGGCGAACTTCGGCTGGAGGACGGCCATCTGGAGCGTTTCGTTGCGCTTCTTCTCGCCGCCCGAGAAGCCGACGTTGACCGCGCGCTTCAGCATCTCGTCGGTCATGTTCAGCGCCTTGGTCTTCTCGCGCACCAGCTTCAGGAACTGCATGGCGTCCAGCTCCGGCTCGCCGCGCTGCTTGCGGATGGCGTTCAGGGCGGACTTCAGGAAGGTGGTGTTGGCGACGCCGGGGATCTCGACCGGGTACTGGAAGGCCAGGAACAGGCCGGCGGCGGCGCGCTCCTCCGGCTCCATCTCCAGCAGGTCCTTGCCGAAGAAGCGCACCGAACCCTCGGTGATCTCATAGCCGTCGCGGCCGGCCAGCACGTAGCTGAGCGTGCTCTTGCCCGAGCCGTTCGGCCCCATGATGGCGTGCACCTCGCCCGGGTTGATCGTCAGGTCGATGCCCTTGAGGATTTCCTTGCCGTCCACCGTGGCGTGCAGGTTCTTGATCTCGATCATCGTTTCTTCTTCCTTCGCGATACGGTGGGCGGTCAGCCGACGCTGCCTTCGAGGCTGATGCCGACGAGCTTCTGGGCTTCCACGGCGAACTCCATGGGCAGCTCCTTAAGCACTTCCTTGCAGAAGCCGTTGACGATCAGCGACACGGCGTCCTCTTCCGACAGGCCGCGCTGGCGGCAGTAGAACAGCTGGTCCTCGCTGATCTTGGCGGTCGTCGCCTCGTGCTCGACGCGGGCGGTGCGGTTGCGGTTCTCGATGTAGGGCACCGTGTGGGCGCCGCACTGGTCGCCGATCAGCAGGCTGTCGCACTGGGTGTGGTTACGCGCACCCTCCGCCTTCGGCAGGATCTTCACCAGCCCGCGGTAGGTCTGCTGCGCCCGCCCGGCGGAAATGCCCTTCGACACGATGGTCGAGCGGGTGTTCTTGCCGATGTGGATCATCTTGGTGCCGGTGTCGGCCTGCTGGAAGTTGTTGGTGATGGCGACCGAATAGAACTCGCCCACCGAATTGTCGCCCTGCAGGATGCAGCTCGGGTACTTCCAGGTGATGGCCGAACCGGTCTCCACCTGCGTCCAGGAGATCTTGGAGTTGCGGCCGCGGCAGGCGCCGCGCTTGGTCACGAAGTTGTAGATGCCGCCGACGCCGTCCTCGTTGCCCGGATACCAGTTCTGGACCGTCGAATACTTGATCTGCGCATCGTCCAGGGCCACCAGCTCGACCACCGCGGCGTGGAGCTGGTTCTCGTCGCGCTTGGGCGCCGTGCAGCCTTCCAGATAGCTGACGTAGCTGCCCTCGTCGGCGATGATCAGCGTCCGCTCGAACTGGCCGGTGTTGGCCTGGTTGATGCGGAAGTAGGTGGACAGCTCCATCGGGCAGCGCACGCCCTTCGGGATGTAGACGAAGCTGCCGTCCGTGAAGACCGCGCAGTTCAGCGTCGCGTAGAAGTTGTCGGTGTAGGGCACGACCGAGCCGAGATACTTCTGGACCAGCTCCGGACACTTGTGCACGGCCTCGGAGATGGAGCAGAAGATGATGCCCATCTCCTCCAGCTTGGCCTTGAAGGTGGTCGCGACCGACACGCTGTCGAACACGGCGTCGACGGCGATGGCCGGGCTCTTGCCCTCGGCCCCTTCGACGCCGGCCAGGATCTCCTGCTCGCGCAGCGGGATGCCCAGCTTTTCATAGGTCTTCAGCAGTTCGGGATCGACCTCGTCCAGCGACTTCGGGCGGTCCTTCATCTTGGGCGCGGCGTAGTAGTGCGCGTCCTGATAGTCGATCGGCGGGTAGGACAGCTTCGCCCAGTGGCGCGGCTCCTCCATCTCCTGCCAGACGCGGAACGCCTTCAGGCGCCATTCGAGAAGCCATTCCGGCTCCTCCTTCTTGGCGGAGATGAAGCGGACGGTGTCCTCGTTCAGGCCCTTGGGCGCGACATCCGATTCGATGTCCGTCGTGAAGCCGTACTTGTACTTCTGCTCCGTGACGGCGCGGACCTGTTCGACGGTTTCGGTCGTGGCGGCCATGCTTGTCTCTCGTTCCCTGAAAGCGTTGTCCGATGAAGGCGCCGAAACGTCAGACGGCGGCGCGCCGTGCCGGGCTGGGGCCGGCTCCAATGCTGTCGAGCGGGCCGGGTGGGCCCTCCGCCCAGGCGGGCGGTCCCATCATGTCGGCCAGCGTCACCTGTTCGAGCGCGCCGCGGATGGCGCTGTTGACCTTCTCCCAGCCGCCGCGCATCGGGCACAGGCGCTGCACGCCGCACTGGCTGTCACCGCCCTCCACGCAGGCGGTCAGCGCGATCGGGCCATCCAGCGCCGTGATGATCTCGGCGATAGAGATTGCATCGGCGGCGCGGCTGAGCGCATAACCACCGGCGGCGCCGCGGTGCGAGGTCGTGAGGCCCGCCGGGGTCAGCGTCTTCATGAGCTTGGCGACCGTGGGGGAGGGCACGCCCGTGCGCTCCGCCAGATGGGAGACGGTGTGAACCGTGCCCACATGGCGCGCCATTTCGCTCATCACGACGATGGCGTAGTCGGTCAGCTTGCTCAGCCGGATCATGACCACCCCGGATACAGGACTAAATTGGTCCTGATTAAGTGGCCATCATAGGACCTTTGTCAAGCGGAACCGGAGCGGCATAACCGGGAAAAACACTCGGGTATAAGGATGGCAGGACTGCGCTTGGCGCACGCTGCGGCGAACTGTCGCGGGCGGCGGGAAACCATGCAGCGCGGTCGGAGAACGAAAAACCGGCCCCGCGGGCAAGGCCGCGGGGCCGGTGCAGTCAGCGTGGAACCCGAAAGGAGCCGAAAGGGGAGCCGTGGGCGAAGCCGGCTCAGCCCGGCTTGCGCGCCTCCTCCCGAGCCGCGTCGCTGGCCGCGCTCACCGCGTCGCCGACCTCTTCCTTCGCGGCTTCGACCGCCGCGCGGGCGGCGCGGGTGCCGCGATCCATGGCGTCGAGGGCCATCTCCTTGGCGCGGTGCGTCGCCTCGTCGGCGTAGTCGCCGACCCAGCGGTCCTCATAGCGGGAGGACGGGATGCTGGCGCCCAGCGCGGCGCCGAGGGCGACGCCCATGATGCCGGCGACCATCGGGTGGTCGTCCACCATCTCCCAGAAACGTCCGGTCGCGCTGTGCAGCCGGTCCGACGCCCGGAAGTGGCTGGCACCGCCATGGTTGCCGCCGGCGTTGCCGATATGGCTTTCCACCCGGCTGCTCACATCCCGGCGCGCGTCGTGCGCCCGGTCGCGGGCTTGATCGGTCAGCCCACGCACGCGGTCTCCGGCCTCGTCTACGGCGTCGCTCGCCCGCTCGTAAACGTGGCTCGCCGCATCGCTGGCGCGCTCGTAGGCGTGGCTGGCGGCCTCGCGCACGCTGCTGCCGGCGCTGTAGAAGGTGTCGCGGGCGTACTGCGCGGCGCTGCCGGCGCGGTCGCGGACGTTGTGCATCGCGCCGCTTCGCGCGATGCGCCGGTCGTAGCCCGAGGCGGTGAGGGCCAGCCAGCCCAGACCGATGCCGATCATGGCGAGCGGGATCGGGTTGCTGCGCATGGTCTCGCCGACCGAGTGGGACCGCTGGTGGGTCTGGTTGCGGATCGGTTCGTAATAGCGGTCCTGGGCGCGTTCGCCGTAGCCGCCGGGGGTGGTGTGCATCCGGTTCATGGTCTGCTCCATCAGGTGACGGGGAGCGAGCCGCGCGGTCTTGCGCTTCAGGACCTGGATCGTGTCGCCGATCCGGGCTTGGCGTTCGCGGATCTCCCGTTGCATCGCGTCGTAGTCGCGGGGCGTTCCGCGCCCCTTTTCATCGCCGTCCTTTGATCCGTCGTTCATCGGCCGCTCATCGCGCAAGCTGGGAGCGAGCCCAGCGCTTGTCGTCCCGAAGCGTCTGGATGGTGCGCTGCGGCTGGAGATTCTCCGGGCTGAGCCGCTTCTTGCCGATCATCGCCAGCACGCCGCCGATGACGAGCACCACGGCCCCGACGATGACGGCGGCCAGCCACGGCTCGACCACCTTCGACAGCGCGAGCACCGCCGCGGCCAGCAGGACCAGAACGCCCGCGAAGGCGATCAGCCCGCCGGCGACCACATAGGCCGCACCGCCCGCCGCCTGCCCGGCCTTCTCGGTCAGTTCGGCCTTGGCCAGTTCGATCTCGGTGCGGGCGAGGTTGGTGGTCTCGCGCGCCAGATCGGCGAACAGGCCGGCGATGGGTCGGTCTTGCCGCGGATCGTAGGAACGGTCCTCCGCAGCGCTCATGGTTTGGTCCCCTGGATCGGCGTGCTGCCGGACGCCGGCTTGGCGTCGGAGGCGGCGCCGGGCACCGAGCCGGCGACCATCTCGGCGGCGTCACGGGTGCGGGCGGCGGAGGTCGCCGCGGTGGCGGTGTTCAACGGGCGCGGGCCCTCCTGGCTGTGGCCGACCCCGCCGCCGGCGGCCGTTATGGCGGTCGCCGAGGTCATGCCGGAGGAGGCCATTCCGGACGACAGGCCGGACCTCGGGCGCGGCGCGGACGCGCTTTCCGAGGCGGCCGAACCGGTTGCCGTGCCACGGGGGTGGCCGGCCAGATCGTGGTCGGTGCGCAGCGCCTCCTGTCCGGCGCGGTCCGCGCCCCGCAGGCCGAAGTCGCGATAGTCGTGATGGTCCTGCCCGGAGCGGCCATGGTCTTGGCGGCCAAAGTCCTGACGGCCTCGGTCATGGCGGCCGTAACCGCCGGTCAGGTGCGACGACGACGCCCCGCGAAATCGCCGCTCTCCGGAGCTTTTGACGAAGCGGGCGAACAGGAAGCCCACGGCGAAGGCCGCGCCGACGAACACCTCCGGCTGGCGCCGCGCGAAGCGCTCCACCTGACCGACCATGTCGTCCATGGTGGAGTTGCGGAGCATGTCGGCCACCCGCTCCACCCGGTCGGCGGCCTGCCCGGCGTAATGGGCGGCGGTGCCGTTGTTTTCCTCGTTCAACTGCTCCGCGGCCTTGTGCAGCGCGTTGGCGACGCTGCCCAACTGGTCGGCGGCGCGGTCCGTCTGCATTTCCAGAAGCGAGCGGATGCGGCCCTGGGCGGCTTCGAGGGTGTCGCGACCGGCATCGGCGGCCTCGCCCGCCATGCGGTTCATGTCGCCCGATGATCCCCGGCTCTGCGGACGATCCTTGCCCAAACCACTGCCAGAACCACTGCCCAAACCACTGCCCAAACCACTGTTTGTCATCGGGTCCGGCGTCTTGCGGTTCGGTTCGCCGGTGCCCAACGTATCGCGGTCTGCCATCTGTCTTCCTCCTCGGGGTCGGCTGCGGATGTGTCCCAGTTCCCAGCCTGCGGCAATTCGCCGCGCTTTGCGGCGTCCGATGTCGGGAATCAAACACACTCATGGGCATCGGAGTTCCGGCGTGTGTATTGCGTTCCTGCGCAGCAACGCGGAGTTGCCAGCGCCGATTCCGGCGGCGCTGTCGGAATTGGACGGCCAGCGAAAGTGTGCTAAACTTCTCCGCGAATTCGCGAAGGTTCCGATGAACCGGAGGAGGCGGCCGTGAACGGCATATTTTCCGCTCTGACCAACGGCCAGAACAGCCTCTTCCAGCTCCAGAAGTCCAAGAAGGACTGGGAGCGGGCGATGGAGGCCATGGATTACAAGGACGCGACGCAGCGCCTTGCCGACAAGGCCGAACAGGCGAAGATGCCGTTCACCATGACTCCGGAGCAGCAGAAGAATTTCACCGCCGTGGTCAACGCGCTGGAGGAGGCCAAGCGCGTCGGCGGACCGAAGGCCGTCGCCGAGCAGAGGCTGGAGGAGGTCGAGCGCAAGATCGAAGAACTGAAGATGATGATGCGCCACAACAAGGGCGACCGCGAAAAGCTGGTGCAGCTGGCGCGGGAGGCGGCGATCCTCGCCAAGCAGGCCGGACGGGCGGCGAAGGAATACGGCGCCGGCGTGGCCGCCGCCGCGGAGATGGGGCTTCCCGGCGGGGCGGGGGCGCCATCCATCGGCGGCATCAGCATCGAGCGGACGATCACCCGCACCTCCATCACCGTCGTTCAGACCGAGATCGCCGTCGATGTGACGATGACCATCCGCGGCGACGGCGCGTCCGCGGAGGGCGCCCCGGCCGAAGGCGCTCCGCCGGACGCGTCCGTGGCTCCGCCGCCGCTGCCTTTGGACAGTGCGGCTGCGGAGGGCACGACGACGGCCGCGGACATGGCTGCCGGCGAGGAGGCGGCGGAAGACGGGGAAGCACGCGCCGCCGAGGCTGTGGCGGCGGAGGCGGCCGGCCTGGCCGGACAAGCCACCGCCCAGGCCGTGCCCCCGGACGACGGGGAGTCGTCGGACGGCAAGACCGCCGGCGCGAAGACGGAGCAGGAAAAGGCGAAGGACCGGGCCGAAGGGAAGGTCGACGGGGATGCCGCCGGGGAGACCGCCGACAAGACCGCCGAAAAGATCGCGGACGGGCAGGGGAGCGACCTCGAACGCTTGATGACGGAGGCGGCGCCCAGCCTGAACGCCGCCCCCACCGCTCCGCAGGGCGACCGGATCCGCAACTACATCCAGCGGATGATGGCCGACAACGACCTGAAGATGTCGCGCTACCGCGAGGCCGACGAGTTCGGGCGCCGGGTGGAGGCTGTTCTTGCCACGGCCAAGTCGATCATCGCCGAAGCAAAGGCCGCCAACGAGCTGGACCAGGCCGAAGAGCGGCGCAAGGCGCGGCGGGAGTCCTTCAAGGATTACGACAAAATCGTCGAGGAATCCCAGGACAACGTCAACGAGCTGCGCCAGGCGGCCTTCGGATCCAGCACGACCCTCAAGGATTTCGTGGAGGCCATGACCGATCCGAACGGAACGGACGGCGGTTCCGCCGACCCGGAGAGCGTCGGCGCGGAGAGCGCAGTCACGCCTTCGGCGGACAGCCTGTCGGCGCTCGGTGGGGCGGAGACGGGGATGCCCGCCCTGTCCGGTTCGGTCAATCTGCTCGCGTAGGAGCATCGGCGGGCAGACGCCTGGGGGAGCCCGTGGGCACCCCCTTCTTACGCGTCGGGTGATCGCCTTCGGAAGTATCGCCAACTGGGTAATCCAGCCCATTTCGCGGTCAAAGCTGTCTTGACGGAGGCGATCGACCGGCGCAGGATCGCGGATGTGAAGGTTGATGCTCGAAAAGCATTGTACGCACAGCGCCGACCGGCGGTAACGTCGGCCGGATAGAAGGCTGGAGTTCAAGCGGCAACATCATATGAGACGCCGATATGGCGCTCTCATCTTATGGATACTGTTGCCCGTCCGGCTGACCGGCGGTGGGGCCATACCCGGGTGGCTCCGCCGCCGATTGTTTTTGGGGCTCTTTTTCGCCCTTTCCTTTTCCCTTCCCTCCCGCCGGTTTCCACACCCACGAGCCCACGGTGCCACGCGCCGGGGGCGCGGACCTCTCACGCTTCTCCCGTCATAGGATAAGCCAAAGGGAAGTATGGGTATTTGAGGCAACCGGTGCCCCCAAACCTAACCTACAAATAGGCAAATTAGTTCGAAATCCGACCTATCGATAGGAGTAGGAACAAAAATTGGCCGCAAATGTGCGCAAAAAGGGGGTATCAAACAGGGGTTTAACGCCACATTAACCAGACTGGACTGACCTTGATCTCACGGAGGCGGCAAGTGCAGGCATGGGGCCAGCAACACCGCCCGCGAATTCAACCACGATGCTTGAAAGGCCCGACGATGACGATGACGGGTACCATATGCGAAGTGGCTGGAACCAATGCCGGAGTGGGGTGCCGGCGGCGGAAGGCGGGCCTTGTGCTGGCGGTTCTTCTGCTGGCCGGGTGCCCCGGCACCACGGTTCCTCCTGAAACGCAGACCGCCGGACCGACCGCCATGGCCGTTCCGGTGCCGAAGACGAAGCCTGCTCCCCCGCGCGTCAAGACCGCGGGAAAGGATCAGGCGACCACGCCAGCGGTGAACGGTCCGGGGACCGGTCCCGCAGCCGCGGTCATCGCCATGGCTGGGACAGAGGTGGCGGGGCTGCCCCCCGTACCGTTCGGCGGCGCCAGCCCGCCCGCCACCCTGTCCCCCGAAACGCTCGTCGGCCTGGACCAGGTCCAGACCCGGCGTCTCCTGGGCACCCCTGCCGCAACGGAAGAGGCGCCACCTGCAAAGGTGTGGCATTACGCTAAGGGCGACTGTTCGCTCAAAGTCTTCTTCTTCATGGACATGACGTCCTCCCAGGACTTCCGTGCCCTTTCCTACGATATGAAGAGCAGCGAAAATGTCCCAGATGTCGATAAACGATGCTTCGCTCAACTCCTTGCCCAAGGCTGGGATGTCCGCCATGACTGAGGCCGCCGTCGCCCGCGTGGCGCTGGTCGACGACGACGACCTGTTCCGCGAATCCCTCAGCCTCAACCTCGCCGACGAGGGGTACGAGGTCATCACCTTCGACCGTGGCGAACCCGCGCTCGACTTCTTCGCCGAGGGCGGTTCGGTGGACATCGTCCTGCTGGACTGGCGCATGCCGAAGATGGACGGCATCGACGTCCTCCGCCAGATGCGCTCCCGCGGCATCGACCTGCCGGTGATCTTCCTCACCGTGCTGTCGGACCAGATTTATGAAGAGGCCGCCCTGGCCGGCGGCGCGCTCGACTTCGTGGAGAAGTCGCGCAGCCTGTCGATCCTGCTGAAGCGCATGCGCCTCATCGTGGACGGCTCCAAGGGCACGCCCGAGGAGGCCGAGGGGCCGAAGGAATCCGTCTATGCGCTGGGCAATCTCGACCTGCGCCTGGACAACAGCCGTGCCCTGTGGAACGGCAAGCGCATCGACCTGACGCTGACCGAGTTCAACATCGTCAAGCTGATGGCGACGCGTCCGGAAGAGGACGTGTCCTACCGCGAGATCTACGACCTCGTGCATGGCAAGGGCTTCCTGGCCGGCTACGGCCCGTCGGGCTACCGCGCCAACGTCCGCGCCTTCATCAAGCGCATCCGCCAGAAGTTCCGCGTGGTGGACGCCGAGTTCGATTGCATCGAGAACTATCCGGGCTTCGGCTACCGCTGGGGCAACGGCACCGGCGGCACCGGCCGCACGCGCGACGACGACGCGGATGTGATGGCCGATGGCGCTGCTGCCGATTGAGGCCCGCGGGCCTGACGGCGCGCGGGACGGGACGGAACTCACCAAGGGAGGCTTCTCCATGGCGGGTTTCCCCGGCGGCCGGCTGCGGTGGCTGTGGCATTCGCTGGCCAGCCGGCTGGCGCTGCTGACCATCGTCTTCCTGGCGGTCCCGGTGCTGATCTACGATCAGTTCCAGCGCGCCGACACCGCGACGCAAACCCTGCTGCTGCAGAGCGCGCAGCGGCAGGGCGAGCTGATCGCCCGCGCGCTGGAGCCGGACCTGTCCCGCGCCAACCGCGCGGCCCTGCCGCAACTCGGCCCCATTCTGCGCCGCTTCGCCGACGGGAACACGCGGCTGAAGCTGCTCGTCCGGCCGCGCGCCCTGGCCGGCAACAACCTGATGGGCAGCGACGGCTTCTATTACGTCGCCGCCGCCCCGTCGGTGCCCACCGACGACCTGGATGCCGAGCGGTACCAACTCCTCGAACAGGGGGTGCTGGACCGGCTGGGCGCCTCCTGCGCCGGGAACGAGCCGCTGGCGCTGCGCCTGCCGCGCTCCTCCGGCGGCTATGAAATCCTGACCTCGGTCACGCCCGTCAACACCGCCTTCGGCTGCTGGGCTCTGGTGACCAGCCACACGGCCGGCGGCTATCTGGAATCCTCCCTGGGCCGCCCCTACTGGAGCACGCCGGTCGTCCAGGCCGCGGCGATGATCTACATCGTCATGGCGGCGCTGGTGATGGCCGTCCTGCTGGGGGTCTGGCGCAACCTGCACCGCTTTGGCGATCTGGCGCGCGACATCGTGTCGGGCGGCATCGGCGAGGGCGGGCAGGGGTCCTTCACCAACCGCAACACCGTTCCGGAGCTGTCCGGGGTGGCCGAGGACTTCGACCGGCTGGTCGATACCCTGCGTGAGAGCGCGCGGTCGCTGCGCCGAGCGGCGGAGGACAACGCCCACGCCTACAAGACGCCCATTGCGGTCATCCGCCAGTCGGTGGAGCCGCTGCGCCGTTCCCTGCCCGCCGAGGACAACCGCAGCCAGCGCGCCCTGACCATGATCGAGAAGTCGGTGGACAAGCTTGACGGTCTGGTCTCCTTCGGGCGGCGCATGGACGAAGCCGCCGCCGACCTGCTGGTCCCGCCGCGCCGCCGGGTGGACCTGTCCGATCTGGTCGAGCGCATGGCCGGCGGCTACACCAGCCTGCTCGCCGAGCGGCAGCTCCACATGCGCTCGCGCATCGAATCCGGGGTGGTTGTGCGGGCCAGCGAGGACATCCTGGAAACCGTCATCGAGAATCTGGTGGAGAACGCCGTCAGCTTCTCGCCGCCGGACGGCACCGTCAGCGTGCGCCTGTCGCGCAACGGCGCCTGGGCGGAGCTGGTGGTCGAGGACGAGGGGCCGGGCGTCGATCCGGCGAACCTGCCGCGCATCTTCGAACGCTACTTCTCCCAGCGCGAGCCGGGACGGGGCATGCCGGAGGATGCGGCGGCTCAGAACCAGGCCGAGGCGACCCATTTCGGCATTGGCCTGTGGATCGTGCGGCGGAACATCGAAGCCTTCGGTGGCAAGGTCCGCGCCGAGAACCGTTCCACCGGCGGCTTTCGCATGACGGTGACCCTGGCGGTGGCCTAACGGGGCGCAAGCCCCGTACGCCCCCCTCCGTACGGGTGTGGCCGGACCGTACGTCCGGTCACACGTACGGAACAGCTTTGTCCTTTATCCTGACCTTGCTCCCGCCCCAATCGGGCGATACCGTGCGCCGCGACCCCCCAAAGGGCAAGGCAGCCCCATGCACGTCATTGTCATCTATGTCCTCGCGGTCTCCGGCCTTCTGGCGCTGGTCAGCCTGCTGCCGCCCTTGGCGGCCCGGCTGCGGGTTCCCTACACGGTGCTGCTGGCCGCCGTGGGCGTGGCCCTGGGGCTGGCGATCCAGACCTTCGCCGGCCAGGGCGGCACCGGCCCCTTCCATGACTTCCTGAACTCCCTGGCCGAGCTGGACATCTCGTCCGAGGTGCTGATCTACATCTTCCTGCCGGTGCTGCTGTTCGAAACGGCGCTGGCGGTGGACGTGCGGCGGCTGTTCGACGACGTGTGGCCAATCCTGCTGATGGCCGTGGTGGCGGTGTTCGTCTGCACCTTCGCCGTCGGCTACGCGCTGACCCTCTTCACCTCGATGGGGCTGGTGGCCTGCCTGCTGCTGGGGGCGATCGTCGCCACCACCGATCCGGCAGCGGTCGTCAGCATCTTCCGCGACCTCGGCGCGCCGCGCCGCCTGACCATGCTGGTCGAGGGCGAAAGCCTGCTGAACGACGCCGCGGCCATCGCGCTGTTCACGCTTCTGCTTGGCATGCTGACCCGCAACGCCCATGGCGGGGCGACGGAAGCGGCGATGGAATTCCTGCGCGACTTCGCCGGCGGCGTGGCGACCGGCTATGTGTGCGGGCGCGTGGTCTGCATGATCGTCGAACCGGTGCGCGACCAGCCGATGGCCGAGATCACGCTGACGGTGGCGCTCGCCTATCTCAGCTACGTTCTGGCGGAGCATTACGTCGGCGCGTCCGGCGTCGTGGCGGTGGTCACGGCGGCGCTGGTCGTCGGGTCGGTCGGGCGGACGCGCATCTCGCCGGCCACCTGGGGGGCGCTGGAGCATGTCTGGAAGCAGCTCGGCTTCTGGGCGAACTCGCTGATCTTCCTGATGACGGCGCTGCTGGTGCCGCGCCTGCTCGGCGGCATCGGCTGGAGCGACGTCGGGCTGGTGCTGGTCGTGGTCGGGGCGGCCACGGTGTCCCGCGCGCTGGTGCTGTTCGGCCTGCTGCCGCTGCTGTCCGGCGCCGGTCTGGCCCAGCGCGTCAGCCACGCCTACAAGGCGGTGATGCTGTGGGGCGGCCTGCGCGGCGCGGTGTCACTGACCCTGGCCCTGGCGGTCACCGAAAACGGGCGCGTTCCCGACCGGGTCCAGGGCTTCGTCGCCGTGCTGGTCACCGGCTTCGTCTTCTACACGCTGTTCATCAACGGCACGACTCTGCGCGCCGTCATCAACCTGCTGGGCCTCAACAAGCTGTCGCCGGTCGAGCACGCCATGCGCAACCGCGCGCTCGCCCTGTCGCTGGCCGGCGTGCGCGAGCGGGTGGAGGATCTGGCCCACCGCTACGAGGTCGACGAGCAGGCCGTGGGCTCCACCGTGTCTCAGTACACCGACCGGCTCGACGCCATCGTCCGGGAGCGGTCGACCGAAGCGCCGCTCAGCAACGAGGACCGCGTGACCATCGGCCTCGTCATCCTGGTGAACCGCGAGGAGGAGCTGTATTACGAGCACTTCCGCGAGGGCATCCTGTCGCGCGGGGTGGCGGAGCTGCTGAACCGCCGCACCGGACGCCTGCTCGACGCCGTGAAGACTCAAGGGCGCGCCGGCTACCGCGCTTTCGAGGAGCCCTTCATCTCCTTCACGCCTTGGATGCGGGTCGCCAGCCTGCTGCACCGCCGGCTGGGCATCCACGCGCCGCTGGCCCGCCGGCTCGCCTTCCGGTTCGAGATTCTGTTGGGCGTGCGCACCGTGCAGCGCGAGCTGCTGGAGTTCATCAACGACAAGATCGGGCAGGTGCTGGGCACCGACGTCGCCTGCGAGCTGGAAGGCATCCTGACGGTGCGCCTCGCCATGGTCGAGCAGGCCCTGGCGGCGCTGAAGCTGCAATATCCCGACTACGCGCTGATCCTGCAGAGCCGCTACGTCAGCCGCGCCGCCCTGCGGCTGGAGGAGGCGGATTACCGGGCGCTCTTCGCCGAATCGATCATCAGCCAGGAAATCCTGAGCGACCTGCAACGCGATCTGGACGACCGCCGCCGCGCGCTCGACGCCCTGCCGAAGCTCGATCTGCGGCTGGATCTGATGGACCTCGTCGGGCGGGTGCCGCTGTTCGAGGGGCTGGAGGGCGACCGTCTGCGCGGCATCGCCACCCTGCTGAAGCCGCGGCTGGTGCTGCCTGGGGAAACCATCGTCCGGCGGGGCGAGCGCGGCGACGCCATGTTCTTCATCGCCTCCGGCGCCGTCGAGGTGCTGGTGCCGGGGCTGGACGAGCCGGTCCAACTCGGCACCGGGGACGTGTTCGGCGAGATGGCCCTGCTGACCCGCCAACGGCGCAACGCCGATGTGCGTGCGATGGGCTATTGCCAACTGCTGGTCCTGGATGTGAGAGACTTCCATCGGCTGGTGAAGAAGGACGCAAGCCTGCGCGCTCATCTCCAGTCGGTGGCCGAGGCGCGGCGCAACCCGCCGCCGAAGCCGGCCGAGGCCGTTCAGGAGGTTGCGATGCCGGTGGCGGACGCGCCTGCGGTCGTCGAGGCCCCCGCCGCCGAAAGCGCGCAGGCACGGGGATAGGAGACGACGAGAGACGATGACCGTGCAAGCGACCACCGCCGCCGCGGGCGGGCGGCCCGATTGGGTAGGCCTGATGCCGGGCGTCTTCGTCCTGCTGTGGAGCACCGGGTTCATCGGCGCCAAATACGGCCTTCCCTACGCGGAACCACTGACTTTCCTGCTGGTCCGGCTTGGGCTGGTGGCGGTGATCCTCGGCGTCGTCGCCCTGGTCACCGGAGCGCCCTGGCCGAAGAGCTGGGCCGAGGCCGGACGGATCGCGCTGGCCGGGCTTCTGGTGCACGGCGTCTATCTGACCGGCGTGTTCTGCGCCATCGCCAAGGGCATGCCGGCGGGGGTGACCGCTCTGATCGTCGGCATCCAGCCGTTGCTGACCGCCGCCCTCTCCGGCCCGCTTCTCGGCGAGCGGGTGAGCGGGCGGCAATGGGTGGGCTTCCTGATGGGGCTGGCCGGAGTCGGGCTGGTGGTGGGCGAGAAGCTCCACTTCGACTCCACCGACGCGCTGGGCATCGGGCTGGCGTTGGCCGCCCTGCTGGGCATCACCTTCGGCACGCTCTACCAGAAGCGCCACGGCACGGCGATGGACCTGCGCAGCGGCGCCGCCATCCAGTACGCCGCGACCGCGGCGGTGCTGGCGGTGCTGGCCCCGCTGTTCGAGACCATGCGCATCGACTGGACCGGAGAATTCGTCTTCGCCCTGCTGTGGCTCAGCTTCGTGCTGTCGGTGGGAGCGATCTTCCTGCTGTTCCTGTTGATCCGGCGCGGCGCGGCGGCGCGCGTGGCGAGCCTGTTCTATCTCGTCCCGCCGGTGACGGCGGTGATCGCCTGGGCGATGTTCGGGGAGCGGCTGGGGCTGCTGGCCCTGTCCGGCATGGCGCTGGCGGTGGCGGGGGTCGCCCTGGTGAACCGCAGCGCCGTCAACCGGAACGCCAAGCGCCCGGCCTGACGCCGTGCGCATTGCCTCGGCGGGGCGCTCCGACTATGCTTTCCCGCACCGGCAAAAGATCCGGCGGTGTCCCCGCCGGTTCAACCACGCTTCGGCAAACCACATCGGAAGTGAGTGTCATGGACGGCCTGGAGCCCATCTCGCTCGATGACAACCAGACCCTGCAGGCCATCGGCATCCTGGCCGATGTCCTGGACGGGGTGGACGGCCCCGGCGGGCTGGACACGGTTCTGGTTTCCAAGGCGCTGCGGCAGGTGATCGCCACCAAGTCCCAGCCGGCCTTCGAATTCGCCACGCGCGCCTTCAACACGCTCGACGCCGACGTGCGCCGTCAGGTGGCGGAGACCGCCGACCAGGCGGCCCACGATTCGGTCGAGCTGCGCGCCCGCGTCGGCGGCTTCCTGGCGACCTCGGCCAAGGCGCCGGGCGCCGGCGGCCCGGCCACGCCGGCGCAGGCCACCAGCTTCCTCAACGCGCTCAATCTGCGCAACCGCCGCCGGTCGCCGCAGTCGGAGTGAACCGGCGGGCTCCTCCGGTCCGATCTTCTGGGTTCAGATCACCTCGGTTCAGATGACCTGGGTGTAGCGGTTCGGCTGGCCCTCGGCGGACCAGCGGGCATGGATCTGCCCTTTGCCGTCGAAGATCAGCGACAGCCAGTTGCGCTGGCGGATGATGCGCTTGCCCGATTCGGGGAAAGCCGGCATTTCAAAGACATAGCCGTTGGGCAGAGTCTCCTTGCGGCCGGCCAGCCATTCCAGGGCGAGAGCCGTTGTTTTGGCGGGCGGCGGGTGGACGACCCCCGACGCGATGAGCTGCCAGATCTCCACACCGCCGCCGCGCAGCACGGCCCGCGCGCCCGCGTGGATTTCGCCCGACACCGAGGTGATCCGGCACCCGGTCCGCCGCGAGAATTCCGCCAGAAGTCCGAGCAGGCGCAGCCACTCCTCGGCGTGGGCCGGACTGCGCCACTGGTCGCGCAGATCGTCCTCGATCCCGACGCGGACGGGCGACAGGCCGACCGCCCGCTCCATCACGCCGGTGTCGAGGTAGAGCAGCGGCACGCTGGACATCAGAATCAGGTGGCGGCAGCCCTTGAAGCGTTCCAGCCACTCCGGCAGGGCATCCCAGACCCGGTCCGACAGAACGCGGCGGGGGGTGCGGTCGCTGCGCATGTCCAGCGCCAGAACACCGACATCGCCGAGCCGGAACCCCTGGCTGAAGGAGTCCATGGGCGCCCCCCAGACGCATTCCGGCTGGGCGCCCTCCATGGCGGCCAGCTGGAACAGCGAGAAATGGCGGCGGGCCGCGGTGTAGACGCCGCGCCAGGCCGGGGACGTCATCTCCTCATCCGGGTGGGAGCCCCAGCCGTCGAAGATGTCGTGGTCGTCCCACATCATCACCGAGGGGATGCGCGCCGTCACCGCCGCGGTTTCCGGCTGGCCCCACACCCGCAGATAAAGGTCGAAGTAGAAGTCCGCCGCCTCTTCCGCCATCGCGGGGGTGAAGGGCTCCTCCAGGCGGGCGTCGTCGGTCCGCTTCTTCCAGGCGGTGAGCAGCGGCGGCTGGCGCCACACCGCGTCGGCGTAGAGCTGGTCGCCACCTTGCAGCAGCAGATGGAAGCGTTCGCTCTCGTGACGGCGGCGCAGGTCACCCCACAGGGCGTTGCGCGGCGCGTTCAGCCCGGCGATCTTTTCCTCGTCCTCCGCGCCGTTGCAGGAGACATAGGCGATCCGTGGCGACGAGGTGCGTCCCGGCACGGTCACCGCCCAGGTGTCTCCCGGCGACGCCCCGTCGGTAAAGCCATAGGCGGCTTCGACATCGCGGGCGCCGCGCGGAATGGCGAAATCGAACCGCCAGACATGCCGGTTGCGCCATTGGGCGAGGTGGCGGGGCGGAACGGGCAGGGTCACGCCGTCCACCCGCAGATCGTAGGGTTCGGCGTCGCCGTCCAACACGAAGAGGGCGGACAGCCACCAGCGGTCGCCTTGCTCTCCCCGGAAATAAAGGACGGGACCCAGAATGATGTTCGGTGCCGGCCTGCCGCGCGCCATGGACGCTGTTCTTCCTCTTCATTCCCGCCGGTCCGGGCACCCATGGCCCAGCCCCCGTTTCCGCGGCTCCTGTTTATGGGAAAAGCCGCCGGTCTGTAAAAGGGGCAAGCGTCGATCCGAAGGGGGAGGCCGCCTGGACATGCGGGAGAGCCCGCCAAGGCGCCCGCCACGGCGAAGGCGACGCCGGGGGTGCGGGCAAAAAAAGCGGGCGGCCGGATCGTCCGGTCGCCCCATGTGACGATGGAACGCGGGAATCAGAGGGTTAGCTCTTGCGGCGTTGCCTCAGCAGTTCGAGCATGCGCGCCGGCACCGGTTCTTCCAGCACGGGATCGTAAAGGCGGTGAAGCTCCTCCACATGGCTTCTGTGGAAGGTCACCACGGCCTTCGCGTCGGCGTCGTCCTCTACGGACTGCTCGAACTCCTGACGCTCCTTATCGTCCAAGGCACCGTCAAGATATGCGTTGATATGGTTCATCGTCACACGCTTCATATCTTTTGATCCCGGAACGCCTCCGGAGGCCATCCCCCCGAGACGGAAACGATCCGCGACGCAGAGTTCAATATAGTGCGGCGGGCACGGCGTCGGGAGTGGTGTCTTACCTCTTCTTATGGGGATGATGCCGATACCGCCAAGTGGTAGGCGACGGGTATCCGATCGTTCCCCGGGGATGTTCGGCCACTCCTGAGCAGCCCTGCTCGTCTTGCTCGCGGGATGTAACAGCCGCTCCGATCGGTTGTTCCGGCGACGGATTGTCCGAATGCGACGGAAGAATCAATCTGTTGTACGGTTGCCATACCCCGCGGCGCATTCCCTGCCGCGTCTCAGGCGGCCATCAGGTTGTTCAGCCGCTCGCGGGCCCGGCACAGGCGGGAGCGGATGGTGCCGATGGACACGTTCAGCTTCTCCGCGGCCTCCTGATAGGGGCGGCCCTCAATGGCGACCAGCTTCACAACCTTGCGCTGGCTGGGGGTGAGGGCGCCGAAGGCGCGGTCGACGTCGCGGAAGACGAGCCGGGCGATCTGGGACGCCTCGACCGACATGGCGCCGTCCCACAGCTCCACCTTGGTGACGTGCTTTTCACGCTGGAGGTTGTTGAAATGCAGATTCTTCAGCATCGTGGTCAGCCAAGCCTGCATGTTGGTGCCGGGCTCGAAACGATGCTGGCGGGACAAGGCGCGGGCAAGACAATCCTGGGTCAGATCCTCGGCGGCGCTGGCGTCGCGCGTCAGCTTGCAGGCATAGCGCTGCAGGTTCGGCATGCAACGGATCAGCTCGGCTTCGAAACAATACGCCATTGTTGCTCTTCCTCCAGCTTCTCTTCATTCGGCGGGGCTGCCGGTCCGTGGTGACGGCGCCCCCGTCCCGAGATTTCAGTTCCCGAGATTCCGGTTCCCGCGGCTTCGGCGGGAAGGGATCCCTTTTTCGACGCGTGGTCCCTTCCGGCGCCGGTCCTGTGGCCGCGCCGGTTCTGCGATTCGTGTCGGTGGTTTAGAATGCGGTGGTGCTGCCTAGCAGTGTCCGGGTGTCGGTCCGGCGCAGCACATCGAGCAGTTCGTCGTCATCAACGGTCTCCCGCTCTCCAGCCTGGGCAACTCCAAAGCGTTGATGCGCTTCGGTGTTGCTCCCGTTCGTGGTGACGTTGATTTCATAACGCGGTGGGAAGAGGCTTGTTCCCCGGCGGCCACAGCCGAAAACATCTTAGGAGGAGAAGTGTTTGGAATCCGGGGGTCATCCGAAGGGATGGCGGAACTGCCCGAAAGGGGATTTCAGGCCGCGGAACCGGGCTTGCGTGGGCGGCATTCCAGGCGGCGCAGGAATTCGCCCATGATGAGGCGGTACAGACCGTCCTTCAGCTTGGCGTCCTCGACGCCGAGGTCGATGCTGGGGTTGTCGTTGATCTCGATGACGAAGACGCCGCGCTCGTTCTGTTTCACGTCCACGCCGTAGAGCCCGTCGCCGATCAGCCCCGCCGCCTTCACCGCGGTCTCGATGACCTCTCGCGGCGCTTCCTCGACGGCCAGCGTGCGGGAGGAGCCCTGTTCGGCGCGGCCGTTGCCGCCGTGCTTGACGATCTGCCAGTGCTTCTTCGCCATCAGATACTGGCAGACATAGATCGGCTGCCGGTTCAGCACGCCGACGCGCCAGTCGAACTCCGTGTACATGAATTCCTGGGCCAGGATCACGTCGGACTGCTCGAACAGGCTTTCGGCCGTCGCGTCCAGCTCGCTGCGGGTCTGCACCTTGAAGACGCCGCGGGAGAAGGAGCCGTCCGGAATCTTGAGCACGATGGGGTAGGGGATCTCCTGGTCCAGCGTCGTCAGACCGCGCTTGTCGAAGATCACCGTCTTCGGCGCCGGGATGCGGTTGGCGCGCAGCAGTTCGGCCAGATAGACCTTGTTGGTGCATTTCAGGATCGAGTTCGGATCGTCGATCACCGGCATGCCTTCCGCCGCCGCCTTCTTGGCGAAGCGGTAGGTGTGGTGGTCGAGATTCGTCGTCTCGCGGATGAACAGCGCGTCGAACTCGGCGAGGCGCGCGTAGTCCTTCTTCTCGATCAGCTCCACCGCGATGCCCAGGCTCTCCCCGGCCTTCACGAATTTCTGGAGCGCGCGCGGGCTGGAGGGCGGAAGCTCCTCCTTCGGGTTTTGCAGGATGGCCAGCGTGTAGCGCGGCGGCGCCTTGGCCGCCGGCTCCCGCCAGGAGGTCCGGGTGTAGGTGTCGAGCGCCGCCTGGAACAGCGGCTCCTGGTCGGGCCGCAGGTCGGCCAGGGACAGCGGCTCCAGGGCGTGGATGGTCCATCCCTCCTTCAGCCGGACCTGGACCTTCAGCAGGGGACAGCGGAACAGGTCGAAGATCGTCCGGGCGATGTCCTGGAACCGCGCGTCGTCGGCGTGGCCGAAGAAGAGGGTGAGGTTGAAGGAGGCTTCCGGCGGGTGGTCCATCCGCTTGATGGTCTTGCGCAGCGCCTCCTCCGCCTCGGCCAGCTGGGCGCGGTAGAAGGTCTTCTGCGACAGGTCCAGGATGGTCCGGACGGAGGGAATCACCCGCTCGCCACGCGCCTCCGCCAGCAACGAGACGTAGTAGCCGGTGCCCAGATAGCGGTAGCTGCGCGACAGGTTCAGCACCCGCGCGCCGCGCGGCGCCTGCTCCGGATGGGCGATGTAGTCGCGGGCACTGACCACCGGCAGGCCGTCCTTCGCCCATTTCACGTCCGCCCGGCGGTCAACGACCAGGAGATGCGCGGGCATCAGTCGGCGGACCCGTCAGAGGACTGGGGGCGGAGGAGAAGGGCGGCCTTCAACTGGGCCTTTCCGTAGCGGGCCATGCGCTCGAAGTCGGCTTTCGGGATCGGCATGTTCATCCGGTCGATGTGAGCGTGGTGACGATCGTACACAAGCGGATCATGAACATAGAGAAAGCGGTCGTCGGCACCGGTCACGACGACCCAATGCGGAAATTTCTCGTGATAGATCCGGTAGGAGCTGATGAGCACGATGGGGATGGCCCCGCCCGCCACCGCGTCGGCCATGTCCTGGGCACTCAGCGTGTTGTGACGGACGGTGGCGCCGCTGCCCTCCAGCTCGTCGAGGAAGTCCTCGTGCACGATGCGCATGACCTCCTTCTTCTCGTCGCTGCGCACGCTGTCCAGGAAGGGGGTGGCGTTGTCCTTGATGTGGATGTCCACCGCGAAGCCGCGCCGCGCCGCAGCCAGTGCCAGCCCGAACGGGCCGCAGCCGCCATGGCCGGAGGTCATGAAGACGGTCGTCGATTCCCGCCACAACCGGATCTCCAGCTTCCGCCCCAGTTCGATCTCTGCGGGCTTCAGCGCCTTCATCGCCATCATCAGGGCCGACGGGCCGCAGGTGAAGTCCAGGGTCTGCTGGTAGTAGGGAACCAGGGGCCCGCCGAGCGGGGCGCTGGGGCCGCTGTGGCCAAGGCGCTTCTCCAGCCGCAACGCCTCCATGTGGTCTTCGTAATAGTCGGTGTAGACGCCGAACTCGCGGTAGCCGGCCTTCTTGTAGAGGTCGATCGCGGCGGCGTTGTCGCGCCGCACCTCCAGCCGCAGGTAGATGCAGTCCCGTGAGCGGGCCGCCTGCTCCGCCGCGGCCAGCAGCCGCTTGGCGACGCCCTGGCCGCGGTGGCCGGGATCGACGGCGAAGGAGTAGAGCCGGGCGAGCGACGTGCCGGAATGGAAGGACACCAGGGCGTAGCCGACGACCGCGCCGCTGTGGACTTCCACAAGTCCAGTGGCCTTGGCTTTCGTGAGCAAATATTGAAAACTACGTCGGGTCAGGCGGTCGGTGGCGAAACACCGCTCCTCGATGGCCAGCAGAGCGGGGATGTCCGCCGGCTGGGCCTGACGGAGCAGGATGGTGGCGTCGCCCGGCAGATCCTGGCGGGTATCCGCAGCAGATACGGTATTGTCGAGCATCGGGAGGTTCAAAGAGGCTGACACGGACGCCATCTTACTCCCTCCAGCGGGGATTCGCAGCGGTTACCGAGCTTCGGTGCGCCGCCGGGATGGTTTCCGTTTTGGCACAGCGCGTGTGGCACAAGGGCAAGTCTTGGCTGTTGCTCTGGACGAACGGCCTAGCCGATTCGACTGGTTGGGCGCAGCGACTTAAACGTTGCTTAACCATGGACCCCGGAAACTGCCGCCGATGGAAGACCGGCTGAATAACCGCCGCTCCAGTTGGCCCTGGAAAGAAGAAAGTCAAGACATGGACGCTCGGTATAAGTCCCGCGAGATCGAACGCCGCAGTCTGGATGTCGACGGGCTGAAGCGCTCGTTTCTGGAGTGGCTGGTTTATTCCGTCGGCAAGGACGCGCGGGCGGCGACCCGGCGCGACTGGTTCCACACCGTGGCGCTCGCCGTGCGCGACCGCCTCGTGGACCGCTGGATGGACACGACGCGGACCTATTACCAGCAGGACGCCAAGCGCGTTTACTACCTCTCGCTGGAATTCCTGATCGGCCGCCTTCTGACCAACAGCCTCGCCAACCTCGGCATCACCGACCAGTGCCGCCAGGCGCTCGACCGCATCGGCCTGAACCTCGACGATGTGGTGGAGGCGGAGCCGGACGCGGCACTCGGCAACGGCGGCCTCGGCCGTCTGGCCGCCTGTTTCCTCGACAGCATGGCGTCGGAAGCGCTGCCCGGCTACGGCTACGGCATCCGCTACGAGTTCGGCCTGTTCGAGCAGCGCTTCGAGCATGGCTGGCAGGTCGAGTATCCGGAGCAGTGGCTGCAGTTCGGCAACCCGTGGGAGTTCCCGCGTCCGGAGGTGCTGTATCCGGTCCAGTTCTACGGCCGTGTCGAGGAGTTCCGGGATTCGGTGGGCGAGCGCGCCTATCGCTGGGTCGATGCCGAGCGCGTGCTGGCCATGGCCTACGACACGCCGGTGGTCGGCTACGGCGGCGACACGATCAACACGCTGCGCCTGTGGTCGGCCCGCGCCACGCGCGACTTCAACTTCGGACACTTCAACGACGGCGCCTACATGAAGGCGGTCGAGCAGAAGGTGCTGACCGAGAATCTGAGCCGCGTCCTCTACCCGAACGACGCGACGGAGGGCGGCAAGGAACTGCGGCTGAAGCAGGAGTACTTCTTCACCTCCGCCTCGCTGCAGGACATCCTGCGCCGCTATCTGCAGCACCATTCCAATTTCGACAGCCTGCCGGACAAGGCGGCGATCCAGCTCAACGACACGCACCCGGCCATCGGCATCGCCGAGCTGATGCGGCTGCTGGTGGACCAGCACGGCGTGACCTGGGACAAGGCGTGGGACATCACCCGCGCGACCTTCTCCTACACCAACCACACGCTGCTGCCGGAGGCGCTGGAGGCGTGGCCGGTGCGCATGATGGAGCGCGTGCTGCCGCGCCACATGCAGATCATCTACGAAATCAACGCCAAGTTCCTCAACCGCTCCAAGGCGCGGGCGGCGGGCGACAACGGGCGGCTGTCCCGCCTGTCGCTGATCGACGAGCGCGGCGACCGCCGGGTGCGCATGGGCAATCTGGCCTTCCTCGGCTCGCACAAGGTCAACGGCGTGTCGGCCCTGCACACCGAGCTGATGAAGCAGACGGTCTTCGCCGACTTCCATGCGGAATTCCCGGAGCGCATCAACAACAAGACCAACGGCATCACCCCGCGCCGCTGGCTGCATCAGGCGAACCAGCCGCTGGCCGCGCTGATCACCAGCCGCATCGGCAACGGCTGGATCAAGGACCTCAGCCAGATCAAGGCGCTGGCGGAGAAGGCCGACGATCTGGTCTTCCGCGAGGAGTTCCGCCGGGCCAAGCGCAAGAACAAGAAGCGGCTGGCCGCCTACATCGCGCGCCAGACCGGGGTGGACGTGCAGGTGGACAGCCTGTTCGACGTGCAGGTCAAGCGCATGCACGAGTACAAGCGCCAGCTCCTGAACATCCTCCAGGCGATCGCGCTGTACAACGAGATGCGCGACAACCCGACCGTCGCCTGGGTGCCGGTGACCAAGATCTTCGCCGGCAAGGCGGCGCCGAGCTACCACATGGCGAAGCTCATCATCAAGCTCATCAACGATGTGGCGAAGGTGGTGAACCATGACCCGTCGGTGCACGACAACCTGAAGATCGTTCTGCTGCCGAACTACAACGTGACGGCGGCGGAGATCATCATGCCGGCGGCCGACCTGTCGGAGCAGATCTCCACCGCGGGCATGGAGGCGTCGGGCACCGGCAACATGAAGCTGGCCCTGAACGGCGCGCTGACCATCGGCACGCTGGACGGCGCCAACGTCGAGATCCGCGAGCATGTGGGCGAGGACAACATCTTCATCTTCGGCCTGACGGCGGAGGAGGTGAACGACCTGCGCGCCAGCGGCGGCTTCAACCCGCGCGAGGTCATCGCGTCCAACCCCAGCCTGAAGCGGGCGCTGGACATGATCTCCACCGGCGTCTTCTCGCCGGACGATCCCAACCGCTACCACCCGATCCTCCAGGCGCTGACCGACGGCGGCGACCATTTCCTGGTGACGGCGGACTTCGCCGACTATTGCCAGGCGCAGCAGGCGGCCATGGACCTCTACCGCGACCAGGAGGAATGGACGCGCAAGGCCATCCTGAACACCGCCAACATGGGCTGGTTCTCCTCCGACCGCACCATCATGGAGTACGCGACGGAGATCTGGGACGTGCATCCCGTGAAGCCGGAGCATGTGACCGAAACCGAGGGCTGACGCGGTCTTGTCCGGAGCCTGACAAAAATTGCGGCGCGAAGGCGCGGGCGCTTTACAAGCCCCGCGCCTTTCGTTTATCTAGCGGGTTATGAATCGCTCGCTCGCCATCACCACCACCACTACCAAAACGACCCGCTCCGGCGGGCCGTCGGACGGTGGCGTGCGTTGATCGAGTAAGACGCTTCACCCACCACGAAGGCCCCGCCGGACACGGACGGGGCCTTGGTGCATCTGGGGCCGCCGTCCACGCTCGATCCGGGCAAGACCAAAGGACGGACCACACCCATGAGCACCTCTTCTCCTTCTCCCCGCCGCGTCGCCATCGTCGGTGCCACGGGCGCCGTCGGCCGCGAGATGGTCGATGTTCTTCACCGCCGTTCGTTCCCGGTCGCGGAACTCGGCCTGTTCGCGTCGGAGCGCAGCGCCGGCCGGACCGTCGAGACCCCGTTCGGCGAGAAGACCCTCGTGGCGTTCGACGTCGAGAAGGTGAAGGGTTACGACATCGTCCTGCTCGCCGTGTCCGGTGATTTCGCCAAGGAGCACGCGCCGGCCATCGCCGCCGGCGGGGCGCTGGTGATCGACAACTCCTCGGCCTTCCGCTACGACGACAACGTCCCGCTGATCGTGCCGGAGATCAACGCCCACGCCATGGGCGACGCCAAGCTGATCGCCAACCCGAACTGCACGACCGCCATCGCCGTCGTCGCGCTCGGGCCTCTGCACAAGGCCTTCGGCCTTCGCCGTGTCATCGTCTCCACCTACCAGGCGACCAGCGGCGCCGGTGCGGAGGGCATGGCCGAGCTTGAGGAGCAGACCCGCAACCAGCTCGACGGCAAGCCGGTCGTCAACAGCGTGTTCCGTCACCCGATCCCCTTCAACCTGATCCCCCAGATCGACGCCTTCCAGGAGAACGGCTACACGAAGGAGGAGATGAAGGTGACCTGGGAGACCCGGAAGATCCTTGAGATCCCGGACCTGCCGGTCAGCTGCACGGCGGTGCGCATCCCGACCTACCGCGCCCATTCGGAGGCGATCACGGTCGAGACGCTGTCGCCGGTCACCCCGGACGCCGCCCGCGCCGTGCTGGCCGACGCGCCGGGCGTGGTGGTCAAGGACGTGCCGGCGGACGGCGTCTACCCGATGCCGATCAACGCCACCGGCCAGTTCGACGTCGAGGTCGGCCGCATCCGCACCAGCCTGATCTTCGGCGACCACGGCCTCGACCTGTTCGTCTGCGGCGACCAGCTCCTGAAGGGGGCCGCGCTCAACGCCGTGCAGATCGCCGAGCTGAGCCTGTAAGGCATCCCGGACCCCTTCATCCCTCCACGCAACGGCTGGGAGGGATGAAGGCTGGAACGGGCCGGTCTTCGCTGCTATCTATACGTCCGAACGAAGAGGGCCGTGGGGCGTTCCGCCTCCCGGCCCTCTTCGCCGTTGTCTGCACCGCTGAGTTACGGGAACGCGCATGTCCGAGCTTCTGGACGCTGTTTCCCGGCGTCGAACCTTCGCGATCATCGCGCACCCCGACGCCGGCAAGACCACCCTCACCGAAAAGCTGCTGCTGTTCGGCGGCGCCATCCAGATGGCCGGCGCCGTGAAGGCCCGCGGCGAGCAGCGCCGCGCCAAGTCGGACTGGATGAAGGTGGAGCGCGAGCGCGGCATCTCCGTGACCGCCTCCGTCATGACCTTCGATTACGAGGGGCGCACCTTCAACCTGCTGGACACGCCGGGCCACGAGGACTTCTCGGAGGACACCTACCGGACGCTGACCGCGGTGGACAGCGCCGTCATGGTGATCGACGGCGCGAAGGGCATCGAAAGCCAGACGCTGAAGCTGTTCGAGGTCTGCCGCCTGCGCGACGTTCCCATCGTGACCTTCTGCAACAAGATGGACCGCGAGGCGCGCGACCCCTTCGACCTCATTTCCGAGATTGAAAGCTCGCTGGCGCTGGAAGTCACCCCGGCGAGCTGGCCCATCGGCATGGGACGCGACTTCCTGGGCTGCTACGACCTGATCCGCGACCGCCTGATCCTGATGGACCGCACCAAGGGCGACGAGATCGACGACGGCATCGAGTGCAACGGCCTCGACGACCCGCGCCTCGACGAGCTGCTGCCGGCCCACGCCGTGGCGAAGCTGCGCGAGGAGGTGGAGATGGCCCGCGGGCTGATGCCGCCCTTCGATCTGGAGGCCTACCGCGCCGGCCATCTGACGCCGATTTATTTCGGCTCGGCGATCAACAACTTCGGCGTGCGCGAGCTTCTCCAGGGACTGGCCGAGAACGCCCCGCCGCCGCGCCCGCAGCCGGCGGAGCAGCGCTCGGTGCAGCCCGACGAGGGCAAGTTCAGCGGCTTCGTGTTCAAGGTCCAGGCCAACATGGACCCCAACCACCGCGACCGCATCGCCTTCGTGCGCATCTGCTCCGGCAAGTTCAAGCGCGGGGCCAAGCTGAAGCATGTCCGGTCGGGCAAGCTGATGGCGGTGAACAACGCCGTGCTGTTCCTGGCCCGCGACCGCGAGCTGGCGGAAGAGGCGTGGCCCGGCGACATCATGGGCATCCCCAACCACGGCAGCCTCCGCATCGGCGACACGCTGACCGAGGGCGAGGACCTGCGCTTCACCGGCGTGCCGAGCTTCGCGCCGGAACTGCTTCAGCGCGTCCGGTTGGAAGACCCGATGCGCGTGAAGCACCTGCGAAAGGCGCTGGAGCATTTCGCGGAGGAGGGCGCTTCCCAGGTGTTCAAGCCGCTGACCGGGGCGGATTGGGTGGTCGGCGTGGTCGGCCAGCTCCAGTTCGAGGTGCTGGCCGCCCGCATCGAGGCGGAGTACGGCCTTGCCGCCCGCTTCGAAGGGGCCGGTGTGGACGCCGCCCGCTGGATCGAGACGGACGACGAGGACCAGCTCAAGAAGTTCCTCGACCTCAACCGCTCGGCGGCGGCGGAGGACCATGACGGGGCGCTGGTCTTCCTGGCCCGCAACGCCTGGCACCTGAACCGCACGCAGGAGGACTTTCCAGCCCTGCGCTTCCTGAAGACCCGCGAGCAAAACCGCAAGGTGCACACCGCGGCCTGACGTACATCCGAAACCATGCGGAACGCGCTGACCATTGGCCGGCATCGCGTTCCGCATGTTGCCCCGCTCCTCTGATTCGAGTAGCGTTCGCTGATGCAGCCTCCGCGGCAGGGTGCCGCAAGGCGTTGTGCTTCAAGGTTTTGCGGCGAGATAAAAGAAACGGCGGCGTTTCCTGACCCGGCTGGGCCGCGGGCGGTGACCGATAAAAGAGGGGCGGCATGTTCGGTGGCGTGGAAGCCTTCTTCGACACCAGCGCGTACTTGCCTCACGGCGTGTGCCTGTTCTGGCGTCCGGAAATCCTGACCCTGCACATCGTGTCGGATGTGCTGACCGGCCTTTCCTATTATTCCATTCCGCTGGCGCTGCTTTACTTCGTCCTGAAGCGCCGGGACGTCGCCTTCACCTGGATCGTCTGGCTGTTCGCCGTCTTCATCCTGGCGTGCGGCACGACGCATTTCTTCAGCCTGTGGACCTTGTGGTACCCCGACTACGCCGTGGAAGGCATCGTCAAGGCGCTGACCGCGCTGGTGTCCGTGCTGACCGCCGTCGCCTTGTGGGTGCAGATGCCCAGGGCGCTCGCCCTGCCCAGCGCCACCCAACTCGCCGACGCCAACGCGGCTTTGCAGCGCGAGATCGAGATCCGGCGTCAGGCCGAGTTGCGCTACGCCAGCTTCTTCAACAATCTGGCGGAAGGGCTGTTCGTCGTCACGGTCACGCCGGATGGAGACTTCGCCTTCGACACGCTCAACCCCGCCCACGCGCGGGCGACGGGGATCGATCCTGAGACCATCCGCGGCCGGCTGGTCCGTGAGGCCGTTCCGACGGAGACCGCCGAGGCGGTGATCGAACGCTACAGCGCCTGCGTCGCCGCGGGCGGCCCGATCGATTACGAGGAAACGCTGGACCTGCCCATCGGACGGCGGACCTGGCACACCGTCCTGGTGCCGGTGCGCGGCGAGGATGGGCGGGTGGTCCAGATCCTCGGCAGCGCCCGCGACATCACCGACCGCAAGAGGCTTCAGGAGGAGCTGGTCCAGACCTCCAAGCTAGCGACCCTGGGCACGCTCGCCGCCGGCATGGCCCATGAGATGAGCCAGCCCCTGAACATCATCCGGATCTGGGCGGAGAACGCCCTGTCCCGCCTGCGCGACGGGGACGCCGACACTGCGCGCCTGGACAAGGTGCTGACCATCATGTCCGAGCAGGCGGAGCGCATGGGCCGCATCATCGACCACATGCGCACCTTCAGCCGCCGCGACGGCGCCACCCAGCGCTTCGACCCCACGGCCTGCGTCCGGTCAGCCGTCGAGCTGGTGTCCAACCAGTTCGCCTTGGAGAACATCGAGGTTGTGAGCGATGTCCCGGCCGTCGACTGCGTGGCGCGCGGGCGCCCGCTGCAATTGGAGCAGGTGCTGGTCAATCTGCTGTCCAACGCCCGCGACGCCATCCTGGAGTGGCGCGCCGACCCCGACGGATCGCCCGCCGCCGGGCGGATCGCCGTGGCCATGGGGTGTGACCTGACCGCCGGGCGGGCCGTCATCACCATCACCGACGACGGCGGCGGCATCGATCCGGATATCCTGCCGCGCATCTTCGACCCCTTCTTCACGACCAAGGAGGTTGGGAAGGGGTCCGGCCTCGGCCTGTCCATCGGCTATGGCATCGTCGATTCCATGGGCGGGCGGATCGATGCGGCGAACGTGACCCACGACGATGGAAGCCGCGGTGTCCGTTTCACCATCACCGTGCCGGTGTCCCATCCCTCCGTTCAGGACGTGGAGCGCGCTCATGCCTGACCCTGTCACCGCTCCGCTGCATGTCCTGGTGGCCGAGGACGAAGCCCTCGCCGCCATGGCGCTGGAGGATTTCTTATCCCGTAAGGGATACCGCGTGACCCTGGCCCAGGACGGTCAGGAGGGGCTGGAGCGTTACAGCGCCGATCCCGCCGACCTCGTCATAACCGATCTGCGCATGCCGCGCATGGACGGTCGCGCTCTGATCCGCGAACTGCGGACCAGGGCCGCCGGGCTGCCGATCCTGGTGATGACCGGCTTCCTGTCGATAGAGGCGGGGGAGGACGACCTGACGTCCGACCGCTGGCAGCCGCTGGTGGTGCTGCGCAAGCCGGTCAGCCCACAGGTCATCCTGGACACGCTCGCCAGCCTCGCCCAGGCGGCGAAGCTGCGGCCCGCATGATCGCCGACCGTTAGAAACGGTCGCGCAGCTCCGGCAGCGGGACGATGCGGACCCCCTTGGCTTCCAGCGTGCGGCGCAGGTTGCCGGCCATGGCGACGGCGCTCGGCTCGTCGCCATGGACGCAGACGGAATGGACGGTGCAGGGGATGCGCGTGCCGGTGACCGACAGGATCACGCCTTCCTCCAGCATGCGCAGGACGTTGGTGGCCGCGACGTCCGGGTCGTGGATCATCGCGCCGGGCTGGCCGCGCGGCACGAGGTTGCCGTTGTCGTCGTAGGCACGGTCGGCGAAGACCTCTTCCGCCGTGGGCAGGCCCAGCGTCCGCCCGGCCCGCGCCATCTCCGAGCCGGCGGTGGCGAGATAGATCAGGTTGGGATCGACGCCCTTGATCGCCCGCCCGATCGCCATCGCCAGCCCTTCGTCCACCGCCGCCATGTTGTTCAGCGCTCCGTGCGCCTTCACATGGGTAACCGAACCGCCGGCGGTGGCGGCGACGCCCATCAGCGCGCCGATCTGATAGGCGACCATCGCCTCCACCTCCGCCGCCGACATCCGCAGGGGGCGGCGGCCGAAGCCCTGGAGGTCGGGGTAGGAGGGGTGGGCGCCGAGGCTTACGCCCTTGGCGACCGCGTTCCGGACGGTCCGCGTCATCACCAGCGGATCACCGGCGTGGAAGCCGCAGGCGATGTTGGCGGAGGCGACGATGCCCAGCATGGACTCGTCGTCGCCGATGTCGTAGGCGCCGAAGCCCTCGCCCAGGTCGGCGTTCAGGTTCACGGTGATGGTCATGGGGCCCTCCCGCACATTTGTTCTTGGTTCAGGATGTCGCCGTTGCCGTTGACGATGTCGACGACCCCGGACACAAGGTTCTCCGCGTAGAGCGCCTCCAGATCGACGCCGCCCGCCGGGCGCACCGGGCGGATGGCGCGGACCCAGGCCGCGATGGTCTGTTCCTGGCGCCGCCGAATGGCCTCCGCCTCCTCCACCGTGACGGCCCGGAAGCTGAGGGCGCCGCCGGGGCTCAGCCGGCCGACGCGGGGCAGGTCGGCGGAGATCACCGTGGCGATCTTGGCATAGCCGCCGGCCGTCTGGTGGTCGTTCAGCAGAAGGATCGGCTGGCCGTTGCCCGGCACCTGGATCGAGCCGGTGACCAGCCCGTCCGACGGAATGTCGGCGGAGCCGGTGTGGGCGAGCGTCGGCCCCTCGAGCCGCAGGCCCATGCGGTCGGCGTCCTTGCCGACGCGGTACGTGGCCGACAGGAAGGTCTCCACCGCCACCGCCGTGAAGCGGTCCTCCTGCGGGCCGAGCACCACCCGCACCGGCCCGCCGCCATAGTCCGGCGGCTCCGTCAGTTCCACGTCGGTGCCCGGCGGGGCGGTGTCGCGGTTGAGCGGCAGACGAGTCCCGTCGCCCAGCGGCTTGCCGCCGAGCGGCCCGATGCCGGCGCGCACGTAGGTGGACAAGCTGCCCAGGAAGGGCTCCAGCGCGAAGCCCCCGGCGACCGTCAGATAGGCGACCGCCGCCCCGGTGACAGCGCCCAGCTTCAGCACGTCGCCGCGGGTCAGCGTGTGGCTGCGGTGCGGCTCCAGCGGCTGGGGCGATGCCCCCTCGCGCTCCACGCTCAGCGCCATCGGGCCGACGACGGCGACGCGCACGCTGTCGGCCTCCACCTTCAGCGCGGGCCCGAGCAGGGCGATCTCCACCCCCGCGGTGCCCGCCGGGTTGCCGACCAGCGCGTTGGCGAGGCGCAGGGCGATGGGGTCGAGCGCGCCGGCCACCGGCATGCCGAGTTCCTGATGGCCGAAGCGGCCGAGATCCTGGATCGTGGCGAACAACCCCGGCCGGACGACGGTGAGGCAGGGCGTGCTCATGGCGCGGCCCTCAGCGTGTCGGCATCGAAGCGCCCCGCGGCGGTCTCGGCCGCCAGGGCGTCGAAGCGGGCGCGGTCCACCGCCTCGAAGCGCACCCGGTCGCCGGCGGACAACAGGACCGGCGAGGGGCGGGCGCCGTCGTAGAGCGGCACCGGGCAGCGCCCGATCAGGTGCCAGCCGCCGGGACTCTCCCAAGGATAGACCGTGGTCAGCCGCCCGGCGGTGGCGACGGAGCCCGCCGGCACGCGGACCCGGGGCTCGCTGCGCCGCGGCTTTTCCAATTTGCCCGGCAGGTCGCCCATGTAGGCGAAGCCCGGCATGAAGCCCAGCATATAGACGAAATACTCGGTCGACCCGTGGAGGTCGATCAGGCGGTCCGCCGACAGGCCGAGCGACGCGGACAGCTCCGCGAGGTCCGGGCCGAACTCCGGGTCGTAGCAGACGGGCAGCCGCCACAGGCTGCCGTCGGCCGGCGCGTCCCCGGCGTGGGCCAGTTCCGCCTCCACGGCGGCCTGGACCTCCCGGCGGCTGGTGGCCGCCGGGTCGTAAACCACCTGGAGAGAGCGGAAGGTCGGCACCGTCTCCACCAGACCCGGCGGGGCGGCGGCCTTCAGCCGGGCGTGCAGGGCCATGACGCGGGCGTTGGTCGGGCGGTCGATGCCCTCCCCGAACTCCACGTTGAAGGCCGTGTCGCCCGCCGTCGTGAAACGGACGTCCATGATGCCGCTCCTCACCCGATCATCAGCGAGGGCAGCCACGTCACCATGCCCGGGAAGATCCAGAGCAGGGCCACCATGACGATCATCATCGCGAAGAAGGGCAGGCTGGCCTTGCCGATGGTGAAGATGCTCTTGCCCGTCATCGATTGCAGAACGAACAGGTTGAAGCCCACCGGCGGGGTGATCTGGGCCATCTCCACCACGATGATGATGTAGATGCCGAACCACAGCAGGTCGATCCCGGCCTTCTGCACCATCGGCAGGATGACCGAGGTGGTGAGCACGACCATCGAGATGCCGTCGAGGAAGCAGCCCATGACGATGAAGAACAGCGTCAGCACGACCAGCAGCGACGCGGTGGAGAGCTGCATGGAGGTGATCCACTCCGCCAGCAGGCGCGGGATGCCGGTGTAGCCCATGGCGACGGTCAGGAAGGCCGCCCCCGCCAGGATGAAGCCGATCATGCAGGAGGTGTGCGCGGCGCCCAGCACGCTGTCGCGGAAGGTCGCCCAACTCATCGTGCCCGTGACCAGCGCCAGCAGCAGCGATCCCAGGACGCCGATGCCCGCCGCCTCGGTCGGCGTGGCGATGCCCGCGTATATGGAGCCGAGCACGCCGGCGATCAGCAGCATGACGGGGATCAGCGACCCGGTGTCCCGGATCTTCTCCGCGAAGCTCTGGCGTGCCTCCCGCGGCGGCACCCGGTTGGGGTTCAGCAGGGACCAGCCGCCGACATAGAGCATGAACAGTCCGGTCAGAACGATGCCCGGGATGACGCCGGCGATGAACAGCCGGGCGATGGACACGTCCGCCGCGACGCCGTACACGATCATGATGATCGAGGGCGGGATCAGCAGGCCCAGCGTGCCGGCGCCGGCCAGCGAGCCGACGATCATCATCGGGTCGTAGCCGCGCCGGGTCAGCTCCGGGATGGTCATCCGCCCGATGGTCGCGGCGGTCGCCGCGGAGGAGCCGGAGACGGCGGCGAAGATCGTGCAGCCGACGATGTTGACGTGCATCAGCCGCCCCGGCAGCCAGCCCGTCCATGGCGCCAGTCCCTTGAACATGTCCGACGAGATGCGCGTTCGGAACAGGATCTCGCCCATCCAGATGAACAGGGGCAGGGCGGTCAGGGTCCAACTCGTGCTGGCGCCCCAGATGTTGGTCGCCATGACCATGCCGACAGGGCGGGTGGTGAACAGCGCCATGGCGACGAAGCCGACGCCGGCCAGCGCCAGGGCCACCCAGATGCCGGTCCCCAGCATCAGGAGCATCGTCACCACGACGACGATGGAAGCGGTCGTCTGGTCCATCGGTCAGCCCTCGCTCTGCATGCCGGCGCTTTGGTAGGACGCCTCGCGCCCCTGTATCACCGCCAGCAGGTCATCAAGGAAGGCGATCACGAGAATCACCAGCCCAACGCCCATGGCGGCCTGCGGAATCCACAGCGGGATGGGCAGGACGCCCTGTCCCAGATCGCCGAAATCGTAGGAATCGTAGGTCATGCGCAGCCAGTACCACGCGAAATAGCCGCTCAGCGCCGTGCCGAAGCCGAGGCAGATCAGCTCCACGACACGGCGGGGGCCGCCGCGCAGCCGGTCGACCAGCACACCGACGCGGATGTGCGCGCCGCGGCGCAGCGCCGGACCGAGCATCAGGAAGAAGGAGGCGGCCATGCAGTAGCCGGCCAGCTCGTCGGCTCCCGGCACCATGCGGTTGGCCAGCCGGGCGAAGACCTGGGATACGATCAGCACGGCGATCAGCACCAGGAACACCGCGCCCAGGATCTCGGCGGCGCGGTAAAGGAAGGTCAATGCGGTGCGCATGGCGCGACCACCTCCGGGTAGGGCGGGCGGGATTTTTTTTGGTGGTGGGCGTATTGCCCCCACCCCGGCCCTCCCCTGCGTTAGCGGGGGAGGGTTAGGGTGGGGGCAAGCGTCGCCGCCGCTTACTTTCGGAAGGCCGAAATGATCGCCTCGCCGTCGGCGCCGGCGGCCTTGGTCCACTCGTCGGTCATCGTCTTGCCGATGGCGGCGAAGCCGTCCTTGATCGCCGGGGTCGGGGTCAGCACCTTCATGCCGTTGCCGGACAGCGTCTGGTTCAGCTCCGCCGTCTTCTTCTCCCACTCGGTCCAGCCGGTGGCCTCGGCCTTGGCGGCGGCCTGCTCGACGGCCTTCTTCGTGGCGTCGTCCAGGCCCTTCCAGACCTCGGTGCTGACGAACACCATGTTGCGCGGCAGCCAGGCTTGCACGTCGTAATAGACGTTCACGAAGTCCCACGCCTTGGTGTCGACGCCGGTGGCGGCGGAGGTCATCATGGCGGTGACGATGCCGGTGCCGAAGGCCTGCGAGACCTCGGCGGCCTCGATCTTGGTCGGCACGGCGCCGGCCAGCTCGGCGATGCGGGTGGTGGCCGGGTTGTAGGCGCGGAACTTCTGCCCCTTCAGGTCGGCGACCGAGCCGATCTCCTGCTTCACGTAGAGGCCCTGCGGCGGCCACGGGATCGAGTAGAGGAGCTTCAGGCGCTGACGCTCCAGCTTTTTCTCCAGATAGGGCTTCGACGCCTCGTAGAGCTTCTTCGAAGCGGCGAAGTCGGTCGCCAGGAAGGGCACGGAATCGAGCCCGTAGAGCGGGTCCTCGTTCGCCCAGGAGCTGATGAGCACCTCGCCGAGCTGGGCCTGGCCCGACTGGACGGCGCGCTTGATCTCCGGATGCTTGACCAGCGAGCCGTTGGAATGGACGGTGATCTGGATCTTGCCGTTGGTCGCCGCCTTCACGTCCTCGGCGAACTGGCGCACCGTGATGGTGTGCAGGTTCGTGTCGGGGTAGGGGGTCGGCATGTCCCAGGTCTCGGCGAAGGCCGCGACCGGGGTGGCGCAAAGGCCGATGCCGAAGGCGGCGGCGGCGAGGCGGGTCCGCAGGGTGATCGCGGTCATGTGATGAAGCTCCCTGTTCTTATCTGAAAAGTTGCGCGACCGAAGGGGACACACCCTCCAGCTCGGCGTTCAGCCGGTCGGTGACCAGCATGTGGCCGGGGCTGTGGGCGATGGCGAAGGGCAGGCGGGCGGCGGCGAGCGCCACCTGGGGGGTGACCCCGCAGGCCCAGAAGACGGGAACCTCGCCGGGGGCGAGCGGAACGGCGTCGCCGAACTCCGGCTGCGACAGGTTGCCAATGCCGAGCGCCGCCGGGTCGCCGATGTGCACCGGCGCGCCGTGGACCGCGGCGTAGCGCCCGGTCACCGCGGCGGCGCGTTCGGCCTGCGCGGGCGTCATCGGGCGCATCGACACCACCATGCGGCCGGCAAAGGGCGGAACCGCGACGCAGTCCCGGTCCGTCACGTACATCGGCACGTTGCAGCCTCGCTCGATGTGGCGAACCGGCAGGCCAGCGGCGAGCAGCGCCTCCTCGAAGGAGAAGGAGCAGCCGATGGCGAAGGCGACCAGATCGTCACGCCAGACCGACAGCAGGTCCTCCGGCTCCTCCGCCAGCAGGCCGTCGCGGTAGACTCGGTAGCGCGGGAAGTCGGTGCGCAGGTCGAGGTCGGCGCCCAGCTCCGCGAAGCGGTGATCGCCGGGTTGCGACACGGCGAGCAGCGGGCAGGGAACCGGGTTGGCGCGGCAGAACCGCTCGAAGGCGGGGGCCACATCGGCGGGAACGATGGCGAGGTTCGCCTGCACATGGCCGGGCGCCAGTCCGGCGGTCGGCCCGCGATGCTCGCCCCGGCGGATCGCCAGCCGGGCCAGCAGGGCGGCGGACGCGGGATCGGGTGGGAACGGGGTGCTTGGGGTCACGGACTGCATGGCGGGCAAAACCTCGGTGACCAAACTGTTGTGCCCTAAGGGTTCACGCATCCGTCCGATCCGTCAAATTTTCATTTTGGATCGTTTGCGATAAACGGCGTTTATCGGTCGGCGCCCCATGCCGCTGCGCCCGCACGATCTCCAAGGCCATGTCCGCGACGATGGGCACCAGCGGGTTGTCGCTGTCCACCGGGTGGCAGATGGTGAAGTCGAGGTCGGGCAGCGGGTCCTCCGCCGGGATCAGCCGCAGCAGCCCTTCCGCCAGTTCGCGCTCTATCACCGCGGGCGGGATGGCGCTGATGCCGATGCCGTCCAGGGTCATCCGCACGATGCTGGCGAGCGAGCTGTTGCCGTAGAAGCGCAGCGGCGGCAGGCCGGGCCGCTTGAACATCTGCTGGATGGCCACCGACGGCTTGGTCTGCCGGGAAAAGGTGATGACGGGGTAGCGCGCCAGATCGGCCAGCCCCAGCCGCCCGGCGGGCAGGTCGAGCGACGGGCTGGCCACCCAGGCCATGGGGTAGCTGCTCAGCGCCTCGTTGCGCATGTCCGGCTCGGCCACCGGCCCCAGCATGAAGGCGATGTCGAGGTCGTGGGCCAGCAGCCCGTTGCGCAGGTGAATGGAGGTGTCGACCTCGATCTCCAGGCTGACCAGCGGGAAGCGGTTGTGCAGCCGTTCGATCAGGCGGCTCAGCCAAGTATGGACGATGGTCTCGGCCACCCCCAGCCGGATCAGCCCGCGCAGGGTCGTCGATTCGGCGACCGCATGCACCAGCTCCGCCTGGAGCGTCAGCATCCGTTCGGCGTGGTCCAGCAGTTCCATGCCCTTCAGCGTCAGGGTCACCCGCCGCGTGCCGCGGTTGAACAGCTGGACGCCCAACTCCTTTTCCAACTGGGCGATGCGGGCGGAAATGGCCGGCTGGGTGGTGTTCAGCCGTCCCGCCGCGGCGCGGAAGCCGCCCAAACGGGCGATCCACACGAACGCTTCCAAATTCTTTAGGTCCAGCATCGCCGAATCGCTCCGCAGCCCATACCCGCTGTTACAGTCTGTTACCAAATGGCTGTAGGATGGACATTAACCTGCAAAGCCTCTCCTGCGATAATGGGCCGCATTGCCTAATGGCGGGATGGTGCGCTCCGGCCGGACCGGGCAGCCCTACCGGGAGTTCGACGTGACGAAACGCATAGTGCTGTTTGCGCTCCTGCTGGCCGCCCTGTTCGGCGGCGGCTATTGGTACACGCACCGGGCGGGCGGGGCCGACGCGCAAACGGCGAAGGCCGCCGCCCCGGCCGGACCGCGCGCCCTCCCGGTGGTCATCCAGACGGTGGAGAAGCGGGCGGTGCCGGAGCGGCTGGGCACCATCGGCTCGGTCCAGCCGGTGGCCGCCATCGCCATCAAGGCGCGCGTCGATTCGGTCGTCGAGACGGTCCATTTCACCGAGGGGCAGGAGGTGAAGGCGGGCGACCTGCTGTTCACCCTCGACTCCCGCGCGCTGGAAGCGCAGCTCCGTCAGGCCCAGGCCAATCTGGAGCGCGACCGCGCCAACCTCGACAAGGCCCGCGGCGACGTGAAGCGCTACGAGCAGCTCGTGCGCTCCAATACGGTGGCCCGCCAGCAGTTTGATGCGGCGGTGGCCGCCGCCGACGCGTTGGAGGCCACGGTGAAGGCCGGGCAGGCGGCGATCGAGGCGGCCAAGGTCTCGCTCAGCTTCACCCGCATCGCCGCCCCCATGGACGGGCGCACCGGTGCGGTGAACGCCAAGCCGGGCACGATGGTCCGTGCGGCGGACGCCACCCCGCTGGTCACGCTGACCCAGCTCCGCCCGATCACCGTTGCCTTCAACGTGCCGGAGCGCCACCTGCCGACCATCCGCGCGGCGATGGAGACGAGCAAGCTGTCCGTCACCGCCGGCATTCCCGGCGCCGCCGTGCCGCCCGCCGAGGGCGTACTGAATTTCGTGGACAGCCAGGTCGACCAGCAGACCGGCACGATCCTGGTGAAGGGCCAGTTCGAAAACGCCGACACCCGGCTGTGGCCCGGCCAGTTCGTCGACGTGGTGCTGACCCTGCGGGTCGAGCCGCAGGCGCTGACGCTGCCGGAGGAGGCGGTGCAGACCGGCCAGCAGGGCCGTTTCGTCTATGTGGTCAAGCCCGACGACACGGTGGAGATCCGCAACGTCACGGTGGCCCGCAGCCAGGAGGGGACCGCCGTCATCGCCGACGGGGTGCAGGCCGGTGAGCGCGTGGTGGTCGACGGCCAGTCCCGCCTCTATCCCGGCGCCAAGGTCGCCGCCGCGAAGAACGGCGGCAAGGATGGCGCCAACGGCAAGGCTCCGCTCACCGGAGGCGCGTCATGACCCTCTCGGAGCTGTGCATCCGCCGTCCGGTGATGACCATCCTGCTGACGGCGGCGCTGGTTCTGGGAGGCCTCGCCGCCTACCGGCAACTGCCCGTCGCGGCGCTGCCGCGGGTGGATTTCCCGGTCATCAACGTCTCCGCCACGCTGCCCGGGGCCAGCCCGGAAACCATGGCGGCCTCGGTCGCCAGCCCGCTGGAGCGCGAGTTCTCGACCATCGCCGGCATCGACACGATCACCTCGACGTCGAGCCTCGGCAACACCTCGATCACCATCCAGTTCGTCCTGGAGCGCGACATCGACGCCGCCGCCCAGGACGTGCAGGCGGCCATCGCCCGCACCCAGCGCCGTCTGCCGGCGGAGATGACCACCGCGCCCAGCTACCGAAAGGTGAACCCGGCCGACCAGCCGGTGCTGATGCTGGCGCTGTCGTCGCCGACGCTGACCCTGTCGTCGCTGAACGACTTCGCCGAGACCGCGGTCCAGCCCAAGGTCGCCACCCTGCCGGGCGTCGCCCAGGTGCAGATCTACGGCGCGCAGAAATACGCCGTGCGCGTCCAGGTCGACCCCAACGCGCTGGCCGTGCGCGGCATCGGCATCGACGAGCTTCAGAAATCGCTGGCCGCCGCCAACGCCAACACCCCGGTCGGCACGCTGTCCGGCGCCAAGCAGCAGCTCGTGCTTGCCGCCAACCCGCAGCTTCCTGACGCCGAAGCCTTCCGCGGCCTGATCGTCGCCTACCGCAACGGCGCCCCGGTCCGTCTGGGCGACGTGGCGACCGTGCTGGACAGCGTCGAGAACGCCCGAACGGCGAGCTGGCACAACGGCACCCGCGCCATCGTCATGGCGGTGCAGCGCCAGCCCGACGCCAACACGGTGGACGTGGTCGACCGGGTGCGCAACCTGCTGCCCACCTTCCGCGCGCAGCTTCCGCCCAGCGCCAAGGTCGAGGTGGTGAACGACCGCTCCACCTCGATCCGCGAGGCGGTGGAGGACGTGCAGTTCACGCTGGGCCTGACCATCGCGCTCGTCGTGCTGGTCATCTTCCTGTTCCTGCGCCGCCTGACGGCGACGATGATTCCGGCGCTGACCGTTCCGATCTCGCTGATCGCGACGGCGGGCGGGATGCATTTGATGGGCTTCTCCATCGACAACATCTCGCTGATGGCGCTGACGCTGGCGGTCGGCCTCGTCGTCGACGACGCCATCGTGATGATGGAGAACATCGTCCGCTACGTCGAAGAGGGGATGCCGCCCTTCGAGGCGGCGCTCAAGGGCTCGCGGGAGATCGGCTTCACCATCATCTCCATCACCGTGTCGCTGGTGGCCGTCTTCATCCCGATCCTGCTGATGGGCGGGGTGGTCGGGCGCGTCTTCCACGAGTTCGCGCTGGTGGTGACCATGGCGATCAGCGCCTCGGCCTTCGTGGCGCTGACGCTGACGCCGATGATGTGCGCCCGCATGCTGACCCACGAACCGCATGGCGCCAAGGAGGGCTGGTTCGGCCGCGTCCTGGAAGGCGGGTTCAGCGCGCTGCACCGCGGCTACGCCGTGACCCTGCGGCTGGCGCTGAGGCACCGCCCGGTGATGGGGCTGGTGATGATCGCGACGGTGGTCGGCTCCGCCCTGCTGTTCCAGGCGATTCCCAAGGGCTTCTTCCCGACCGAGGACATCGGCCAGATCACCGTCTCGACGGAGGCCGCGCCCGACATCTCCTTCCCGGCCATGGCCGAGCGGCAGCAGGAGGTGGCGCGGATCATCAAGGCCCACCCGGCGGTGGCGGACATGACCTCGTCGGTCGCCATCGGCGGCAACTCGGTCAACACCGGCCGCATGTTCGTCGTGCTGAAGCCGCGCGCCGAACGTCCGCCGGCCGGCGAGGTGATCCAGCAGCTCCGCCGCCAGCTCGCCGGCATCCCCGACATGGCGGTCTACATGCAGCCGGTGCAGAATCTCCGCATCGGTGGCCGTTCCTCCAAGAACGAGTTTCAGTACACGATCCAGGGCCTGAACACGGAAGAGCTGTACGCCTGGTCCGCAAGGCTGGAACGGGCGATGCACGACATCCCGATCCTGCAGGACGTGACCAGCGACCTCCAGCTCAACAGCCCCCAGGCCTATGTGCATGTGGATCGCGAAAAGGCGGCGACGCTGGGGATCGGGGTCGATCAGGTGCGCTCCACCCTCTACAGCGCTTTCGGCCAGCGGCAGGTTTCGACGATCTACACGCCGACCAACGACTATCAGGTGCTGATCGAGCTGGCGCCGAAGTACCAGCAGGACGACAACGCGCTGTCGCGAATCTATGTGCGCTCCGGCTCCGGCAAGCTGGTGCCGCTGGACGCCTTCGCCAGCGTGCAGCGCACCGCCGGTCCGCTGACGGTCAATCACCAGGGCCAGTTGCCCGCCGTCACCCTGTCCTTCAACGTGGCGCCCGGCCATTCGCTGGGCGAGGCGGTGAACGCCGTCCGGCAGGCGGAGATGGAGATGGCCCTGCCGCCGGGCATCACCACCGGCTTCGCCGGCACCGCCCAGGTGTTCGAGGACGCGCAGAAGAGCCAGGGGCTGCTGCTGCTCGCCGCGGTGCTGGTGATCTACATCGTGCTCGGCGTGCTGTACGAGAGCTTCATCCACCCGCTGACCATTCTGTCCGGCCTGCCGTCCGCGGCCATCGGGGCGCTGGCGACGCTGATGGTGTTCGGGCAGGAGCTGAGCGTCATCGCGATCATCGGCATCCTGATGCTGATCGGCATCGTGAAGAAGAACGCGATCATGATGATCGACTTCGCCATCGACGCGCAGCGCAACCAGGGCATGACCGCGCGCGAGGCGATCGAGCAGGCCTGCCTGCTGCGCTTCCGCCCGATCATGATGACGACGATGGCGGCGATCATGGGCACCCTGCCCATCGCCGTCGCCCACGGCGCCGCCGCGGAGCTTCGCCAGCCGCTCGGCCTCGCGGTGGTCGGCGGCCTGTGCGTGTCGCAGATCCTGACGCTCTACATCACGCCGGTGCTGTTCCTCTACATGGAGGACGCCGGCAACGCCGTCTCCCGCCTGTGGAAACGCCGGTCCGGCGTCACCCCGGAGGCGCCGCACCCGGTGCCGGGCGCGGAGTGAGGGGCGAAGGCTAGTTCGCGCCGCCGGCCAGCCGCTTCACCAGTTCGCGGCTGTGACCGGGCAGCGCGTCCAGCCGGCGGACGCAGACGACCAGGGACCGCACCGCCCAGGGGTCGGTGAGGGGCACCGTGCGGATCTTCGTGAAGCGGCGGCAGCGCTTTGCTGAGGCCTCCGGGACGATGCCGAGCCCCACCCCCTGCTCGACCATCCGGCAGATCCCGTCGAATCCGCGGACGCGCACGCGCAACTTCAGCGGATGCCCGGCGCGGATGGCGTGCTCGTTGATGTGCTGCTGAAGGGCGTTGCGCGTCGCCAGCCCGACGAAATCCTCCTCCAGAACCTCGCGGAGGGCGACGCTGCGGCGGTTGGCCAGCGGGTGGCCGTGCGGCGTGACCAGCACCATGCGGTCGGTGCGGAAGGGAAAGACCTCCAGCCCCGACAGGTCCGCGTGATCGGACACCACCCCGGCGTCGGCCAGCCCTTCCGCCACCGCCCGCACGATCTCGTGGCTGGGCCTCTCCTCCAGGTCGATGTCGATGTTGGGGTGGGCGGCGAGGAAGGGCGCCAGGGCCTCGGGCAGGAATTCGGCCAGGGCGGCGGTGTTGGACAGCAGCCGGACATGCCCCTTCAGCCCCTTCGCGTAATCGCCCAGCTCCCCCCGCATCCGCTCGACCTGCTGGAGGAGAAGACGGGCGTGGTGGACGAGCGCCTCACCCGCCGGGGTCGGGCTGACGCCGCGCCGTCCGCGCTCCAGCAGCGGCACGCCGAGCGTCTCCTCCATCCCGCGGATGCGCGCGCTCGCCGAGGCGAGGGCCAGGTGTGTCCGCTCCGCCCCGTGGGTGATGCTCTCCGCCTCCGCCACGTTCAGGAACAGCCGCAGGTCGGTCAGGTCGAAGCGCATGGGCGGTTCTCCGGTGGAGCAGCAGCCTTCGTCTGAACCGAAGGCTGGCTGTGTGACATCCACATTGCCGGAAGCCACGGCCTGGCCTCAAGTGGCATCAGATCCCTCTCCCGTCCCGGGAGAGGGGGCCCGCGAAGCGGGCGGGTGAGGGTCGTGCAAGGATCAAGGAATTCATCCTCGGCGGCACCCTCACCCTTCCCACGCTTCGCGCGGGCCTCTTCCCTCTCCCGAGGCGGGAGAGGGGAATTGACGAGAGACTGCCGTGATGACCGACCTCCCTCTCCTCATCGTTGCCGCCATGGCCCTGACCTTCCTGCTGGCTGGATTCGTCAAGGGCATGATCGGCCTGGGCCTGCCGACCGTCGCCATGGGGCTGCTCGGCCTCGTCATGCCGCCCGCCGAGGCGGCGGTGATCCTCATCGTGCCTTCGCTTGTGACGAATCTCTGGCAACTGGCCTTCGGCCCCAGCCTCGGCGCCACCATCGAGCGGTTCTGGCCGATGATGCTGGGGATCACGCTGGGGACCTGGGCCGGGGCGGGTCGGCTGGCCGGCGCCTCCTCGGGGCAGGCTGCGGCGGCGCTGGGCGGGGCGCTGGCGCTCTACGCGGTGGCCGGGCTGGTGAAGCTGCCGTTGCGGGTGCCGCCGACGGCGGAATCCTGGCTGTCGCCGCTGGTCGGCGTGGCGACCGGGGTGGTGACGGCGGCCACCGGAGTCTTCGTCATCCCCGCCGTGCCCTACCTCCAGGCGCTGGAGCTGGAGCGCGACCGGCTGATCCAGGCGCTCGGCCTGTCCTTCACGGTGTCGACCCTGGCGCTGGCCGCCGGTCTGGCGCAGCACGGGCTGTTCGACGGCACCCTGGCCTGGGGATCACTGGCGTCGCTGCTGCCGGCCCTTGCCGGGATGGCGCTCGGCCAGAGCCTCCGCCGGCGGGTGCGGGCGGAGGTGTTCCGGCGCTGCTTTTTCCTCGGTCTGCTGGCGCTCGGACTGTTCCTAATGCTGGAGCATCTGGGCTGAGTTATTCCGCCGCCGTGCCCTGTGTTGCCGTGCCGTGCGCCACGGCGTCCGGGTCCTTGTGGGCGAACCAGCGCTTGAAGCGCCGGGACAGCGCGTCGAGGTAGGTGAGGATCACGGGCACCACCAGAAGGGTGAGCAGGGTGGAGCTGATGAGGCCGCCGATCACCGCGTGGGCCATGGGTGCGCGCTGCTGCGCGCCCTCGCCGATGCCGAGCGCCAGCGGGATCATGCCGAAGATCATCGCCATGGTGGTCATGACGATAGGGCGCAGGCGGATGATGCCGGCCTCCACCACCGCGTCGCGCAGGTCCACCCCGCGGGCGCGGGCCTGGTTGGCGAAGTCGACCAGCAGGATCGCATTCTTGGTCACCAGACCCATCAGCATGATGAAGCCGATGGCGCTGAAGATGTTCAGGGTGGAGCCGGCGACCAGAAGTCCGAGGAACACCCCGACCAGCGACAGCGGCAGCGACATCATGATGGCGATGGGCTGGAGGAAGCTGCCGAACTGCGAGGCCAGGATCAGGTAGATCAGGATCACCGCCAGCAGCAGCGCCTGGGTGGCGTAGGCCGACGTCTCGGCGATGTCCTTGGTCGAACCGCCGAAGACGATGCGGTAGCCGGGCGGCAGCTTGATCTCCGCGATGGCCGCCTGCAGCTCCTTGCCGGCGTCGCCCGCCGGGCGGCCCTGGACGTTGGCCTGAACGTTCACCTCGCGGGACAGGTCACGGCGGTTGATCTGCGAGGCGCCGAGCGTCGTCTCGACCCGGCTGACCTGCGACAGCGGCACCATGCGCGGCGCCCCCTCGGCGTCGTTGGAGCCGGTCAGGTAGATGCGGTCGAGGTCGGCGCGGCCCACCCGGTCGCTTTCCGGCAGACGCACCAGCACGTCGTAGGTCTCGCCGTCCGGCGCCTTCCAGGTGGACACCTTGTCGCCGGCGAAGAGGGGGCGCAGCGTGTTCGCCACCTGCGCCGTTCCGACGCCGAGGTCGCTCGCCAGATCGCGCTCCAGCCGCACCGACAGGGTCGGCTTGGCCGCCTTCAAGCTGACGTCCACGTCGACGAAGCCGCGGATGCCGGCCATGGCGGCGGTCACCTGCTTCCCGATGCGGTCCAGTTCCGCGATGTCGCGGCCCTGGACGGACACCTGGATCTGCTTCTGCACGCCGCCGACGCCGGGAATGCCGATGCCGATCTGGACGCCGGGGATCGCCGACAGCCGCTCGCGCAGCGGCGGGGCCAGCGTGTTGGGCGTGAGCGTGCGCTGGTCGATCGGTTTCAGCCGGACATAGACGCTGCCCCGGTTCTTGCCGACCGACGCGCCCGTGTTCACCGTGGAGTAGGTGTAGGCGACCTCCGGAAACTCGCGGATCGCCGCCTCCACCTGCCGCAGCTTGGCCGCCGTGTAGTCGAGCGACGATCCGACCGGCGTCTCCACATCGACGATGGATTCCCCGAGGTCGGCGGCGGGGACGAACTCGACGCCGATGCGCGGCACCAGGAAGAAGCTGCCGACGAAGATCCCCAGCGCCATCAGCAAAACCAGCCAGCGCCAGCGCAGCGCCCAGCGGAGCGTCCGGCCATAGACCCGCGCCAGCGCGTCGAAGGCGCCCTGGAATCCCGCCGCGAAGCGCCCGAAGACACCGCGCCCGTGCCGCCCGTGGGCCGCCGGATCGTACCACAGGCTGGACAGCATGGGGTCCAGCGTGAAGGACACGAACAGCGAGATCAGCACCGCCGCCGACACGGTGATGCCGAACTGCAGGAAGAAGCGCCCGATGATGCCGCCCATGAAGGCGACGGGCAGGAACACCGCCACGATGGTCAGCGTGGTCGCCAGGACCGCCAGACCGATCTCCTTGGTGCCGTCCAGCGCCGCCTGCCGGTGCCCCTGGCCCTTGCCGAGGTGGCGCATGATGTTCTCGCGCACCACGATGGCGTCGTCGATCAGGATGCCGATGGCCAGCGACAGCGCCATCAGCGTCATCGTGTTCAGGGTGAAACCGAAGGCCGCCAGCACGCCGAAGGTGCCCATCACCGCCACCGGCAGGGTCAGCGCCGTGATCACCGTGCTGCGCCAGGAGCCCAGGAAGACCATGACGATGGCGATGGTCAGCACGCCGCCCTCGACCAGCGTGCGCTGCACGTTGCTCAGCGAGTTGGTGATCCCGCGCGAGGTGTCGCGCACCACCTCCAGGGCGACGTCGGAGGGCAGGGAGCCGTCGCGGCGCAACTCGTCCAGCGCCTTGTAGAGGCCGCGCGCCACCTCCACCGTGTTGGAACCCTGGATCTTCACCACATCGACGGCCAGCGCCGGCTGGCCGTTGAACAGGGCGACGGAGTCCTGCTCCTCCTGGCCGTCCAGCACCTCGGCGACCTGGCGCAGGCGCACCGGCTCGCCGCCGCGGCGCGCGACGATGATGTCGAGAAGCTCCCGCGGGTTGATGACGCGGCCATCGACCTGGACGACGCGCTCCGCCCCGTTGCCGGAGACGGTGCCGGCGGGAATGTCCTGGTTCTCGTCGCGGATCGCCTGGAGAACCTGATCGACGCCGACGCCCAGCGCCTCCAGCCGTTCGGGGCGCAGCCGCACCTGGACCTGCCGCTTGACCCCGCCGGCGATGGTCGCCCGTCCGACGCCGCGCACGTTCTGCAGGCGCTTCAGGACGATCTGGTCGGTCATGGTGGTCAGGTCGCGCAAGCTGCGGATGTCCGACTTCACCGCGAGCGAAAGGATGGGCTGGTCGTCCGGGTTGAAGCGGGTGATCTGCGGGTCCTTCACCTCGTCCCGGAACTTGGGGCGCAGGGCCGACACCTTCTCGCGCACGTCCTGCAACGCCTGGGTCGAGGCGGTCTTCAGGTCGAACTCGGCGATCACCACCGACTGGCTCTCGTAGGAGCGGGAGGTCAGCGTCTTGATGCCGGCGATGGTGTTGACCGCGTCCTCGATGGGGCGGGTGACGTCGGTCTCGACCGATTCCGGGCTGGCTCCGGGGTACTCGGTGGAGACGACGACCAGCGGGAAGTCCACGTCGGGAAACTGGTCGACGCCGAGCCGGTTGTAGGAGAACAGGCCCAGCACCATCAGCGCCACCATCATCATGGTGGCGAAGACGGGGTTGTCGACGCTGATGCGGGTGATCGGCATGGCGCGGCGCGTTCCCTTACGATCCCATGACCTTGACGGCCCGCCCGGCGGTCAGGCCGGGCAGGGGGGCGGTCACCGCCAGATCGCCGTCGGCCAGCCCGCGCACCTGCACGAGATCCCCGCGCGACCAGGCACCCAGCACCTCGACCTTGCGGCGCTCCACCCGGCCCCCGGAGACGACCAGCACGAAGTCGCCGTCCTGGTCGTGGCGGACCGCCGCCGGGGGCAGGGCGAAGGCGCCCTCCACCTCGTCCACGACGGCATCGCCCGCGGCGAACATGCCGCCGCGCAGCGCGCCATCGGCGTTGTCCAGCACGATGTAGACGGGAATGGAGCGGGTCCCGGCACGGGCCATCGGGTTGATGCGGGCGATCCGGCCGATGAAGTCGCGGTCGCCGAAACCTTCAACCCGCAGCCGCACGGTCTGGCCGGGCTTCAGCCGGGCGACGTCGTCGGCGGGCACCGCCGCCTCGACCTCGACGCGGCTGAGATCGACGACGGAGAACATCTTGGCGTTGACCGCCAGAGTCTCGCCGGGGTTGACCGCGCGCTCGGCCAGCGTACCGTCGATCGGGCTCGCCACCACCGCGTCGCGCAGCGCCTTGCGGGCAAGGTCCACCTGGGCCTCCAGCGCCGCGACGGTGGCCTGCTGGAAGCGGAATGTGCTCTGCGCCTGGTCCATGTTGGTTTCCGAGACGATGTCCTTCTGGCGCAGCGCCAGGTTCTTGGCGCGGGTCTTGTCCGCCAGGACGAGCTGCGCCTTGGCGCCCTCCAGATTGCTCAGCTTCTCGTCCAGCTTGGCCTGAAGCTCCACCGTGTCGAAGCGGGCCAGCACCTCGCCCTTCCGGACGGCCTGCCCTTCGCGCAGCGGCACCTCGACCAGCCGGGCGGCGACCTCCGACTTGACCATGGACTGTTCCATCGGCTTCACGGAGCCGCTGAGCCGCACCAGCTCGGTCAGCCGGCGCGGGGCCATCCGGGTCAGCTCGACGGGCGACAGCTCCACCGGCCGTTCCGCCGGGGGCAGGCCGGCCGCGGCGGGGGCCACCGCGTCGTGGCTGCTCGTGGCCTTCCAGGCGACGCCGCCCGCGGCCAGCGCGCCGGCGATCAGCAGGGGCAGCAGCAGGCGGCGCCGCGGCTTGGCGGTGAGACCATCGGAACGGGCGGCGTCGATCATGGGGTGCGGTCCTTGGGTTCGGCCCTCAGCCCGTTGAGGACGAGGTCGAGATAGGCGTCGAGGTAGGATTCGGCGGAGGCCGCGGCGGGGTCCGGTTCGAAGGGACGCAGCGAGTGGTTCCACAGCGAGAGCATGCTGAGCGGGGCGGCGATGACGCGGGCCATCTGCTCCACGTCGACGGGCCGGAACTCCCCGCGCTCGATGCCGCGGTGCAGGATGCGCGCGAAGAAGCGCCGCCCGCGCAGGACGACCTCCTCCATGTAGAAGCGGGCGAGGTCGGGGAAGTTCTGCGCCTCGGCGATGACCAGCTTCGACAGGCCGGCGTTGGGGCTCTGCTCCATCTCCCAGAAGCCGCGGGCAAGGCCGCGCAGGAACTCCTCGCTGCTGCCCGTGAAGCTGTCCAGCAGATCCTCGCCCATCTGGAACTGCGGCAGGATGGACTGCCGGACGACCGCTTTGAACAGCCCTTCCTTGTTCTCGAAATAGAGGTAGGGCAACCCGACGCTGACACCGGCCTTGCGGGCGACATGCTCCAGCTTGGTTGCGGCAAATCCGCGCGAGATGAACAGGTCGCGCGCCGCCTCGATCACCTCGGCGGGGCGGGCCTCCTTGCGCCGGGACCGGCGGGAGGGGGGAAGAGGAGAGCTGTCGGGCATCGCGGTGCGGCTATAAATGAACGTTCATTCAATATGGAATGACCTCTGGAAAGTCAAGCGGTTGCCAGGGCCGCGACGATCGGCCCCGCAAGTTAAGGGCGTGACAGGAATGGGTCTCTCGCCCGCCGTCGCAAAGCCGGCAACAGTGCCGAATGGGGCAGAAAAAGGGCCAATACGGATGAACAGCATTTGGCTGAAAACCATTCCAATGGGCTATGAAAAAGGGAAAGGCCGTAAAATCAGGACATTACACCCGCCTTGTTGCTTGACAGTCGGCACCATTACATCGCAAAGAGAGGGTAACGCTTTCGATCTTTGTGCAACCAGCACGGACCCCTCCTCGTGGCTTATCGCGACTTCACCGCGGCCCGCGCCGCCGGTGCCGCCCTGATTCTCGCCCTCGGCTTGGCGGGTTGCGCCTCGAACGCTCCGGAAACGGCGGAGCTTGTCGTCAAGGCCCCGGAGGTGGCCGAAGTCCCGATTGATCCGAAGGACCCGCTCGGCCGCTGGGTTCCCCACATCCGCGAGGCGTCGGAACGGTTCGACGTGCCGGAGAAGTGGATCAGGGCCGTGATGATGCGGGAGAGCGGCGGGCGTGCGGTGGTGAACGGACGCACCATCACCAGCCATGCCGGCGCCATCGGGCTGATGCAGGTGATGCCCGGCACCTACGACATGATGCGCACGCAGTACGGGCTGGGGTCCGATCCGTCCGATCCGCGCGACAACATCCTGGCCGGCACCGCGTATCTGCGGGAGATGTACGACCTGTTCGGCGCGCCGGGCTTCCTCGCCGCCTACAATTGCGGCCCGGCCTGCTACGCCTCGCACCTCGCGGGCAAGCAGCGGCTGCCGCGCGAAACCCGGATGTACATCGCGGCCTTGACGCCGAACCTGCGCGGCGTTGCGCCGCGCGAGCCGTCGCAGGCGGCGGGCGCCAGCGCGATCGAGGTCGCCATCGTTCCGGCGAGCGCCCCCACGCCGCATTCCGCGGCGGTGGCCGCCAAGCCCCCCACCAAGCCGGCGGTCCCGGAACCGGTCGCCGTCGCCGCGGTGGTCCCGGAACCGGTGGCGCCGGTGCCGCAGACCCCGGCCACCCCGGCACCGGTCGCCGTTGCCGCCCTGGAGCCCCGCCCGGCTCCGCTCGTGGTGGAACCCATGGGTCGCGGCGAGGCCCGCCCGCCGGCGGAATTCGTCGCCGCCACCGACCGGGACGCGCCGGTCGCCGCCCGCTCCGGACGGACGCCGTCGCGGACGGTGGAAACCCTGGTCGCCGAGGCGATGCTGCCGCCCCACGCGGTCGGCAAGGGGGAACGGGTGGTCATCCGCTTCGTGTCCCAGCGCAGCGGCGGCTGCGGCAGCCTGGAGGGCCGGGACCGCGTCTGCGTCGCCCTGGCCGGAGGGGAAGGCGCCGGCCTGTAACGGCCCCGTCCGCTTCCGTTTCACAGCTTCGGCAACAACCAGAGGCGGCGCCCACCGGATGGTCGGGCGCCGTCTTCGGTTTTCCACAATAGCCTCACACCCACGTCCCCGAGCATATAGGTACTCAAACAATAAAGTCCCGGAGGAGCCGCCCCAGTGCCGCCCATCCGGAAAAACGAAGAGTTCGGGGGAACGCTGCGGATGAGGTGCGGAGATGGTATCCGGGACAAGTGAGCGGGCGAAGCGCTCGACGTTCCAAGTCGTCGTGGTGGATTGCCTGATTGCGGGCGTCGTGGTGGCCGCCCTGGCGGTGTTCGGCGGCATGACCGCCATGGAGGCGACGCGCATCGCCGACGGCAACGCCGAGTTGGCGCAGCGGGTGGCCGAGAACCAGCGGATCGCCCTTGAGGCCGAACGGCTCGCCAAGCTGGGCGAGGCGGTGATCGTCAGCGGGGACGAGGCGACGCGCGCCGACGCGCTGTCCGGCCTGGACGCCCACGCCGCGCGGATGTCCGCCAACGCCGCGCCGGACATCGCGCAGACCGTCGCCAAGGCGGTCGCGGCCAGCCGGGAGGCCGCGGCCATCGGCGCCAAGGTCGAGGCGCTGGACAAGAAATTCGGTTTCAACATCAGCCGCGCGGAAAGCCTGTCGGGCGACATTGCCCGCGGCCTGTCCGCGGCGATGCGCGCGACGACGCAACCGGCGGACGAGCAGGCGCTCGCCACGCTCTTCTCGACGATCCGCGACGCCAAGTTCCTGCTGACGCGCCTGCCGTCCCAGCTCTACCCGCCGGCGGTCGGCAACGACCTGCGCCAGTTCCGCGAGCACATGGCCAAGGCCATGGAGTTGCGCCGGCATCTGCCGTCTGCCGACGAGTTCGAGAGCGTCGCCGACGACATCGCGTCCTTCGCCGCGCTCGACGAGGCCTTCGCGCAGCGCACCGAAACACTGCGCCTGACCACGGACGCCCACGCCCACAACCAGGAGGTCCGGACTCTGGTCGATGGGCTGGTGCAGGGGATGAACGCCGCCTCCGACGCGGTGACCGCGCGCAGCCAGGAGGGTGCCGCGGCGCTGACCGCGGTGCTCGACCGGCTGACGCTGATCGCGCTGGGCGCCTTCGTGCTGATCGGGCTGGTCGGCGGCGTGAACATGCTGCTGGGCTACCGCTTCATCATGCAGCCGGTGCGCGACGCCAGCCGGGCGCTCCAGGCGCTGACCCGCGGGGAGGGTGCGGTGCCGTTGCGCCCCTCGCCCCTGCGCGAGATCGCCGACATCCATGGCGCGGTCGAAGCCTTCCGCGAGGCGCTGGAGGCCCGCCAGCGCGCGGAGGAGACCCGCCGCGACCAGGAACGCCGCGCCGAGGAGGAACGCCGCGCCCTGATGGCGACGCTGGCCGATGGGCTGGAGCGCACGGTCCAGGCGGTGGCCGGCTCGCTGTCCGTGGCGGCGGCGGAGGTCACGGGCTCCGCCCGCGCCGTGGCGGGCATGGCGTCGGACACCGCGCAGCGCACCCGCGCCGCCGCGGACGCCGCCGGCACGGCGACCCGCAACGTCGGCGCCGTGGCTTCGGCCAGTGAGCAGCTCTCCGCCTCCATCGACGGGATCGGGCGGCAGATCGCCCAGTCGCGCAGCGTTGCGGAGGACGCCGTCGCCGAATCCCGGCGCGCCGACGACCTGACCAAGGGCCTGTCGGACTCCGCCCAGAAGATCGGCGAGGTGGTCGCCATCATCACCGCGATCGCTCAACAGACCAACCTCCTGGCGCTCAACGCCAGCATCGAGGCGGCGCGTGCCGGCGACGCCGGCAAGGGTTTCGCCGTCGTCGCCACCGAGGTGAAGGCGCTCGCCTCCCAGACCGCCTCCTCGACGGAGGAGATCGCCACCCTGGTCCATGGCATTCAGCAATCGACCATGGGGGTGGTGGAGGCCATCGCCCGCATCGGCTCCACCATCGCCGTGATCGGCGAGAGCGTGAGCGGCATCGCCGCGGCGGTCGAGCAGCAGCGCCAGGCGACCTCGGAGATCACCCACAACGTGCGCATCGTGGAGTGCATGAACACCGACGTGTCGTCCAACATCGGCGACGTCAGCCGTGTGGCGGTGGATACCGGACGCTCCGCCGACGCCATGATGGGGGCGGCCGACCGCCTGTCGGAACTGGCCGGCACCTTGAATGGCGCGGTGGACGACTTCCTGCGGCAGGTGCGGGCGTAACCGCCTGTTCCCTGATTTGTCCCGGGCCCTGATTTGTCCGTGTGCGCGGGGCGGGCGGCGTGCTAACAGGCGGAACGAGACCACGCCTGCCCCGCCCGGACCCATGGAACTTCCCCCTTCGCTCCGCCACGCGGTGGACCGCGCGCTCGACGGCATCGCCCTGTCCGACCTGAAGCGCGCAGCCGACCGCCTCTCCCAGCGCTACCGGGCGGAGGTGCGGGACGGGCGCTTCCACCTGTCGGACGATCTGGCGGCGCGGGCTTATCTCGCCACCCGCCTGCCGGCCACCTTCGCCGCCGTCCGCTCCAGCATGGAGGCGGTGGCCGAGGCGCTTCCCGATTTCGCGCCGGTGACCGCGCTGGACGTCGGGGCCGGTCCGGGGACAGCGCTGTGGGCGGCCTCCGACTGCTGGGCCAGCCTGGACGACGCCCTGCTGATCGAGGGCAGCCCGGCCATCCGCGCGGTCGGCGAGACGCTGTCGCAAGCGGCGGCGCCGACGCGGATCGTGTGGCGGGCCGGCGATGCCACGGGTGATCTGCCCGGTCTGGAGCCGCGCGATCTGGTGACATTGGCCTATGTGCTGGACGAGCTGGCGGAGACGGCGCGCGACCGGCTGGTCGACCGGCTGTGGTCGCTCACCGCCGGGACGCTGCTGATCGTCGAGCCCGGCACGCCCGCCGGCTGGGCGCGCATCGTCCGGGCGCGGGAGCGGCTGATCGCCGCCGGCGCCCATCTGTTGGCGCCCTGCGTGCACAGCGCCGCCTGCCCGCTGGCCGCCCCCGACTGGTGCCATTTCTCCCGTCGGGTCGCCCGCTCGCGGCTGCACCGCATGGCCAAGGGGGCGGAGGTGCCGTGGGAGGACGAGAAGTTCGTCTACATCGCCGCCTCCCGCCGGCCCGGTGCCCGTCCCGAGGCCCGCATCATCGCGCCGCCATGGAGCGCCGGAAACGGGCGCATCGGCTTCAAGCTCTGCGGCCGGGACGGCGCCCAAACCGAACGGATTCTCGGGAAGCGCGACGGCGCCGCCTTCAAGGCCGCGCGCCGGCTGGACTGGGGCGACGGCCTGTCCACCCAGGACCAGCCGGAGGCATAGGCCCTACGCGGCGCGCCGCCGCTGGCTCTCGCTGGCGCGGGATCGGCGCTCGCGCTCCAGCCGGCCGCGCAGGAAGGCCAGCACGGCGGCCTCCTCGGCCTCCAGTTCGGGAAGCTCCTCGCGCAGCTCGGTCTCCACCTCGCGGGTCAGGGAGTCCAGCAGGTTGCCTTCCAGATAGGCGTCCAGAATCTCAGGGTGGACGTAGCTCTTGCGGCAGACGCTGGCGGTGTTGCCGAGGCGGGCGGCCACCTGCTCGATGGCGTGGGTGACGTTGCGCTTGGCCTTGGCGGCGCTGTCGAAGGTCTCGAACTCCCGCAGCGCCATGGCGGCCAGAACGGTGCCGGCCCAGGTGCGGAAGTCCTTGGCGGTGAAGTCCTGTCCGGTGGCGGCGCGCAGATACTCGTTCACGTCGCCGGAACTCACCGCGTGGCGCTGCCCGTCGCGGTCCATGTACTGGAACAGCTCGTCCCCCGGCACGTCGCGGCAGGCGCGGACGACGCGGGCGAGGCGGCGGTCCTTCAGGGCAACGTTCCATTCCTTTCCGGATTTGCCTTTGAAGGTGAAGCGGATTTCCGCCCCTTCGATGTCGGCGTGGTCGTCGCGCAGGGTGGTCAGGCCGTAACTGCTGTTCTCCCGCGCGTAGTTTTCGTTGCCGACGCGGATCAGCGTGGTTTCCAGCAGCCGCACCACGGCGGCCAGCACCTTTTCCCGCGGCAGGCCGCGGCGGGCGAGATCGCCGTCCACCTGACGGCGGATGGTCGGAAGGGCGCGGCAGAAGTCGAGCATGCGCCCGAATTTCGTGCCTTCTCGCATCTCGGTCCAGCGCGGGTGGTAGCGGTACTGCTTGCGACCCCGCGTGTCGCGGCCCGTGGCCTGGAGGTGGCCGTCCGGGTTCGGGCAGATCCAGACGTCGCGGTAGGCCGGGGGGATCGCCAGCTTGCGGATTCGCTCCAGCGTGTCCTCCTCGGTCACCCGCGTGCCGTCGGGCCACCGGTAGGAGAAGCCCTTGCCGGCGCGGCGGCGCCGGATGCCCGGCTCGTCGTCGCAGACATAGCTCAGCCCGGCGCAGGCCGCGGCCTCTTCCGCCTCGGTGCGGGGATCGGTGACCGTCGCTCCGTCCATGCTGGTATCCCCATCGCTTGCCAGCCCATTGGCTGCCAGCGGGAAACATCGGCGCCGGCTTTTGGTTGCATGGTTGCGGCGGGCGCGCCGTTCGGCAACCATGGCCCCGGCCGTGAGGCCCGCCGGCATTGAAGGGAAGAGGACGATGGACGAGACCAAGCTGACCGCTGCCCTGCCGAACCTGGACATCCAGATCCTGCACCGGGACGACCCGGAGCGCGGGACCGAGACGATCGCCGTGCAGATCACCGCCACGCCCTCCTTCGACGCGCTGCGCGGCATGATGGGGACGGCGCTGCTGGCCTCGGCCAACCCGCTGTTCAACCCGGCCTTCGCCAACGCCAACCCGATGCTGGCCCCGTGGCTGGCCCCATGGATGACGCCGATGCGGATGTGGAGCGACGCCGTGCGGCAGGCTTGGGCGCCCTGGCTGCGCCTGACGGCGCCGACCGTCGGTCGGAAGCCGTGACCAAAACCGGGCCGGTAACCGATCGTTAGGGCTATGGGGGGACCCTTTCCACGAGTCTCTTGTGGAGGGTCCTTATGTCCCAGGCGTCTTCGTGGCTGCGCGGTGCCGCGCTGTACCAGATCTACCCCCTCAGCTTCCTCGACGGAAACGGCGACGGCTGGGGCGATCTGGACGGCGTGCTGGACGGCCTCGGCCATGTGGCGTCGCTCGGCGTGCAGGGGGTGTGGATCAGCCCCTTCTACCCGTCGCCGCAGAAGGATTTCGGCTACGACATCACCGACCACCGGGCGGTCGACCCGCGCATGGGCCGGCTGGAGACGGTGGACCGCATCATCGAGGCGGCGCACGGCCATGGGCTGAAGGTGATCCTGGATCTGGTCTGCGGCCACACCTCGGACGCGCACCCCTGGTTCTCCGCCAGCCGCCGGTCGCGTGACGGGGAATTCGCCGACTGGTACGTCTGGGCCGATCCGCGCCCCGACGGCACGCCGCCCAACAACTGGCTTTCGGTGTTCGGCGGCCCCGCCTGGACCTGGGAGCCGCGGCGGCGCCAGTATTACCTGCACCATTTCCTGTCCAGCCAGCCCGCCCTGAACCTGCACGACGAGGCGGTGCTCCAGGCGCTCGGCGACACCGCGGCCTTCTGGCTGGAGCGCGGGGTGGACGGCTTCCGCATCGACGCGGTGGATTTCTTCGCCCACGACCCGCAGCTCCGCTCCAACCCCGCGGCGGCCTGGAGCGGGGCGGAACCGCCGGCCAAGCTGTTCGCCCTGCAACAGCATCTCTACGACATGATGCACCCGGCCATTCACGGTGTGCTGGCCCGGCTGCGCGCGGTGATCGACTGCTATCCCGACCGGGTGCTGCTGGGCGAGCTGTCGAGCCAGCCGGGCGCTGCGCGGCGCATCGCCGCCTACTGCGGGCCGCAGGGGCTGCACGCCGCCTACACCCTGTCGCTGGCCAAGCAGCCCTTCACCGCGCAGAACTTCGCCGGGGCGCTGACCGGGACGCCGCAGCCCGAGGCGATCTGCTGGAGCTTCTCCAACCACGACGTCGAGCGCGCCGCCAGCCGCTGGCTGCCGCCCGGCGCCGATCCGGAGCGCTTCAACGCCCTGCTCGCCACCCTGTTCGCCACGCTGCCCGGCACCGTCTGCCTCTACCAGGGGGAAGAGCTGGCGCTGCCCAACGCGGTGCTGGAGGCGGAGGACCTGCGCGACCCCTTCGGCATCGCCTATTGGCCCGACTTCCAGGGTCGCGACGGCAGCCGCACGCCGATGCCTTGGCGGTCCGGCGCCGCGAACGCCGGTTTTTCCAGCGCGGTCGAGACGTGGCTTCCGGTGGCGGAACCCCACCACGGCTTGGCGGTCGACGCCCAGGAGCGGCGTACCGGCAGCCCGCTCGACGTCTGGCGCTCCGCCCTGCGCCTGCGCCGTCGCCATCCGGCGCTGACCCAGGGCGGCGTGGCGGCGGTGGAGGAGGCCGGCAGCGTCCTGGCCTTCGAACGGGCGGCGGAGGGCGAAGAGCTGCTGGCCGTCTTCAACCTGTCCAACCAGCCGGCGGAATACGCGCTGAAGCGCAAGCCGCCGATGGAGGCGCTCGACCTGCCGCGCCCGCCGGGAGTGCCGGTTCCCGAGGTCAGCGCGGACGGGCGGACGCTGGTCCTGCCGCCGCTCGCCGCCTTCCTGGGGCGGCGCGGCTGAGGCGGTCGCCTAATCCGTAGGACCAGGGTAGACCTGACATGCGCATTTGTGCGATGAATCGGAACGAAAACGCTGCTTTGTTACAGTTGTGAAAATTCCCTCGCAACAAGTGGTCCGACGGGCCGCTTGAAACGAAAAGGGAAGGCGGAGTCCACGGGAGAAGAATCGTGAAAAGACGTGCGTTTCTGAAGTCGGCGGGTGCGGGCGCCGCGGCCGCGGGTGCGGGGCTGGCGGTTGCCGGCGTGGCCGCGCCGGCCATTGCGCAGTCGCAGCCGGAAATCCAGTGGCGCCTGGCGTCGAGCTTCCCGAAGAGCACCGACATCCTGTTCGGCGCCTCGGAGCTGATCGCCCGCCGCGTCGCCGAGAGCACGGACGGCAAGTTCCAGATCCGCGCGTTCCCGGGTGGTGAGCTGGTGCCCGGCCTCCAGGTGCTCGACGCCGTGCAGAACGGCTCGGTCCAGTGCGGCCACACCTGCGGCTACTATTATGTCGGCAAGGACCCGACCTTCGCCTTCGACACGGCCATTCCGTTCGGCCCGAACGCCCGTCAGACCACCGCCTGGTTCCAGGCCGGCGGCCTGGAGCTGATGCGCGCCTTCATGAAGAACCACAACGTCATCCAGTTCCCGGCGGGCAACACCGGCGCTCAGATGGGCGGCTGGTACCGCAAGGAAATCAAGACCGCCGCGGACTTCCAGGGCCTGAAGATCCGCATCGCCGGCATCACCGGCCAGATCATGTCGAAGATGGGCGCCACTCCGACCCAGATCGCCGGCGCGGACGTCTATCCGGCGCTGGAGAAGGGCACCATCGACGCGACCGAGTTCGTCGGCCCCTACGACGACGAGCGGCTGGGCTTCCATCAGGTCGCCAAGTACTACTACTATCCGGGCTGGTGGGAAGGCGGGCCGAACGTCTCGCTCTACGTCAACCTGCAGGAGTGGGAAAAGCTCCCCAAGTCCTACCAGTCGATCCTGACGGCCGCCTGCGCCGAGGCGAACACCTACATGATCGCCCGCTACGATTCGGAGAACGCCAAGGCTCTGAAGCGTCTGGTCGCCAAGGGCACCCTGCTGCGCGCCTACCCGCGCGACCTGATGGAGCAGGCGCACAAGATCGCCTTCGAGTATTACGACGAGTTGGCGAAGACCAACCCGAACTTCAAGACGATCTACGAGAGCTGGAAGCCGTTCCTCGACGAGACCCAGCTCTGGTTCCGCGTCGCCGAGCTGCCCTACGACAGCTTCGTCGCGTCGGCCGGCACCAAGAAGTAAGAGTGTCCGCTTAAAAAAGGCCCCCATCCGTACCGCGGGTGGGGGCCTTTTTTTTGTTCGTCAGCCGACGTCCTGCTGCGGCATCAGTTCCATCTGGCGCTTGGCGCCGGGCTGGGCCAGCATGCGGGCATGCCACGCCTGGACGTTGGGGTAGGTGGCGATGTCGATGTTCGACTCCTCAACGAGGTCGATCCAGGGGAAGGCGAAGATGTCGGCGATGGTGACCCGCTCGCCTTCGATGAAGGTCCGGCCGGCCAGATGCCGGTCGAACTGGGCAAGCCCGCTGGTTGCCGCGGCGTCGATCCAGGGCAGGGCGTTGGCGTCGCCGTGGAACTTTCGCACCGCGCGGGCGCGCTGGACCGGCAGCAGCACGTCGGCCAGCCAGGACAGCCATTCGGCCAGCCTGAGCCGTTCCGCCTCGTCCCGTCCGCCGAACTGACCGGTCTTTTCCGCCAGATAAGTCAGGATGACTCCCGATTCGGAAATGCTGAGGTCGCCGTGGACCAGGGTCGGCACCCGGCCGAAGCGGTTGATGGCGAGATACTCCGCCGACTTCTGCTGGCCGCCGCGCAAGTCGACATGGCGGTAGGCGTAGGGCACCCCGGCCATCGACAGGAACAGGACGACGCGGGTGGCGGGCTGGGAATTGACGTTGCCGTAGACGGTGAATTCGGCGGACACGGTCGAAGAACCCTCCATGCTGGTCGCGCTTATCGGCGCGGATTGGCGAAAACCATGACCGCAAGCCCGCCGGGACACCAGAGCAAATCGCGGGGCGCCATGCCGCGGGGCGGGGAAGGGGGTTTCGCACCGCTTTGCCCCTCCCACATGTTATCAGAGCGGAACCGGGGCCGAGCGCTCCGGAGAGAAGAATGGGAGGATGGGGCATGCGCCGTATGGCCGCTGGATTGTTGATCGGGCTGATCGCCGCCGCCGTGACCGGATCGGCGGGCGCGCAGACACAGCAAGGCATGGCGCGGCACGGCATGGCTCTGTACGGCGAGCCGAAATACGGGCCGGACTTCCGGCATTTCGATTACGTCAACCCGGACGCCCCGAAGGGCGGGAAGGTGACCCTCCAGGCCATCGGTTCCTTCGACACGCTGAACCCCTTCACGCTGCGCGGTGTGCCGGCGGCGGGGGCGGCGCTGATCTACGACACGCTGATGACCGGGTCGGCGGACGAGCCCTTCACCGAATACGGCCTGCTCGCCGAAAGCGTGGAGATGCCGGAGGACCGCTCCTCCATCGCCTTCAACCTGCGCTCCGGCGCGCGGTGGCACGACGGCAAGCCGGTCACCGCCGAGGACGTGGTGTTCTCCTTCACCATCCTGACGGAGAGCCATCCCTTCTACCGTAGCTATTACGGCGCGGTGGACAAGGTCGAGGCGGAAGGGGAACGCCGTGTCCGCTTCACCTTCAAGCCGGGTGACAACCGCGAACTTCCGATGATCGTCGGCCAGTTGCCGGTGCTGCCGAAGCATTACTGGGAGGGCAAGGACTTCCAGGCGACCACGCTGGAGCCGCCGCTGGGCAGCGGCCCCTACCGCATCGCGTCCTTCGATCCGGGCCGCGGCATCAGCTATGAGCGGGTTGCCGACTATTGGGGCAAGGACCTGCCGGTGAATGTCGGTCGGAACAATTTCGGCAGCATGGCCTACGAGTATTACCGGGACGCCAGCGTCGCCCTCCAGGCCTTCCGCGGCGGGCTGTACGATTTCCGCCAGGAGAACGTCGCCAAGACCTGGGCCACCGGCTACGACTTCGACGCGGTGCGCGACGGCAAGGTGGTGAAGGAGGAGATCGCCAACGAGGTGCCGGCGGGCATGCAGGGCTTCGTCTTCAACACGCGCCGCCCGGTCTTCGCGAACCCCAAGGTGCGCCAGGCCATCGCCTACGCCTTCGACTTCGAATGGACGAACCAGACCCTGTTCTACGGGGCCTACAAGCGGACGGAGAGCTATTTCGAGAACTCGCCGCTCCAGTCCAGGGACCTGCCGCAGGGCCGCGAACTGGCGATCCTGGAGCCGCTGCGCGGGAAAATCCCCGCCGAGGTGTTCGAGAAGACCTACCATCCGCCCAGCACGGAGGGCCAGAACGGGCTGCGCCGCAACCTGCTGGAGGCCAAGCGGCTGCTCGACGAGGCGGGGACCGACGTGCGCAACGGGGTGCGGGTCGACGTCGCGACCGGCAAGCCGCTGGACTTCGAGATCCTTCTGGACAGCCCGACCTTCGAGCGGGTGACGCTGCCCTTCATCGAGAATCTGAAGCGTCTGGGCATCCGGGCCAGCATCCGCACGGTGGACACCACCCAGTACGAGAACCGCACGCGCGACTTCGATTACGACATGGTGGTTCATGTCTGGCCGCAGTCCCTGTCGCCGGGGAACGAGCAGACCGGCTATTGGGGTTCGGCCTTCGCCGACCGTCCGGGAAGCCAGAACATGGCCGGAGTGCGCAGCGAGGCGGTCGATCATCTGATCGGCGAGATCGTCCGCGCCAACAGCCAGGAGGATCTGAAGGCCGCGGTGTCGGCGCTGGACCGGGTGCTGTTGTGGAACCATTACGTGGTGCCGCACTGGTACTCCGGCGTCTACCGCGTCGCCTACTGGAGCCGGCTGAAGCGCCCCGACACCATGCCGCCCTATTCGCTCTCCTTCGACTCCTGGTGGGCGACGGACGCCTCGTCCGCCGGCAACGGCAAGACGCCGTGACGGGTGGGACGGACGCTATGGATTCCCATTCTTTGGACAGGACGCGGACCATCCTCGTCGTCGACGACAACGCGCTGATGCGCAAGCTTCTGGTTCGCTGCCTGGAGGAGGGCGGCCACCGCGTCACCGAGACGGATGACCCGCGGGGCGTGCTGGACCTGATGCGCGCTCTGAAGCCCGATCTGGTGATCATGGACGTGGTGATGCCCGGCCTGTCCGGCGTCGAGCTGGTCCGGATGATCCGCGCCGACCGGGCGTTGGCGCGCACGCTGGTCGTCGCGGTCACCAACCTGTCGACGCCCACCGACATGCTGCGCTTCTCCCGCGCCGGCTTCGATGGCCATGTGCCCAAGCCGATCCAGCCGAGGGACTTCCTGGCGACGATCACCAGCTATCTGGAGGGCAAAGGCGAACGGATATAAAGCGTATTATAACCCAATGGCTTATGGCGATTTTTTGAATTTGTTTCTGATAAAGGGGCGTTTGCAACTCCTAATCCAATATCTCATGATATTGCCTTAGAGACCTAATATAAAACGATTTCCTTAGCCGTGTCGGCCTCTGCCACTGGAGACCGCTGCCCACGGGCGGGGAACCCGTGTTATGGTCCTGTCGCCCCTGGCCCTTTCTCCGCTCAGCCCATGAAAGCCATCGCCGCCGTTCCGCTGTTGCTTGCGCTGCTGGCTGCGCCAGCGGCGGCGGATCCGATGCGGGTCGAGCGGACCGATCCCAACCATCTGCGCGCCTTGAATCGCTCCTCCCTTCCCCAGGAGGTCATTCCGCCCCGTACCCGCTCTGTGCGCAGCCAGGCGGTCTACAACCTGCCGAAGGGGTTGGAGGGGCTGACCCGTTACGACGCCGCCCTGTCGCGCCTGTGCCAGCGCGGCGCCTTCGGACAGGAGATGGACGGCTTCTACTGGGCGCGGACACCGGACAAGCGTTACGGCGTCGCCTTTTCCGGCGGGGCGAACCTGTCGGATCCGCAGAACAAGCGGAAGACCGGGCAGGTGTACTTCTTCGACGGCCAGGACAGCCGCTGCAACGTCTATGTCGGTGATCAGGCCAAGCTGATGCCGCACTATGTCGGCCCCTGAGAAAGCACTGACCGAAGCCCCGCCGGGCGATCCATCGCCGGCCAGGGCGGCCGCGTCCGTCACTTCGCCATGAAGGAGGCTATGGTGTCTCCGGCCTTGGCGATGTTGGCGATGCCGTCGAGGTGGCCGAGGCTGGTGGTGATCGCATCGGTGTAGGTGACCGCGACGCCCTGCTTCTCCAGACGCTCCTTCAACGGATGCATGGCGCGCTCCGGCGGGAAGACGAGGTCGTCGGCGGAGGGGATCAGCAGCACCGGCGCCTTGATCTTCGCCAGCCCCTCGTCCAGCGCCCCGCCGCCGCCCACCAGGAAGGTCTGGTTGGCCTTCACCAGATAGAGGAAGTGGTTGGCGTCGCTGACCGCGGCGCGGGCCGCCGCCGCCTTGTCCAGCCACGCTTCGATGGCGTACTGGTTGTTCATGCTGGCGGCTGGGTCCTTGCCCTCCTCCGCCCAGCCGCGGCCGAAGGTGGCGTCGGCCCATTTCCAGTGGCGGGCGTGCAGGGTCACCAGCTTCAGCGCTTCGGTCAGCCCGGCCTTCGGCTCCGCCTTGCCGTAGTAATCGCCGCCCTGCCAGTTCGGATCGACGCGGATGGGCGCCGCCCACAGGTTCAGCCAGCCGATCAGGAAGGGGTCGGCCTCGGCCCCGCCGATCAACGCGACGACGCGCTTGACCATCTCCGGATGGGCTGCGCCCCATTCCAGCGCCTGGAGCGATCCCATCGACCCGCCCATCACCGCGTGCAGCGACTTGACATTAAGACTGTCCAGCAACGCCTTCTGGACATTGACGAAATCGCGGATGGTGACGACCGGGAAACTCATGCCGTAGGGCTTGCCGGTGTCGGGGTTGACGCTGGCCGGGCCGGTGGTGACGACGGTCGGGTCCTTCGGCGACAGGTTCACCAGCGTGTCGGAACTGACGATGAAGTACTTGTCGGTGTCCAGCGGCTTGCCCGGCCCGATGATGGAATCCCAATAGCCGGGAGCCGGGTCCTCCATCTTGTACTTTCCGGCGGCGTGGCTGTTGCCGCTGAAGAAATGGGTGACGAGGATGACGTTGTCCCTGGCGTCGTTCAGCTTGCCGTAGCTTTCCCAGCCGATCCGGACGTTCTTGATCGTGCCGCCGCCCACCGTGGTGTAGGACGGCATCTCGAACACCTTCTTCTCCACGAGCCCCTCGAAGGCCAGGGCCGGCGACGCGCAGAAGAGCCCGGCGGCCAGAGCCAGGCCGCCGAGCCGTTTCGCCAGAGAACGCATGTCGTCCCTCCCGTTTTTCAGGTCCTTATCGATGCGGGGAGGGAGTGTAAGGGGGTGCGACCGCCCGTCCAGGCGGGCAATCGGCCTAAACGGTTGGGGGAACTCAGCCCAGCCGGACGGCGGTTCCGTTGATCGAAACCATCAGCATGCCGTTCTCCTTGCCCAGAACCTCGTAATCGATGTCCACCCCGACGATGGCGTCGGCGCCCAGCGCCCGCGCGGCGTCCTGGAGGTCGGCGAAGGCCGCCTCGCGGGCATCGCGCAGCGCGTTCTGGTAACCGCCGGCCCGGCCGCCAACGATGTCGCGGATGCCGGAGAACAGGTCGCGGAACATGTTCACGCCCAGGATCGCCTCACCCGCGACCATGCCGAGATACTGGGTGACGGGACGGCCTTCGACGGTGTCGGTGCTGGTGACGATCATCGGTTCCTCCGGTTTTGTTGACGCCAAGCAGATGGCGGCGCGCGCCTCCGGTCGCAATGGGGCCAGCCGAAAGGGAAGGGAAGGAAGCTGGGCGCGGGTCAGCAGGTCCGGTCGGCCGACAGGCGTGATTCCTTGATGACGGAAAGGAGATGCTGCGGCTTGTAGGGCTTGATGAGCAGGCTCCAGCCGCGGGCTTCGACCAGCTTGCGCGTTTCCGCGGAGGTGTCGCCCGTCGTCACGATCACCGGCACCGCAGCGGGCAAAACCGCCAGGATGTCCGGGACCTCATCCATCGCCGTTCTCGAACCCAGGCGAAAGTCCGCAACGATGAGCGTCGGCCGGAGGCGCTCCAGGGTGATCAGATCCGCCATGGCGGCACCGGTCGCCCCCGCCACGACCACGATGCCCTCGGTCCGAAAGAAGGCCGACATGGCCACGCGCACCAGGGAGTCATCCTCCAAGAGAACAATCGTCATGTCGATGCCGCCTTGCGCCCGCCAATTGTCCGTCAAACCTTCCGGACAGGTCTACAGAACCGTCACAGCTCGAGCGGTACGGTTCCGCACACAGGGCTCCGGTGGCCGGTTTCTTGGATTGGCACCTTGCAAGCGCAGCAATGCCGCCAATCTGTGAATCATCACTCGGGACGATCCTGGCTGTGAGTGACTGAGAGTAGCGTGCGCTCCCGCCGTACATCGAAGAGGGGGGAGCGCGTGGCACAGGCGGTGCAATCCACCATCCGCAATCGGTTGCTCGCAACGCTGAGCCCGGAGGATTTCGAGCTGTTGAGCCCGCATTTGGAAGCTGTCGAGCTTCCGTTCAAGCAAGTGCTCATCGTCCCGTACGAGCCGATCCGACACGTCCATTTTCCGGACACCGGCCTCAGTTCCTTCGTCGCCCTGTTCGAGGGGGGCGGCTCCCTGGAGGTGGGGATGATCGGGCGCGACGGTTTGATTGGCATGCCGATCCTTCTGGGTGCGGATACCGTGGCCCAGGAATGCCTGATGCAGATCCCCGGCAACGGCTGGCGGATGGAGGCGGAGGCCCTGCGTCAGGCGGCGGCTCGAAGCCCATCGCTCCAGACCGTGCTTCTGCGCTGCGTGATGGCGTTTCTGGCCCAGGTGTCTCAGACTGCGGCGTGCAACGGAGCCCACCGTCTCGACGAACGACTTGCCCGCTGGTTGCTGATGTCGCACGACCGCTGCGAGGGCGACCGGCTGCCGCTCACCCAGGAGTTCCTATCCACCATGCTGGGCGTTCGCCGCGCCGGTGTGACGGTGGCGGCGGGCGCGCTCCAGCGGGCCGGCATCATCAACTACATCAGCGGCGACATCACCGTCCTGAACCGGTCCGCCTTGGAGATCGCCTCCTGCGAATGCTACGGCATCGTGAGGGAACAGACCAAAGGCCTCCTCGCCTGAGCGCCTGCGCCGCCCGGAGATCAAACGGGCGTCCAGTGCGAAAGCGGACAGACGGACCGCCCCGATTTTACAAGTCTGTCTCCTTTCACGTGCCTGCCCGGAGGAATGGATCCGTGGAGTTTAAGCCGATGAGAGGCAACGACAGCGATATCACGGGTCAGAATGGCATGGACAAGGATGCCGTGTCCGGCCTTGGCGCCAGGTCTCCCCTTGGAGACGATGTGGAGCGGCTCCGGTGCGAGAACTTCGAACTGCGAAGCCTGCTCGCACGCTGCCATGCTGACCTGATGGAAGCTAAACTGGCGGCGAGCCGCAACAGGGACACGTTGCCACTCAATGCCGAAGCCATGATGCGCCGGCTTGGGCGGCAGCTGACGGCCACCGCCGAGGCGCTTGCCCAAGCCAACGCCGCCCGCCGGGAGTCGAGCCGACAGGTTCAGGAGATGGCCCGGGTCCTGGCGGATCGGAACGAGACGATCCGGCGCAAGGATCTGCTCAACCGGGAGATCGATCACCGGATCAAGAACAGCCTTCAGGACATCATCTCCCTTCTGCGCATCCAGGCGCATCGTGAGAACCACCCTGAGGTTCTTGCCTTTGCCAAGGTCGCTTGCGCCCGATTGGATTCTCTGGCCGCTGCCCACGAGCTTCTCCATGCCGGCAGCAGCCTGGACCAGCTCGACATCAGCGTTTACCTGACGCGCGTATGCGGTTGCCTGAGCCAGGCCATGGGGGTCGACGGCCAGCACAGGACCCTGGTTCTCGAAGCGGAGCCGGTCACCCTCCGTTGTGAGGCCGCCCAGGCGTTGGGGCTGGTGGTCAACGAGTTGGTGACCAACGCATTCCGCCATGCCTTCTCTCCAGGCATGCCGGGAACGGTGTGGGTCCAACTGTCCTGCCAGAGCGGGAACGCCTTGCTGACCGTGGCCGATGATGGCTGCGGCTTGCCCGTCAACACAAGCGTGGGGGACGGTGGTGGGTTCGGCTTCCAACTCGTCCGGCTCATGGCCGGTCAGGTCGGTGCCCGAATGACGGTGGCGAGCAAAGGAGGGGTCCGCATCACCCTTTCCCTGCCGTTGGCCGACCGCACAAGGACCTAGCGCCGTCAAGGGCGCCGCGGATGGCCGCCGCGTGGCCGTGGGTGAGGGGACAACCCCTCGGCGCTCCCGTAGTACCCCTCATCGAGTCACCGTGCTCGCACCGCCGCGCGCGCAGCGTCTCAGCCACGGAGAAACGGAGTCCAAAGAAATACTGCGAAATCGCAGCGCATCCTCGGCGAAATTGCGACATAAGCGAAGAAACCTTGCGCGTTCATTCAACGTTCTCTCTTATAGGGCGCTCTTTCGGCGGGGAGGACGGCGGATATGGACGACACGCGGCGGGCGATCCTGCGTTGGATGACCGGCGTGATGGAGGCCCAGGGCTGGAGCGCCGGGGCCTGGGCGCGGCTGGCCGAGGTCACCCCGACCAACATCACGCGCTTCCTGCGCGACCCGGCGCGGGGCAGCGTTCCCAGCGCGGAGACCCTGGGGCGGTTGGCCCGCGTCGCCGGATCGGAGCCTCGCTTCCTCGACGACACCGCCTACCAGGCCGTGGCGCGGGTGCCGCTGCTGTCGGTTGAGCAGGTGCGCGACTTCCTGGAGTTGGGGCGGAGGGCTGGGGAGGCCTTCATCGCCGCAGCGTTGACCGGCGGGGCGCGGGGCATCGCCGTGGACCGCCCGGCGTCGCGCCGCGCCTTCGCGCTGACCATCGCCTCCTCCAGCCTTAACGCCGCCGGCGTCCTGCCGGACGACTGCGTGGTGCTGGAGCCGCTGGACGTGCTGGCCCCGCAAACCGGCGACGTGGTGGTTACGGTGGGCGACGGGACGGTGTGCGGCTACCGTTTTTTCCCGCCGCATCTGCTGCCGGTCAGCACCGATCCCGGCTGCCGCCCGACTCCCATCGAGCGCGCCAACGTCGCGGGTGTCGCCGTTCACATCACGCGCTGCCTGCGCGCCTGATCGCGCGTATTTGCCGGGAATCTGGAAGAAAAGCCGCCAATTCCGGCGGTGAAATTCTTTTCCGAATCCCCCTTTGACGCCACGAATCCATAACCATCTGTGCCGAGTCGCGCGACTCGGTCACAGCGAGACCGCGGCTGCGCTGCATTCTACTTAGTTTTTTGAAAAGGTTCGAAGATTCGGTCCTACGGCCAAGCCGCAGGTTCTCTTTTTGTTCTTGAATCCTGCGTGTTCGCAGCCCATATTCACGATACGGTTTATGGTTAACGGCGATGGCGCTGCGAAGACGCATCGACTCGAAGCCAGAACGCAGGGAAACGGCTGGGGGCCGGCAGGGGAATGGCGATTACGGACGCGCAGCGCGCCGCGCGGGCAGGGCGTATCGGGTCTTCCGACGCCACCCGCATCATGGCGGGCGACTGGCTGAGCCTGTGGCGGGAGAAGACGGGGCGGTCGGCGCCGGCCGATCTCGACCTCGTCGCCGCGGTGCAGATCGGCATCGCGACGGAACATCTGCACCCCCGCTTCGTGGAGAAGGCCACCGGCCTTCCCTGCGTGCCGGCGGAACGGACCTGGGTTCATCCGGAGCATGACTGGATGGTCGCCCACCCCGATTTCCTGACCTGGGAGGACGGCACGGACGGCGGCGCCCCGGACACGCTGCCAAACACGCTGCCGAACACGCTTGTGGAGGCGAAATTCACCGGTGGCTTCCAGACGGATGCGGAACTGGCCCAGCGCTACCACTGGCAGGTCCAGCATCAGCTGGTGGTCACCGGGCTGGACCGGGCCATGCTGTCCATTCTGCGCCCCACCGGCCACGCGCTCGTCCGCGTGCCGCGGCGGGAGGCGGACTGCGGGCGGCTGATGGAGACGCTGGACGCCTTCTGGTGGCACGTCGCCAACGACGTGGAGCCCGGCGATCCGCTGCCCGCGGAGGCGCCGGCCTATGAGACCCGGCGGGTGGTCGACATGGCCCGGCACAACCGTTTCGCCGCCCTGGCGGCGGAGCTGGTGGACCGCCGCGCCGCCGCCCTCGCGGTCCGCGAAGCGGAGGCCGCCTTGAAGGCGCTGATGCCCGCCGACGCGCGCATCGCCTTCGTGGCGGGGGAGGAGCCGGGCCGCGGCCTGTACCTCGCCCGCGACCGCGAGGGACGCCTGTCGCTGCGCTACGGCGCACCGCCGCGGCGGGCGCTCGACACCGCCGAACCGTGGCAGCCGGCCACGGCCGATCCGTCCCCTGACCCGAGCCTGGACGCTGTGCTCAGCGGCGGCTGGGGTGAGGGGAGAGACGAACGCTACTGACCATAAGGGGAACCCGACGACCATGGGACGCATGAGCAAGACCGACACCGTTGCCGAAACCGAGAAGACCGTCAGCACGGCAGCTCCGAAGATCGCGGGTTCCCAGACCGCCGCCGTAGGGCCCGCCGCCGCGGACCCCATGCATTTGTGGAACCGGCTGAAGCGGACCGACCCGAAGGCGACCAAGCCCTTCACCCGCTCCGGCGGATTCCGCGGCACGCAGATCGACCCGACCTGGCGCCTGATGATGATGACCGAGGTGTTCGGTCCGGTCGGCAAGGGCTGGGGCTATGAGCAGATGGATTGGACCATCGCCGAGCGCATGATCTTCATCTGCGCCCGCGTCTGGTACCTCGACCCGGAGACGGGCGAGAAGTGCTGGACCGGGCCGCAATGGGGCGGCACCGAGATGGTCCGCCGCCGCAACGGCATCGAGGCGCCCGACGACGAGTGCTTCAAGATGTCGATGACCGACGCGGTGGGCAAATGCCTCGTCCAGCTCGGCCTCGCCGCCGACGTCCATATGGGCCAGTTCGACGACAGCAAGTACCGGGAGGAGGCCGAGGCCTTCTACGCAGCGAAGTCCAACCCGGACCTGCAGCCCGCCGCCATCGCCGCCTTCGAGGAGGAGATCCGCAAGCGGCTCGGCGCCTGCCTGGACCTGGACGACCTGGAGGAGCTGTGGCGCACCGGCGCCGGCACCCGCCTGCGCGAGATCGGCACGGTGGACCGCACGGCCCAGCACCGCATCACCAGCCTGTTCGCCCAGAAGAAGGCGGAAATCCTCAAGCAAGACGACGACGAGGGCGGCGATCTGGAGGCCGCCTGAGCCACGCCATTCCCGCGGCGTGGAAGGGAGAAGCCCTGAATGACACCCGCAAGCAGCACCACTGAACGTTCCCCAAGCGGCCTGTTCCGCATGAGCGCCTGGGAAGGCGAGATGGAGCGCAGCCACCCCCAGCTTCCGCGCTGGTACTGGAACGAGGCGGAACGCCGCAAGCAATACGCCCGCTGGGTCGAGGCGGAAGCGGAATCACTGGCCCTGCGGCTGGCCGGGATGCTCCGCCCCGACACCCCGGCGGACTCCGCCGGGCCGGCCCGCCTGCTGGTCGAATCGCTGGCCCGCGACGCCGAATGGGCGCGCAGCCTGGAAGACCGGCTGCTCCGCAACGCCGCGTGATCGAAAGGCCGCCTGATGTTTAAGAAGGATGCACGCGCCATGACCATCGAAGAGGTCCAGTCCCGGCTGCGCGCGGCCCACGCCCGCATCGGGCATGAGGGACGCTTCGCCCTGACCCTCACCCTGAACGGGACCGAGGACGGCTACATCACCCACTGGTTCCGCCCCGACCCGCACGCCTTCGAGGATTGCCGGGCGGTTGGTTCCGGTTCGATCGCCGAATGCCTCGCCGCCCTCGACCGCTATGTGGAGACCTACCGGCGCCAGCCGACGACCGAGGAGGTCGGGCGGACGATCGGGCTCCCCGACATGCCCCCGCGCGCTCACCACGGGACGAGCTTTCTGATGGCCGCGGAGTGAGCGGGCAGGGCGCCTGCGATCATTTTGCCGGCTGACGATCCCGTTCGCCGACCATAAACTGCGGCTTTCCCGAACAGCGGAGCCGCAGCCATGGATGGATCCGTTCTTGCCCTTCTGAGCGTTCTCGGCGCCCTCGCCATCGGCGCCATCAGCCCCGGCCCGAGCTTTGTCCTGGTGGCGCGCACCTCCATCGCCGTGTCTCGTGCCGCGGGTGTTGCCGCCGCCGTCGGCATGGGGGCGGGCGGAGTGGTCTTCGCCACCTTGGCCCTCCTCGGTCTGCACGCCCTGCTGATTCAGGTCGGGTGGCTCTATCTGATCCTGAAAGTCGCGGGCGGCTTTTATCTCGTCCATCTGGCGGTGCGGATCTGGCGGGGAGCGGCGGAGCCTGTCCGCGTTCCGGATGGCGCCGCCAAGTCCCACGGCATCTTGCGCTCCTTCGGGATCGGGCTGGCGACGCAGGTCAGCAATCCGAAGACCGCCATCGTCTACGCCAGCATCTTCGCGGCCCTTCTGCCGGCTTCGCCGCCGGCCTGGGTTCTGCTGGCCCTGCCGCCCGCCGTGTTCCTGGTCGAGACGGGTTGGTACGCCATCGTCGCCGTGGCTTTCTCCGCCGGCCGCCCCCGCGCCGCCTATCTGCGGTCCAAGGCGTGGATCGACCGGCTGGCGGCCTCGGTCATCGGCGCGCTGGGCATTCGGTTGGTGATGGACGCGGCCAAGCCGTCCTGACGGCCAACCCTTCTGGCGGTGGCCGTCCCGCTCAGGCGGTGCCCAGTTCCAGCCGATTCTTGCCCAGGCGCTTGGCGCGGTACATGGCCTGATCGGCGCAGCGCAGCAGAACGCCGGCGTCGGCGCCATCCGACGGGTAGAAGGCCATGCCGACGCTGGCCGACACCGACAGGTCAAGGCCGGGCAGGGGCCGGTCGATGGCGTCGATGACCTTTTCCGCCACGGCCCGGGCGTTCTCGACGGAGATGTCGCCCTCCAGCAGAACGGCGAACTCGTCGCCGCCGATGCGGGCGGTGGTGTCGCTGTGGCGCAGCGCGCCGGACAGGCGCTGCGCGGTGGTCACCAGCACCTCGTCGCCCTTGTGGTGACCGTGGGTGTCGTTGACCTCCTTGAACCCGTCGAGGTCGAGGAAGAGCAGGGCGAAGCTCCTGTCCTCGCGCTTGGCGCGGGCGATGGCGTGCTCCAGCCGGTCCTCGAAGCGGATGCGGTTGCACAGGCCGGTCAGCGCGTCGTGCCCGGCGAGGTAGCGCAGGCGCTCCTCCAGATGATGCTGGGCGGTGGTATCGCGGGCGATTCCCTCGATCCCGATGGGCCGCCCGTCGGGATCGCGGCGGATGTAGGCGTTGGCGGAAATCCAGAAGACGGTGCCGTCCCGCCGCCGCATCGGCATGCGGTGGTCGCGGACCTCGCCGCCCGCTTCCTCCAAGGCCGCCAGGAACTTGGCGCGCCCGTTCTCCTCCACGTAGTGGTCGGCGATGCGGGTGCCGATCACCGTTTCGGGAGCCAGCCCGAACTCCCGCGCGAACTGGGGGGAGGCCATGCTGACCCGGCCGTCCAGGTCGGTGCGGAAGAAGGAATCCGGCAGCTTCTCGATGACCGAGCGGAGATCGGCCTCCGACTGGGCCAGCCGTTGCAGCGTCGAGCGCAGGGCATCCTCCGACCGGGCGCGCCGCTTGAATTCCTGGCGCAGGAACCCCCACAACGCCAGGGCGGTGAACAGGACGAAGGCCGTGCCCTTGACGTTCTGGATCAGCACCACCTCGCCCAACCCGGCGGCGTCCAAAAGGCGGTCGGACCCCACCACCCAGGCGGTGGCGAGGACCGTGTACAGGCCGACGATTCGGGTTGCCGAAGAGAGCATGGGCGCCTGTGCGGTTGGCGTCGGTGCAGACTAGCCTTTGGCGCACGAACCGTCCATGGGGAGAGTACCGGAGTGTGTCCGCCCCGCCCCACGCTGCGCCCGCTGTGGCCTTACCGCTTCTTTCCGGCCTGCGCCCGCGCGAAGGCTTCGGCGAAGGCGTTGTTGATGGGCTCCGGCGCCTTGGCCGGCTTGGGGGCGACGGCCGGCTTCGGAGCCGAGCCGCCCTTGCCGGGCGGCGGGCCGCGGCGGTCGTCCCGGCGCTTGTCGTCGCCACGCTGGCCTTCTCCCCGCGGGCCCTCTCCCCGGCCCTGGCCCCGCTCCGGCCGCGGGGCGGCGTCGGTCAGCCGCATGGTCAGCCCGATGCGCTTGCGCGGGATGTCCACCTCCAGCACCTTGACCTTCACGATGTCGCCGGCCTTCACGACGGTGTGCGGGTCCTTCACGAAGCTGGTGGACAGCTGCGAGATGTGGACCAGCCCGTCCTGGTGCACGCCGATGTCCACGAAGGCGCCGAAGGCGGTGACGTTGGTCACCACCCCTTCCAGAACCATGCCGGTCTGGAGATCCTTCAGCTCCTCGACCCCTTCCTGGAAGGTGGCGGTCTTGAATTCCGGACGCGGATCGCGGCCCGGCTTCTCAAGCTCCTTCAGGATGTCCTCGATGGTCGGCACGCCGAACCGCTCGTCGGTGAAGTCCTCGGCGTTCAGTCCACGCAGGAAGCGGGCGTCGCCGATGACGCTGCCGAGATCCTTGCCGGTCTTCTTCAGGATGCGCTCGACCAGCGGATAGGCCTCGGGGTGGACGGCGGAAGTGTCCAGCGGGTTGTCGCCCTCGCGGATGCGCAGGAAGCCGGCGGCCTGCTCGAAGGTCTTCGGGCCGAGGCGCGCCACGTCGAGCAGCTGCTTGCGTGAGCGGAAGGCGCCGTTGCGGTCGCGATGCTCCACGATGTTGCGGGCGATCGTCTCGTTCAGGCCGGACACCCGGGTCAGCAGCGGAACGGACGCCGTGTTCAGGTCGACGCCGACCGCGTTCACGCAGTCCTCCACCACCGCGTCCAGCGAGCGGGCGAGCTTGCCGCCGGACACGTCGTGCTGGTACTGGCCGACGCCGATGGATTTCGGCTCGATCTTCACCAGTTCGGCCAGCGGGTCCTGGAGGCGGCGGGCGATGGACACGGCGCCGCGCAGGCTGACGTCCAGCTTCGGGAACTCCGCCGCCGCGGTCTCGGAGGCCGAATAGACCGACGCGCCCGCCTCGCTGACCACCAGCTTGGTGAGCTTCAGCTCCGGGTGGCGCTTGAACAGGTCGGCGACCAGCTTGTCCGTCTCGCGGCTTGCCGTGCCATTGCCGATGGAGATCAGCTCCGCTTTGTGGCGCACCGCCAGTGCGGCGATGGCGGCGATGGAGCCGTCCCAGTCGTTCTTCGGCTGGTGCGGGTAGACGGTGGCGGTGTCGACCAGCTTGCCCGTGGCGTCAACCACGGCGACCTTCACGCCGGTGCGGATGCCGGGGTCGAGGCCGATGGTGGTGCGTGGGCCGGCGGGCGCGGCGAGCAGCAGATCGTGCAGGTTGCGGGCGAAGACGCGGATGGCCTCGTCCTCCGCGCGCTCGCGAAGATCGCCCATCAAATCGGTCTCGACATGCGGGCCGATCTTCAGCTTCCAGGTCCAGCGCACCACGTCGGACAGCCACTTGTCGGCCGGGCGGCCCTGGTCGCGGATGCCGGTGTGGGCGGCGATGGTGCGCTCGGCCGGGTGGGGCTGTCCTTCCTCGACCGGCAGGTCCAGGCGGATGTCCAGCACGCCCTGCGTCCGGCCGCGGAACAGCGCCAGCGCGCGGTGCGAGGGCACCTTCGCCCAGGGCTCGTCGAACTCAAAGTAATCGGAGAACTTGGCGCCTTCCGCCCGTTTCTCCTCGATCACCTTGGCCGTCACCACGCCCTTGTCGGCCATGGCGCCGCGCAGCTTGCCGACCAGCTCGGCATCCTCGCCGAAGCGCTCCACCAGGATGTGGCGGGCGCCGTCGAGCGCCGCCTTGACGTCGGCGACGCCCTTGTCGGCGCTGACGAAGCCGGCGGCCTCGGCATCCGGCCGAAGCGTCGGGTCGGCGAGCAGCCGGTCGGCCAGCGGCTCCAGCCCAGCCTCGCGGGCGATCTGCGCCTTGGTGCGGCGCTTCGGCTTGTAGGGCAGGTAGAGGTCTTCCAGGCGCGTCTTGGTGTCGGCCTGACGGATTTGCAGCTCCAGCTCCGGCGTCAGCTTGTCCTGCTCGCGGACGGAGGACAGGATCGCTTCGCGCCGGTCCTCCAACTCGCGCAGGTAGGACAGGCGTTCCTCCAGCGTGCGCAACTGCGTGTCGTCGAGCCCGCCCGTGGCTTCCTTGCGGTAACGGGCGATGAAGGGAACGGTCGATCCTTCGTCGAGCAGCTTGACGGCCGCAGCGACCTGGGATTCACGGACCGCAAGCTCGTCGGCGATGCGTTGGCTGATGGACGTGGACGGCATGGAAGACCGGTGACTGGTGAAAGGGAAGGGGCCTCCTATAGCGCGAAGCGGGCCTTCCCGGCCAGTGCCGATCTGGGAGAGGGCGGGAAGACCGGTCCGGATCGGACGCGCGAATCCGCGGCCGGGCGCGTGCGAAAAAGTATAGTCAAAGAAAAAGCCCGCGTCCTTTACGCGCTGTTAACCTTAACGGGCGCATATCTTCCCCTGCAACTTGGTTGCGTTTCCTCCCGAACAGACTCCGGCGGCTCCCGAATTGGTGAGCCGCCTTTTTTCTGTGCGCGTGTCGCCCAAAGCACGCGCACTCGCAAGATGAACGCGACAGAGTTTTTCCCCTTGCGTTCGTTGGGAGAAACATCCTTACTGATTGTGGGTCTAATCCAAACGGATCGCAGCCTTGGGACTGGTCGTTTCGGCAATCGCCTTCCTGTTCGCTGTGGCCGTCGCCGGCGCCGCGGCGAGGCGGCTGCCGCAAGCGCCCACGGTGGTCTATGGCGGAACGGCGGCAGCCTGCGCGCTGATCGCGCTGTGGGCGGCGCTCCGGCTGGCCGGGGGCGGGCCGGACGCGGCGCTGGTCCTGCCGGTCGGGCTGCCCTGGATCCAGGCCCACCTGCGCGCCGACGCGCTGTCGGCCGTCTTCCTGATCGTCGTCAATCTGGGCGGCATCACCGCCAGCCTGTTCGGCTGGGGGTATGAGCGGGCGCATCACGATGCCCATGGCGGATCCCAGGACGGGCCGGTGCTGCCGCTCTACCCGCTGTTCCTGGCGGGCATGAACATGGTGCTGATCGCCGCCGACGCCTTCACCTTCCTGCTGTCCTGGGAGTTCATGTCGCTGGCCTCCTGGCTGCTCGTGCTGTCCACCCATCGGGAGCCGGACACGCCGAAGGCCGCGCGCCTCTACCTCCTCATGGCGAGCTTCGGGACGGCCTGCCTGCTGCTGGCCTTCGGAGTCCTGGCGACGGCGCACGGCGACTACAGCTTCGCCGCCATCCGCGCCCACGCCCCGGCGGCGGGGGCCGCCGCGCTGGTCGTCGTGCTGATCCTGCTGGGGGCGGGGTCGAAGGCGGGACTGGTGCCGCTGCATGTCTGGCTGCCGCTGGCCCATCCGGCCGCACCCAGCCACGTCTCCGCCCTGATGTCCGGCGTGATGACCAAGGTCGCCGTCTACGCGATGATCCGCGTGCTGTTCGACCTGCTGGGCGAGCCGGAGTGGTGGTGGGGCGGGGTGACCATGGGTTTCGGCGCGCTGACCGCCGTGATGGGCGTGCTCTACGCGCTGATGCAGGACGACGTGAAGCGGCTGCTCGCCTATTCGACGGTGGAGAACATCGGGGCCATCGTCATTGCGCTGGGGCTGGCGCTGGTCTTCAAGGCCGCCCACACGCCGGTGATCGCCGCGCTCGCCCTGGCGGCGGCTCTGCTCCATGTCGTCAACCATTCCCTGTTCAAGAGCCTGCTGTTCTTCGCGGCGGGCGCGCTGCTGACCGCCACGGGATCGCGCGACCTCAACCGGCTGGGCGGGCTGATCCACCGCATGCCGACCACCGCCGTCCTCGCCCTGATCGGCGCCGCGGCGATCTCGGCCCTGCCGCCGCTGAACGGCTTCGTCGGGGAATGGCTGCTGTTCCAAGCCATCCTGAACGCCCCGGCGCTGTCGGAATGGTCGCTGAAGATCGAAATCGCGGTGGTCGGCGCCGCCCTGGCGCTCGCCACCGCGCTTGCCGGCGCCTGTTTCGTGCGGCTCTACGGCATCGCCTTCCTGGGCCGACCGCGGTCGCGCGCCGCCGGGGAGGCGGTGGAGGTCGGGCGGGCGATGCGGCTGGGCATGGCGGTTCCGGCGGTGCTCTGCGTCGTGCTCGGCGTGCTGCCGACGCCGCTGCTCCGCCTGTTCGAGCCGGCGCTGCGCCTGCTGGTCGAGGCCGGTCCGTTCGACGGGCGTGCCTATCAGCCGTGGTTCTGGCTGGCCCCGACCTCGGCCATCGGCAACTCCTACAACGGCCTGATCATGCTGGTGGTGATCGCGCTGCTGTCGGTCGTGCTGGTGCTGGGCATCCACCGCAAGGCGAGCGACCGGGTGCGCTGGTCGATCCCCTGGGGCTGCGGCTTCGACGGGCCGGACCCGGCGGCGGTCACCCAATACACGGCCTCCAGCTTCGGCCAGCCGATCCGCCGTGCCTTCGGCAGTACGGTGTTCCGCGCCCGCGACCATGTGGACATGCCGGCGCCCGGCGACACGCGCCCCGCCCGCCTGTCGGTGACCTGGACCGACCCGGCCTGGGTCGTGGTGGTGGAGCCGCTGTCCCGCGCGGTGGGCTGGCTGGCCGAGAAGGCCAACCGCCTGCAGTTCCTGACCATCCGCCGCTACCTGACCCTGATGTTCCTGGCGCTGGTCGTGCTGCTGGTAATGGTGGCGGTGACGCAACGATGACGCTGCTGCTCGCCACCCTCTATCAGACCCTGCAGATGCTGCTGGTGCTGGCCCTGGCGCCGCTGCTGACCGGCTGGGTGCGGCTGGTCAAGGCGCGGCTGGTCGGACGGCGGGGGCCGTCAGTGGTCCAGCCCTATCGGGACCTGCTGCGGCTGCTGCGCAAGGAGGTGGTGCTGGCCCGCAACGCCTCCTGGCTGTTCCGCGCCGTGCCCTACATGATGTTCACGGCGATCTGGCTGGCCGCCGGGCTGGTGCCGGTCTTCACCACCCAACTGGCGCTCGCCCCCACGGCGGACCTGATCGCGCTGATCGCGCTGCTCGGCTCGGCGCGCTTCTTTCTGGCGCTCGCCGGGATGGACACGGGGACGAGCTTCGGCGGCATCGGTTCGTCGCGCGAGATGATGATCGCAGCACTCGCCGAACCGGCGATGCTGATGATCGTCTTCTCGGTGGCGATCCTGGTCCGCAGCACCTCGCTCGCCGAGATCGCCGATTTCATGATGTCCGGCGCGGTCGGCCTGCGCATCTCCCTGGCGCTCGCGCTGATCGCGCTGGTCATGGTGGCGATCGCCGAGAACGCGCGCATCCCCATCGACAACCCGGCCACGCACCTGGAGCTGACCATGGTGCACGAGGCCATGGTGCTGGAGTATTCCGGCCGCCACCTCGCCCTGGTCGAGGCGGCGAGCATGCTCAAGATGCTGCTCTACATGGCGCTGATCGCCTGCGTCTTCGCGCCCTGGGGCATGGCGACGGCCGGGTCCGGCGTGGCGGCGGCGCTGGGCGGCGTTCTGGTCTTTGTGGCGAAGCTGGCCGTCGGCGGGACCCTGCTCGCGCTGTTCGAGACCTCCATCGCCAAGATGCGCGTCTTCCGGGTCGGCGAGTTCCTCGGCGGTGCCCTGCTGCTCAGCCTGCTCGGCGCGATCTTCCTCTACGTGTCGCGGGGGGTGTGAGGTGAGCGACCTGGGCTATGACGCCGCGCACATGCTGGGGGCCGTCGTCCTGCTGATGAGCTTCGCCCTGCTCTACCAGCGTCGGCTGTTCTCTCTGCTCAACGTCTTCACCATGCAGGCGCTCGCCCTGACCGCGACGGCGGCGTGGCAGGCCTATTCCCATGGGGAGCCGCACCTTTACATCACAGCGCTCCTGACCCTGGTCCTCAAGGCCATCCTGATCCCGGTGGTGCTGCACCGCATCATCGTGAAGATGAAGATCCACCGCACGATCGAGCCGGCGCTGGGCATCGGGCTGACCATGGTGGCGGGCGTGTCGCTGGTCACCCTGTCGATCCTGCTGGTGCTTCCGGTGACCGCCGACGCCACCGCCCTGACCCGCGAGAATCTGGCGCTGTCGCTGTCGGTCGTCCTGCTCGGCCTGCTGATGATGATCTCCCGGCGCAACGCGGTCAGTCAGGTCGTCGGCTTCATGTCGATCGAGAACGGGCTGATCCTGGCGGCGGTCGGCGCGGCGGGAATGCCGCTGGTGGTCGAGATGTCGGTGGCCTTCTCCGTCATGGTGGCCTTCATCATCTTCGGCATCTTCCTGTTCCACATCCGCGAGCGGTTCGACACGCTTGACATGCAGAAGATCGAGAGCTTCCGGGGGGAAAGCGATTGAGCGTCGTCGCCGTCATCGTCGCCACCCCGCTGATCGGCGCCGCCGTCCTCGCTCTGGTTCCCGGCCACCGGCTGGGCGCGCGGCTGAACATCGGCTTCTCCGCCGTCACGCTGCTGGCGTCCCTGGTCCTGTTCGGGCTGGAGCCGTCGAGCAGTCCGCTGTTCGTCGTGGACGCCTTCAACATCTACCTGATCGCGCTGACCGCCTTCGTCGGGCTGACCACCAGCGTCTTTTCCGCCGGCTACATCGCCCACGAGATCGCGGTGGGGAAGCTGGACGAGCGCAAGCTGCGCTTCTACCACGCCATGTACCAGGCCTTCATGTTCACCATGCTGCTGGCCCTGTCGGCCAACAACCTGGGCGTCATGTGGGTGGCGGTGGAGGGGGCGACGCTGACCACCGTCCTGATGGTCAGCCTGTACCGCACCGCCGCCAGCATCGAGGCGGCGTGGAAGTACTTCATCCTGTGCGGCGTCGGCATCGCGCTCGCCCTGTTCGGCACCATTCTGATGTACATGGCCGCCCAGCCGGTGATGGGTCCGGGCATGGCGGCGATGACCTGGACGGAGCTGATGGGCCACGTCGCCAAGATCAGCCCGGCGATCCTCAACCTCGCCTTCGTCTTCCTGCTGATCGGCTACGGCACCAAGGTCGGGCTGGCGCCGCTGCACGCCTGGCTGCCCGACGCCCACGCGGAGGGGCCGACGCCGATTTCCGCGGTGCTGTCGGGCCTGCTGCTGAATGTGGCGCTCTACGCCGTGCTGCGCTTCAAGATGCTGCTGGCGGCGAACGGGCAGGCCATCGCGCCGGGGCCGCTGATGATCGCCATGGGGCTGGCCTCGCTGCTGCTGGCCGGGCTGATGCTCTACCGGCGGCGCGACGTGAAGCGCTTCTTCGCCTACAGCTCCATCGAGCATATGGGCATCATCACCTTCGCCTTTGGCATGGGCGGGCCGCTCGCCAACTTCGCCGGGCTGCTGCACATGGCCATGCACAGCCTGACCAAGTCGGCCATCTTCTACGCGGTCGGCCACGCCGTTCAGGTGACCGGCACGCAACGGATCGAGCGGATTTCCGGCCTGACGGTCAGCCATCCGGCGCTGGGCTGGGGCCTGCTGGCCGGGGTCGTGGCCATCGCCGGTCTGCCGCCGTTCGGCGTGTTCATGAGCGAATTCCTGCTGGTCACCAGCACCTTCGCCCGGCAGCCACTGCTGGCCCTGCCGCTGGTCGTGGGCATCCTGGTCGCCTTCGGGGCGCTGGTGCTGCGGGTCCAGCAGCTCTGCTTCGGCGCGCCCGGCATGGTGGAGGGCAGCGGCGCTCCGGTGGCATCGGTGCCGGTGCAGGGAACGCTGGTTCCGCTCTACGCGCATCTGGCGCTGGTTCTGGTGGCAGGGGTCTGGCTGCCGGGGCCGCTGGTCGCGTGGTTCCAGACCGTCGCGGCGCTGCTGGGGTAGGGGAGGCGGCATGTACGGGGAAGAACCGCTGTTCGGCCTGTTGAACCGCATCGGCACGCCGGTCGAGGGACACCGGCCCTGGCCGCGCTATCGGCTGGGTCGCGACGGCTGGCTGCGCCTGATCGAGGGGCTGGCGGGCAACGGCTGGAGCCTGCTCGGCCTGTGGGGCGAGCCGAAGGCGGTCCACGCCGCCTTCCGCGAGGATTTCTCCGGCGACGTCGCGGTGGTCAGCCTCGACTGCCCGCAAGGCCGTTTCCCCAGCCTGAGCGCCGTGCGCCCCGCCGCCAACCGGCTGGAGCGCGCCGCCCACGATCTCTACGGCCTGGTGGCAGAGCGCACGACCGATCCGCGCCCCTGGCTGGACCACGACGCCTGGGGTGTGCGCCGCCCCTTGTCGGAGCAGCCGGCGGCACCGGTTCCCAACCCCGGCCCTTACACCTTCCTGCCGGTGGAGGGTGAGGGCTTGCATCAGATTCCGGTCGGTCCCGTCCATGCCGGGATCATCGAGCCCGGCCATTTCCGCTTCACCGCCAACGGCGAAACCGTCGTCCGGCTGGAGGAGCGGCTCGGCTACGTCCACCGCGGGGTGGAGGGGCTGATGCAGGGCAGGCCGGTGGCGGAGGCGGCGAGGCTGGCCGCTCGCATCTCGGGCGACGCGACGGTGGCGCACAGCCTCGCCTTCGCCCGCGCGGTGGAGGCGGCGCTCGGGATCGAGGTGCCGGCGCGGGCGGTGTGGCTGCGCGCCCTGATGGCGGAGCTGGAGCGGATCGCCAACCATCTGGGCGACATCGGCGCCATCTGCAACGACGCCGCCTTCGCCTTCATGCTGGCCCAGACCAGCCAGTTGCGGGAGCGGGTGCTGCGCACGGCGGACGCCTGCTTCGGACACCGTCTGATGATGGACCGGGTGATCCCCGGCGGCGTCGCCACCGATCTGCCGGAGCGCGGCGCCGGCCTGTTGCTGGAACTGGTGGCCGAGCTGCGCAAACGCTTTCCGCCGCTGGTTGCCATCTATGACGGCAAGGCGTCCTTGCAGGACCGCACGGTCACCACCGGGTTCGTGTCCGCGGAGCTGGTCACCCGTTTCGGCGCCGGCGGCCATGTCGGGCGCGCTTCCGGCCGCGACCAGGACGCCCGCCGCAGCCCCGGCTACGCGCCCTACGACGAGTTGACGTTCGAGGTGCCGGTGCTGACCGAGGGCGACGTGAACGCCCGCGTGTGGGTGCGCATCCGCGAGGTGGAGCAGTCCCTCTCCCTGATCGAACAGATCGTCGCCCGCCTGCCGGCGATCTCGCGCGGTCTGGACCATCCATCGGTCCCGCTGGAGGCCGGGCGGGGCGGGGAGGGCATGGCCCTGGTCGAATCCTTCCGTGGCGAGATTCTGACCTGGGTGCGGCTGGACGGGGAGGGCGTCGTCACCCGCTGCCACCCGCGCGACCCGTCCTGGTTCCAGTGGCCGTTGCTGGAGGCGGCCATCGGCGGCAACATCGTCGCCGACTTCCCGCTGTGCAACAAGTCGTTCAACTGTTCCTACGCGGGACACGACCTGTAAGGAGGCCGCCGATGCTGAAGCACATCCTGACCTCCCTGACCGGCGGCCCGGTGACCGAAGCCGCTCCGGCCCCCGCCGATCAGGCGTTGGCGGAACTGGCCGGAAAGCTCGACAAGGCCGCCAAGGCCCGGCTGGGCCGCAGCCTGTCGATCCGCGAGGTCGATGCGGGGTCCTGCAACGGTTGCGAGCTGGAAATCCATGCGCTGAACAACCCGATCTACGACTTGGAGCGCTTCGGCATCCGCTTCGTCGCCTCGCCGCGCCACGCCGACGTGCTGCTGGTCACCGGTCCGGTCGCCCGCAACATGCGCGAGGCGCTCGTCCGCACGTGGGACGCCACGCCCGGCCCGAAATGGCTGGTGGCCTGCGGCGACTGCGCGGTCAGCGGCGGGCTGTTCGCCGGTGGCTACGCCTGCGTCGGTCCGGTGGAGGAGGTGCTGCCGGTGGACCTGCGCATTCCCGGCTGCCCGCCGCGGCCGACCGATCTGCTGGCCGGCCTGCTGGCGCTGCTGGAGACCAGCGCCGCACGCTGAGGGCGGGTCAGGCCTCGCCGCGTTCCTCACGCTTGGCCTGCTGCCAGAAGGCCTCCATCTCGTCCAGCGTCGCCTCCTTGGGCGTGCGGCCCTGTTCGGACAGCAGCGCCTCGATGCGGTGGAAGCGCCGTTCGAACTTGGCGTTGGTGCCGCGCAGCGCCGATTCCGGCTCGACCTTCAGGCGGCGGGCGAGGTTGACCAGAGCGAAGAGAAGGTCACCCAGCTCATCGGCCACCCGGTCCGGGGCGGAGCCGCTGTCCATCTCGTGCCGCAGCTCGCGAACCTCCTCCTCGATCTTGTCGAGGATGTCCCGCGCGTCGGTCCAGTCGAAGCCGACGCGGGCGGCGCGATTCTGCAGCTTCAGGGCGCGGGTGAGGGCGGGGAGGCCGGCGATGACGCCCTCCAGGGCGGACGGGGCGCGGCCTTCCTCGGCAGCCTTGGCGGCGCGCTCGGCGGCCTTGTGGTCCTCCCAGCGCGAGGTCTGCATGTCGGCGCCCTTGACCTCCTCGGCGCCGAAGACGTGCGGGTGGCGGCGGATCATCTTGTCGGCGATGACGCCCGCAACCTCGTCGAAGTCGAACAGGTTCTCTTCGCGGGCCATCTGGCTGTAATAGACCACCTGGAAAAGCAGATCGCCCAACTCCTCGCGCAGCGCCGGCATGTCGCCTTTCTCGATGGCGTCGGCCACCTCGTAGGCTTCCTCGATCGTGTGCGGCGCGATGGTGGCGTAGGTCTGCTCCAGATCCCACGGGCATCCGCCGTTGGGGTCGCGCAGGCGGGCCATGACGTCGATCAGGCGGTCGATGTTGCGGGCCATTGGAGAGTCTTCTTCGGCAACGGGACGGGACAGCGACCTTAGCCGACCCGTCACAGCGAGAAAAGGGAACACGCCCCGCCCGACCATTAAAATCATATAAGCAAGATTATGAAAAATGAAGTCAGCAGGAAACGAGGAGGGCGACTCTGGCCGCCCTCCGCTCTTCGATTCTTCAGCCTCCGCGAAATCCCTTCAGGCTTTCGGCGGGCGGCGGCGGCGGGAAATCCGCGTCACGGGCGGCCCGGATCACCGATTCCACGAACGACCGGTAGGGATCGCCGGACGTTTCGCGAGCCTCAGCCGGCTCGATCGGACCGTCGTAGCCGGTGTCGCTCGGAGTGAGCGCTCCATACTCCGAATTTTCCAGCGTCGGCGACAGAAAAACCGAATGGGTCGTCGTGGCCGGCTCGCCGACATGACGTTGGGAGGGCTTCAGCGAGAAATTCCCGTCGGCGTCCGGCATCGACAGGATCATCACGCCATGCTCCACCGCCTCCTTGTCCCGCGCGTTCTGCCGCGCATCGTTGTCGAAGGCGCTTCGTGGATAGACGCTCTCGATGCTCAGGGGATCGTGGATGTTGGCCGTTTGCATGGATCACCCGCCGTTGTTGCGTTGGTCCAACACATGGTGGCGATGGCGGGTTCCGAGGGGCGGTGGCCCATTTCACTCCATGGAATGCGCGTGCGTGGCGGGCCGGGCCTTCCGGCGCTGCGGCGGCGCCACGCTGAGCACGGGCTCGGCGTCGATGGCGCGAACCACCTCGTGATCCAGGGCGACGTCCGTGGCCTCGGACTCGGTGGAGCATTGCGCCGCGCCGGCCGCCGAGGCCGCACCGACGCTGGGCTGACACTCGGCGATCCGCTCCGCGCAGGCTGTGGGCGCCAGCAAGGACGCCACCAACAGCACGCGCTTCAGGGCAATGGCCTTCATGATCGGGCGCTCCGCAAGGCTCACGGCGGCCGTTTCCGGCATCCTGGCACTATAAGGCCGCCGTGCCCGTGGAGTTCCCGCCGAATCCGGTCCCGGTCGGAGGACGTGTGCGGTAGTCCGGTGCGCCCCCGCCTTAGCCGAACAGATGCCGGTGCATCGCTTCCCAACTCGCACGGTCGGGGGTCAGCATCACCCCACCGTTGAGCACGGTCGGTCGATAGGGCGAGCCATCGAACAGCGCGCTGTAGCCGCCGGCCTCCGCGTGGAGCAGGACGCCCGCCGCGTGATCCCAAGGCATCAGGCGGTGGTACATCGAGAAATGGGCCCGGCCGTCGAGCAGGCGCAGATACTCCTGCGCAGCACTGGACAGGCAGACGCGCGGACCGAGGGCGCGGCCGCGCTCATCGAGCTGGCGCCCCAGTTCCTCCGTGCAGAATCGCGTCGACAAGGCTCCGGTCATCTCGGCCAGGGGGACCGCCGGGGCAACCGTGACGCGCTTGCCGTTCAGGTAGGCGCCCTGCCCTTTCACCGCCGTGGCGATGCGCCCGTCGCACGGATCGTAGATCCAGCCGGCCACCGTCTCGCCGCGGCAGGCCAGGGCGATGATCACCGCGAAGAGCGGACGCCCGTTCGCGAAGTTCAAGGTGCCGTCGATCGGGTCGATGATCCAGACCGGTGCGTCGCCGTGGATGCGGTCCAGCAGGGACTTGTCCTCGGAGACGGCTTCCTCCCCCACCACCGTGCTGCCGGGAAGCAGGTCCAGCAGGCGCGGCGTCAGGGCGCGTTCGCCCGCCTCGTCGGCCAGGGTCACGAGATCGGCCGGCCCGGTCTTCTCACGGATGCCGGCGTTCGCCAGATCGCGGAAATAGGGAAGGATCTCGCTTTCCGCGACATCGCGGATGATCGCGGAGACGCGGTCGACGTCAGGAATCGGAAAATCTGTCACGGTTTCGGTGCCGCTTTGTTGGATCGGGGGTCGAGTCTCAGGACCGTTCCGCCATCCTTCGGCGGTTCCGGCAGCATGACTTTGCCGTCCAGACCACTGTCTTTCAACGCTCTCACCAGCGCATCATAGGTGGCCTGATCGGCCGCGGGGTTGGGGGCGGGCGGCGTGCCGGTCAGCGGGCCGGGTTCCGGCGGCTTGCGCGGCGCGTTCGGATCGGGTGGGGACTGCGGAACGTCGCGCGCTTCCCGGGTTTCCTCCTTGGGCGGCGGCGGGGGTGGACGCCACAGGCGGAAACAGTCGGTGAAGGTGGCTTCCTTGCAGGCCTTCAGCAGTTCCTTCGGGTCCGGCGCCACGACCAGCGGGCTGAAGGGGGCGGGCGGAAACACCGCGGGTTCCGGCGGCAGGGGATCCTCCGGAGCGACCGGCGGTTCTTCGACGAATCCCGGCGGCAGCATCCGCTCGGCGGCGGCGGCGGGGGCCATGAAGGCCAAAAGCGCCAGGGGCAGAAGAACGAGCGGAACGGGCAAGGGAATCCGGACAAAAGAAGAGGCGGGCCGTGCACCCATTATGGCGCCCCGCCCGCCGCATAGCCACGGACAAATCCTCGACCCCGCACCCTCCCCGCTCCGTCAGGAGCGCGGCAGGCTGTCGCTGGGCGTGACGTGCAGCGCCCAGGCGGCCAGTTCGGACCGCAGGGCGGCAATCTTGCTGCTTTCCGTCGGGTTGGTTTCCTTGCGCCAGGCGTCACTGATGATTTCCAGAAGCCGGGCGCGGCCGGCGGTGTCGCGCGACAATTCCTGGATGCGCAGCACCGCGGCACCGGGCGACAACTGCTCCTGGCGGGCGACCAGGGTCACCTGATCGGCCAGGAAGGCGGTGATCGAAAAGTGTGTTGGATCGGTCTGCAAACGCATAGGCGGGCCTCCTCCCGGGGATAACCCATCGGCTCCCCGGTTCAAATATCGGGGGCGCGTTGGGAAAAGGCTACACCTCGGACGTCGTAGGACGGGGCTGAAATCGGGCGCGTCATGTCGTCGCACGTGCACGAACGAATTATGACGCGCCCGAGTCCTTTATGGCGAAAGATCAGCCGTGCACGAACCGTTTCTCGAAACGGGCCAGATCCGCCGGGTCGATGGCCACCTGGATGTGGGCCTGGACCTCGTCGTCCCGCCGGTCCAGCACCTCACCTTTTGCATAGAGCCACGCGAGCGCCGCCCCGTCCCCCAGCGCGACGGACAGGTCCACCACATGGCGGTGGGCGTTCATCCGCTGGTCGAGCAGCCGGTCGAGATCGGCGATCCCCGCCCCCGACAGGGCGGACACCGCGACGGCGCGCGGGTTGCGGGCCGTTTGGGCGAGGACCGCCTCGCGGGACTCCTCGTCCAGCGCGTCGATCTTGTTCAGCACCTCGATCACGCGGTCGTCGGCGTCCGGGTCGATGCCCATGTCGCTCATGACCGTGTGCACGTCGGCCTTCTGGGCCTCGCTGTCCTGGTGGGAGACGTCGCGGACATGCAGGATGATGTCGGCGGCGTCGACCTCCTCCAGCGTGGCGCGGAAGGCGGCGACGAGCCCGTGCGGCAGGTCGGAGATGAAGCCCACCGTGTCCGACAGGATCACCTTGCGCCCGGACGGCAGGGTCACCTGACGCATCGTCGGGTCCAGCGTGGCGAACAGCAGGTCCTTGGCGAAGACGTCGGCGTTGGCCAGCCGGTTGAACAGCGTCGACTTGCCGGCGTTGGTGTAGCCGACCAGCGCCACCACGGGGTACGGCACTTTGGCGCGGGCCTTGCGGTGCAGGCCGCGGGTGCGGCGGACCTCCTCCAGCTCCTTCTTGATCTTGACGATGCGGTCGCCGATCAGACGGCGGTCCATCTCAAGCTGGGATTCACCGGGGCCGCCGAGGAAGCCGAAGCCGCCACGCTGGCGTTCCAGGTGGGTCCAGGAGCGGACGAGGCGCGACTTCTGGTAGGTCAGGGCGGCCAGTTCGACCTGGAGCATGCCTTCGCGCGTGCGGGCGCGGGCGCCGAAGATCTCCAGGATCAGCCCGGTGCGGTCGATGACCTTGACCTTCAGGGCCTTTTCCAGGTTGCGCTGCTGCACCGGCGACAGCGCGTGGTCGAGGATGACGAGGGATGCCTCCGTCTCCTCCACGATCTGGGCAAAATGCTCCACCGTCCCCGACCCGAGAAGGATCGAAGGCTGCGGGCGGTTCACCCGCGCGCATTCGGCGTGCACGACCTCCAGATCGATGGCGCGGGCAAGGCCCACCGCCTCGTCCAGGCAGGATTCGGGATGGCGCAGGACCCCGTCCGCCTCACTGCGGAGGACGGGGTGGACCACGATGGCGCGGCCGGAGGCATCAGGCGTCCGGCCGTTGCCATTGGTCGGAAGATCAGACGTTTTCACCTTCCTTGGGCGGCTCGAAAAGTTGGATCGGATGCGCGGGCATCACGGTGGAGATGGCGTGCTTGTAGACGAGCTGCGAATGCGCATCGCGCCGCAGCAGAACCGAGAAGTTGTCGAACCAGGTGATGATTCCCTGAAGTTTAACACCGTTCACGAGGAACACGGTCACGGGAGTCTTGTTCTTGCGGACGTGGTTGAGGAACACGTCCTGCACATTTTGGCTTTTTTCAGACATTTTATGTCGCCCCCTTCTTCAGTGTTTTTTGGGGCCCCTTGTTAGAAGCCCGCCCCCTGCAGCGATAAGGTCATGGTTGGTCGCAACCGTCTCGACTACTGGTCATCCGATATGGTGTCACCACCGCTGCCCACCAACCCGCACAATGCATGGCACGTGTCGTACCGATGGGCCGGAGGGAAGCGGGTGAAGCCGCTGCCCTCGCCCGCCCCTATTAGCACCGGGACCATTCCCGCGCCATGGGCACATTCCATGTCGATGTCGGCGTCCCCCACGAACCAGACGTCCGGGCCCGGCGGAATGTTCGCCGGTTCCAGCGCCATCAGCACCGGCGCGCCGTGCGGCTTGTCGAATTCGGCGTCCTGGGCGCCGACCAGACGGCCGAAATAGCCGGTCCAACCCAGCGCGTCGGCTTCCGCCCGCAGGAAGCGGCCGGTCTTGTTCGACACCACCGCCTGATAGATTCCGCGCTCGGCAAAGCCGCGCAGCAGGGATTCCGCACCCGGCAGGGGCCGCAGATGCTCCAGGTGATGGGCCTCGAAATAGGCGTAGAAGAGGTCGCGCGCGTCGGTCCAGCGCTCCCCGAAGATGCGGGGGAAGCTGTCGCGCAGCGACTGCTTGATGCGCTCCCGCGCCTCCTCCTCGGTCCAGGCCGGATGGCCGAAGGTGACCAGCGCATGGTTCAGCGCGGCACGCACCGTGCCCCAGTTGTCCACCAGCGTGTTGTCCCAGTCGTAGAGGACGGCGCGCGGCAGAACGGGCAGACGGTCGATGACGGCGGCGGCGTCGCTCATGACGGCACCCCGCCGGCCACGTAATCGAGATAGGCCTGACGCAGCGTCAAGGTGACCGGACCCGGCCTGCCCTCGCCCACCGGCTTCCCGTCGATGCGGGTCACCGGCAGCGCGAAAGTGCCGGCGGAGGAGACGAAGGCCTCGCGGGCGGCGAGCGCCTCGTCAACCGTGAAGCTGCGCTCCTCGACCGGAATGCCGCGCTCCCCGGCCAGCCGCAGGAGCGACAGGCGGGTGATGCCGTTGAGAATCTTCTGCGACGGGGCGCGGGTCACCAGCACGCCGTTCTGCGTGACGATCCAGGCGTTGGAGGAGGACCCCTCGGTCACCGTGCCGTCCGGGTCGATCAGCCATGCCTCGTAGGCGCCCGATTCGGCGGCCTGCTGCTTGGCCAGGACCGGGGCGAGGAGGCCGACCGTCTTGATGTCGCGCCGGCCCCAGCGGATGTCGGGCACGGTGACCACGGCCACGCCCTTCTCGATCTGCTCCGGCTTGGCGAAGGCGGTGACCCGCTTGACGGTCATCACCAGCGTCGCGGGGATCTCTGCCGGGAACTTGAAGTCGCGCGGGGCGACGCCGCGGGTGACCTGGATGTAGAGCGAACCGTTGCGGACGCCGTTCCGCCGCACCAGCTCGCGGGCGATCATCGTCACGACGCGCGGGGCCGCCGGCCAGTCCATGCGCAGTTCCGACAGGCTGCGGCCCAGACGCTCCATATGGCCGTCCAGGTCCGCGAAGCGCCCATCGAGGAGAGTCACCACCTCATAGACGCCGTCGGCGAACTGGAAGCCGCGGTCTTCCACATGGACCGCCGCCTGCCGATGCGGCAGGTAACGGCCGTTGACGTATGCCCATCGAGCCATGGAGGTTCTTTTTGTTGGTGCCAAAAACGATACGGGAGGCGATCAGAAGAATTCAAGCCGGACGGCGAACATCTTCTCCACCTTTTTCACCTGACCGGCGGTGGCGAGGATGATGACGCGGTCCTTCGGGCGGATCACCGTGGCCGGGCGCGGGATGATGACCTCGTCGCCGCGCACGATGGCGCCGACGATGACCCCGGAGGGCAGCTTGACCTCCCGCAGCGGCGTGTTCACCACCGCGGAGGTTTCCAGCGCCTCCGCCTCGATCACCTCGGCGAAGCCGTCGCGCAGGCTGTGCACCGCGCGGATGCGGCCGCGCCGGACGTGCTGAAGGATGTTCGACACGGTGATGGCGCGCGGGCTGACCACGGCGTCGATCCCCAGCGGCGACACCAGCGAGGTGTAGGACGCCTTGTTGATCAGCGTGATGGCGCGCTTCGCCCCGTGCCGCTTGGCGAGCAGCGAGGACAGGATGTTGCCCTCGTCGTCGTTGGTCACGGCGACCACCGTCTCGGTGGCGCGGACGTTGGCCTCCTCCAGAATCTCCGGGTCCAGACCGTCACCGTGCAGCACCATGGTGCGCGACAGGCGCTGCGCCACGAACTGGGCGCGGCTGCGGTTCATCTCGATGATGCGGGCGGTGACCTGGGGGTATTTCGCCTCCAACTCCTCCGCCAGACACAGCCCGATGTTGCCGCCGCCCAGGATGATGATGCGGCGGGCCTCAACCTCCTCGTGGCCGAAGGCGGCCATGGCGCGGTTCAGGTGGCGGTTGTCGCAGGCGAAATAGACCTCGTCGCCGGGCAGCATCTGGTCGTCGCCGCCGGGTATGAAGGAGCGGTCGTTGCGGATGATCGCCACCACCTCCAGCCCGAGGTCGGGGAACAGGCCGGTCAGTTGGCGCAGTGGCGTGTGCAGGACCGGACAGGTTTCCGTGCACAGGACACCGACGACGCGGACCTTGCCGTCGGCCAGCGGGATCATGTCGAAGGCGCCCGGCACCTGCAGCCGGCGGGCGATGGCCCGCGCCACCGCGATCTCCGGCGAGATGATGACGTCGATCGGCATGTGGTCGCGGCTGAACAGATCGGCCCAGATCGGCTTCAGATAGCTCTGGTTGCGCACGCGGGCGATCTTGGTCGGCACCTTGAACAGGGCGTGCGCCACCTCGCAGGCGACCATGTTGATCTCGTCGATCTGGGTGACCGCGATGATCATGTCGGTCTCGCCCGCCCCCGCCGCCTCCAGAACGTCGGGGTGGGAGGCGTGGCCGACCATGGCCTGCACGTCGAGCGTGTCGCTGATCCGCTGGATGAGTTCCGGCGAATGGTCGATCACCGTGACGTTGTTGCCTTCGGACGCCAGATAGCGCGCGATGTTCGAGCCGACCTGCCCGGCTCCGCAAACGATGACCTTCACGGCCTTTGCACCCTTCCCCGCCCATTGTCCAGGCGCTCAGGCCGAGGACATTACCATTTCGCGGTTGGGCGCACCAACCCTATGTTTGCGAAGGGAAATGCGGGCCGACCCGCAAGCGTGGGAAGGGGGAAAGGTGACGGAAGTGCCCCATCGCCCTCCCCCGGCCGTCATCGCGAAACGCAGACCGATGTGCCGGCCTTGGCGTCAGCTGTTGTCGATCGTGAGTAGAACTGCGTGAAGACGCCCTCCGGAGCACCGTCCTTGCGGGTGTCGAAGTTGACCGAACCGTGGAAATGGGCCGGCCCATCGAAATCCACACCGATCAGCAGAAGTGCTTGGGCCGAGAGGCGGCAGGCGCCGATTTCAGGAAAAGGAAAAAGCAGGCTCTCAAGCCGTCCGCGTTCGGGACATGCCTGGGAAACCTGCTTCTGAAGCGAAGACAACGAGTGCTTGGCTATGGGGGCCTATTCGACGAACAGCTTGCCCTTCTCGCTTCCGTGCACGCCGAGCGACTTCAGCTTGCGGTGCAGGGCCGAACGCTCCATTCCCACGAAGGAGGCGGTCCGGGAGATGTTGCCGCCGAAGCGGGTGACCTGGGCCAGCAGATACTCGCGCTCGAAGACCTCGCGCGCCTCGCGAAGCGGCAGGCCCATGATCTCGCCCCCCTTGTCCCATTTCAGGACGGTGGGGGTGATGGCGCCGATCTCCGGCGGAAGCTGGTCGGCGCGGATCGGCTCCTTGGGGTCGCCCTGCGCCATGATAAGCAGCCAGTCGACCACGTTGCGCAGCTGGCGCACGTTGCCCGGCCAGTCATAGGCCTGGAGCGCGGCCATGGCGTCCTCGCCGAACTCACGGGCCGGCAGGCCGGCAGCCTCGGCGGAGCGCTGCATGAAATGGCGGGCCAGCAACGGGATGTCCTCGCGGCGTTCGGCCAGCGAGGGCACGCGGATGGGCACGACGGCGAGGCGGTAGAAGAGGTCCTGGCGGAAGCGCCCCTGGTCGATCTCCGCCTGAAGGTCGCGGTTGGAGGTGGCGACGACGCGCACGTCCACCTCGACCCTCTGGCCGCCGCCGACCCGCTCGAACACCTGCTCCTGCAGCGCGCGGACGATCTTGCCCTGGGTTTCCAGAGGCATGTCGGCCACCTCGTCGAGCAGCAGCGTGCCGCCGTGCGCCTGCTCGAAGGTGCCGATCTTGCGACCGCCGCCGTCCACCCCGGCCTCCGTTCCGAACAGCTCCATCTCCAGCCGGTCGGGACGCATGGTGGCGCAGTTCAGCCCGACGAAGGGACCGCCGGCCCGGCGTGAGCGCGCGTGGATCAGCCGGGCCACCACCTCCTTGCCGGATCCGGCGGGGCCGGTGATCAGGACGCGGCTGCCGGTGGGCGCCACCTTCTCGATGCTCTGGCGAACGTGGTTGACGGCGGTGGACCGGCCAACCAGCTCCACCTCGCCGCCGGCGCGCAGCTTCAGCTCCTCGTTCTCGCGCTTCAGCCGGGCCGCCTCGATGGCGCGATCCACCATCAACAGCAGCCGGTCGGCCTTGAAGGGCTTCTCGATGAAGTCGTAGGCGCCGATCTTGATGGCCGAGACGGCGGTCTCGATGTTGCCGTGGCCGGAGATCATGATGACCGGCAGGTTCCGGTGGTCGCGCATCAGCTGTTCGAGGATCTGAAGCCCGTCCAGCCGGCTGCCCTGGAGCCAGATGTCCAGAACCACGAGACTGGGCCGGCGCGCGGAGACCTGGGCGAACGCCTGGTCGGCGTCGGCGGCCTCGCGCGTCTTCATGCCTTCGTCGTTCAGGATGCCGGCGATCAGCATCCGGATGTCCGCTTCGTCGTCGACAATCAGAATGTCATGCGCCATGGGCTGCGTGCCTCTTCTCTTCACCGGTCTCCGCCGGCGTGCCGACGCCGCCGGGGGCGTCGCCCGCGGCCGTGCCGGAGCTGGTGGACGTGTTGGGGATGACCAGCCCGACGCGCGCCCCGCCGCCTTCGCGGTCCTCCAGGGTCAGCACGCCGCCGTGGTCCTCCATGATCTTCTTGACGATCGCCAGCCCCAGTCCCGTGCCTTTGGCGCGCGTCGTCACATAGGGTTCGGTCAGCCGGTCGCGCTCCTCGGTCGGCAGGCCCTTGCCGTTGTCCTCGACGATCATGGCGATGCGTTCGGCATCGACCTCGACCCGGATGGCGACATGGCCGGGCGGCAGCTCGGCGCCCTCGGCGGGGGGCGGGCGGCCTTCGATGGCGTCCGCGGCGTTCTGCAGCAGGTTGGTCAGCGCCTGGCTGATCTGCCGGCTGTCGCAGGGAACGGTGAGCGGCCCCTGGGGAAGCGCCATGTCGAACTTGATCTTGCCGGCGTGCGCGCTGGACTGCAGGAACACCGCCTGACGGACGAGATCGTTGAGGTTGCAGGGCTTCATCACCGGTTGCGGCATGCGCGCGAAGGCCGAGAATTCATCGACCATGCGCCGGATGTCGTCCACCTGCCGGACAATGGTGTCCGTGCACATGGTGAAGACCTCGGTGTCGCTGGTGATCTCCTTCAGGTACTTGCGGCGCAACCGCTCGGCGGAGAGCTGGATCGGCGTCAGCGGATTCTTGATCTCGTGGGCGATGCGGCGGGCGACGTCGGCCCAGGCCGCCTTGCGCTGGGCGGAGACCAGCTCGGTGATGTCGTCGAAGGTCACGACGTAGCCGCGGATCTCCCCGCTGCCCCGCCCTTCGGTGGAGATGCGGACGAGCAGCGTCAGCGGCGTGGTGCCGGGGCGGCGGATCTGGATCTGGTCCTGCACCACCCGGCCGGGGCGGCCCGGCGCGTGGTCCAGCAGCTCCCCCATTTCCGGTGACAGCTCGGCCAGCCGCATCCCGATCAGGCTTTCCGCGTCCTCGACGCCGAGAAGGCGCGCGGCCGAGAAGTTCGGCAGGGTGATGCGCCCCTCCGCGTCCAACCCGATCACGCCCGCCGACACGCCGCCCAGGACGGTCTCGGTGAAGCGGCGGCGCTCGTCGATCAGGCGGTTGGCGGAAAGAAGCTCGTGCCGCTGGCTTTCGATCTCCGTCGTCATGCGGTTGAAGGCGCGCGACAGCAGGCCAAGCTCGTCCTCGCCCGGCGGCTCGGTCACGCGGACGGTCAGGTCGCCGGCGCGCACCCGCTCCGCCGCGCCGATCAGGGCGCTGATCGGCCGCGCCAGCCGCGTCGCGAAGATCAGCCCCGCCCACACCGCCGCCAGCAGAAGCAGCATGGCCACGACCAGGAAGATCAAGGTGAAGGTGATTTGCAGGCTGCCGCGCTGGCTTTCCAGAGCCCCGAACTCCCGCACCGCCCCTTCCGCCGAGGCCATGTGCGACAGCACGCGCGGCTCGACCATGCGGCCGACATAGAGATAAGTGTCGGCGAAGCGGTCGAGGCGGACCAGCGCGCGCACCCGGTCATCATTCTCGCTGACGATCATCGCCACCTCGCCGCGGCGGGCGGTGGCGAGCTTGTCGTCGGGGATCGGGTCGAACTCCAGGGCGAAGGTGTAGCCGGACCGCGCGACGATGGCGCCGGTCGTCCCGTTGAAGACGATGGCCTCCGACAGGGCGCGCAGCATCGCCTGGGTGGCGACCACCTGCTCGAACCGCTCGGGGTCGCTGGCAAGCCGCGCCGCCTCCTGGTTCAGGTCGTTGGCCATCGCGAGCGCGTCGGCGCGGATGTTCTGCTGGTGCTCGTGCAGATAGGCACTGGCGACCGCCAGCGATTCGTTCACCGCCGTGCGCACCCGCTCGCTGAACCAGGACTGCACGCCGACATAGAAGAAGACCGTGGAGAAGATGGCCATGATGATGGCCGGCGCGACGGCGAGCAGGCTGAACACCGCGACCAGCCGCACATGCATCTGCGACCCGGCGAGGCCGCGCCGCCGTCCGATCCACAGATAGACGATCCGCCGCGCGATCAGCACGCCGAGCAGGAGCAGCAGCGCCAGATCGAGGGTCAGCAGCCATGTGACGGTGCGCGGGTTGGTTTCCCCGAACGGCGCGCTCTCCGTCAGCGCCGTGTAGGTCGCGAATCCCGCAACCAGGGCGGCCAACGACAGCGCGAAGGCAAGCCGCTTCGCCAACCCGACCCGGGTTGCCCAGCGAAGGAACTGCTGCCAAAGCGGCGTTGTGGATTCAGGGGGTGTGGGCGACATCAATCCGGCAACCAGTCTGTTGCCAGAATGATACACGAGCTGTTGCCGTCATGCCAAGCGGCAACCCCTCTGCCTTTCGCACAGTCCCTAAGGAGCATCGCGAACGGCAGAGGCGCCGGAGGCCTGTCGCAAAAACAACACGCTGTGGGACGGCAGCGACGCCCGGCCGCCCCGCCGGGCACCGGATCACTTCAATCCACGCACCACCTGGATATCGAGGTCCCGGATCTTCTTGCGCAGCGTGTTTCGGTTGAGGCCGAGGAGTTGCGCCGCCTTGATCTGGTTTCCCCGCGTGGCCGAGAGGCTGAGCGAGATCAGGGGCCGTTCCACCTCGCGCAGCACCCGGTCATACAGGCCGTTCGACGGCATGCCGTCCTTGTGCGCGGCGAAATAGTCTTTCAGATGCCGCTCCACGGCGGCGGAGAGGCCCTCGCCTTGCGGTTCTTCCACCGGCTGGACGGCGGGCGTGGCGTCGGCCAGCTCCGCCTCGACCACATCCAGCCCGATGACCTCCTGCGAATAGAGCGCGGCGAGGCGGCGGACCAGATTCTCCAGCTCACGCACGTTGCCCGGCCATCGGTAGCGCTTCAACCGGTCCATGGCGGGCTGGTCGATGCTCTTCACCGGGAGACCCTGCGCCGAGCACTGGTTCAGGAAATGGCGGACCAGAAGCGGCACGTCCTCCGTACGCTCGCGCAGCGGCGGCAGGCGGATGGGAACGACGCACAGGCGGTAGAACAGATCCTCGCGGAACAGGCCCTGGCGGATCAGGGTGCGCAGGTCGCGGTGGGTCGCGGCGACGATGCGTACGTCCGTCTTGATGGGCGTACGCCCGCCGACCGTGGTGTACTCACCTTCCTGCAGCACGCGCAGCAGGCGGGTCTGCGCCTCCAGCGGCATGTCGCCGATCTCGTCGAGGAACAGGGTGCCGCCCTGCGCCTGTTCGAAGCGGCCGGTCGAGCGGTTGGTGGCCCCGGTGAAGGCGCCCTTTTCGTGACCGAACAGCTCGGACTCGATCAGTTCGCGCGGGATGGCCGCCATGTTGATGGCGACGAAGGGGCCGTTGCGCCGTTTGCCGTAATCGTGCAGCGCGCGGGCCACCAGCTCCTTGCCGGTGCCCGACTCGCCGGTGATGGTCACCGTGAGGTCGGTGCCCATCAAACGGGCAAGGACGCGGTAGATCTCCTGCATCGCCGGCGAGCGGCCGATCAGGGGAAGCTGTTCGTCCGCCTCCCCGGCGTCGGCGGGCAGAGGGGCCGGCGGCGTGTTGGAATTCAGCGCCCGCTCGACCACGGAGACCAGCTCCTTCAGATCGAAGGGCTTGGGCAGATACTCGAAGGCGCCGCGCTCCGCCGCCTTCACGGCGGTGATCAGCGTGTTCTGCGCGCTCATCACGATGATGCGCAGGTCCGGCCGGATCTTCTTGATCCGCGGGATCAGGTCCAGCCCGTTCTCATCGGGCATCACCACATCGGTGATGATGAGGTCGCCCTGCCCGTCCGCCACCCAGCGCCAGAGCGTGGAGGCGTTGCCGGTGGTGCGCACCTCGTGCCCGAGGCGGGCGAGCGCCTGGGTCAGAACGGTGCGGATGGCGCGGTCGTCGTCCGCAACCAGGATCGTGGCTGCGCTCATCCGATGGCCCCTCGGATGCCTCTGGTCGGTACAGGATCGCCGCTCATCTGCGCTTCATCGAACATGGGTAGCGAGACCTTGAAGACGGTGCGGCGCGGCTGGCTGTCAAATTCGATGACGCCGCCGTGGTCGCCGACGATTTTGGCTACCAATGCAAGCCCCAGGCCAGTTCCATTGACCTTCGTCGTAATGAACGCATCGAACAGGTTGGAGCGCAGGTCGTCGGGTATGCCGTCCCCATTATCCTGAACGGACACCAGCAACGGCAGGTGCAGGCGGGTGTCGCCGCCGGGCAGGGCCATGCGGACGCCGTGCTGATAAGATGTGCTGAGAATGATCTCGCCGCCTGATTCCGGTGCAGCTTCTGCCGCATTTTTAATCAGATTGAGGAAAATCTGGATGAGCTGGTCGCGGTTGCCATAGACCGGCGGCAGGGACGGGTCGTAGCGCTCGATGAAGCGGATGTTCCGCGCGAAGCCGCTCTGGGCCACCTTGCGGACATGCTCCAGGACGGTGTGGATGTTCACCGCGTCCCGCTCCAGCGGGCGCTGGTCGGAGAAGACCTCCATCCGGTTGACCAGGGCGACGATGCGGTCGGCCTCGTCGCAGATCAGCCGGGTCAGCACCCGGTCGGCCTCGCTGCAGTTCTCCTCCAGGAGCTGTGCGGCCCCGCGGATGCCCGACAGCGGGTTCTTGACCTCGTGCCCAAGCATCGACGCCATGGCGGTGACCGAACGGGCGGCGTTGCGATGGGTCAGGGAGTTGTCGATCTTGCGGGCCAGCGTGCGCTCGTTGACCGTCAGCAGCACATGGTCGGCCGGCTCGCCCAGGGCGGTCACCCGCACGGTGACGTGGTGCGGGCCGATGCGCGGCGTGTCGATGACGACACCCTCCTGCGAGGCGCGGTGACGGCCCTGCTGGACCTGCTCGATCAACTGGCTGACCGGGCTGTTGGGCGGCAGCAGCTCGGCCAGGGGCATGCCTTCCATCATGGCGGCGGACAGGCCAAAGAACTCCTGCGCCTCCAGATTGACGTAGCGGATGTCGCCGGAGCCGTCGACGACCAGGACGGGGTCGGGGAGCGCGTTCAGCATGACGGACGGATCGATGCAGGGGCGGACGGGACGGTAGGAACTGGAGGGCGCACGGGGCCGCGTCGGGCGGCGGGGCAGTGGAGCAGCGGCAGATGCACGGGCCATCAGGCAGCCATCCTTTCGATCGCCGGGGCATAGAAGTCGCGGATGAAGCCGCGCACTCGTTCGGGATCGGACATGCGGTTGACCTCCGACCGGAATTCGGCGGAGTCACGCAGGCCCGTGGAATACCAAGAGATGTGCTTGCGGGCGACGCGCAGCCCGCCTTCGACGCCGTAATGGGTCAGCATGGCGTCGTAATGCTCCAGCAGCGTGTCGAGCTGCACGTGGAGCGGCGGGTCGGGCCGCCGTTCGCCGGTGCGGATGTAATGCATCACCTGGGCGGGGAACCAGGGGCGCCCGTAGGCGCCACGCCCGATCATCACCCCGTCGGCGCCGGACTCGGCGAGCGCGCGGTCCACGGCGTCGAAGGACGTGATGTCGCCGTTGACCACCACCGGGATCGACACCGCCTCCTTCACGGAGCGGATGAAGGACCAGTCGGCGGTGCCGGTGTAGAACTGCTCGCGGGTGCGGCCGTGCACGGTGACCAGCTTGATCCCGCACTCTTCCGCGATCCGGGCGAGACGGGGCGCGTTGAGGCTGTTGTCGTCCCAGCCCTTGCGCATCTTCAGCGTCACCGGGATCGAGACTGCCTTTGCCGTGGCCTCCAGGATGCGGGCGGCGAGCGCCTCGTCGCGCATCAGGGAGGAGCCGGCGTGACCGTTGACCACCTTCTTCACCGGGCAGCCGAAGTTGATGTCGATGACGGCCGCCCCGCGGTCCTCGTTCAGCTTCGCCGCCTCGGCCATCACCTCGGGCTCGCAGCCGGCAAGCTGGACGGCCATGGGGAACTGCTCCGGCTCGCACTCGACCATGCGCAGCGTCTGGCGGTTCTCGCGGATCATCGCTTCGCTCGCGACCATCTCGGACACGACCAGCCCACAGCCGGACTGCTTCACCAGCCGCCGGAACGGCAGGTCCGTGACGCCGGACATAGGAGCGAGGATCACCGGACCCTCAAGCGAGATGGTGCCGATTTGAATGGCCATGTTCACCTGCCCACATGATGGGCACATTAGCGATATGATGAGAATTTGTGCACGGTAGCACAGCGTTTCGGCATGTTGCAAGTGCACATCCCGCGTGCGCCGCGGTGGCTGTCATGCGCCGAGGTTAGCCGATCAGAACGTCGGTGACGAATTTGACGCCCGGATAGGCGAGCGTCAGCAGCAGGTAAGCGATCAGCACGAGACGCGCCGCCATCCGCCCGCGCACGCCGGTGCGGGCGTGGGCCAGCAGCAACCCGCCGATGACGACGAAGCTGGCGACCGACAGCAGCGTCTTGTGATCGGCGCGCAGAAGCGCGCCGGTTTCGTAATAGAGCACGGCCATTCCCGTGGCGAGACCGGCCCCCAGAACCGCCTCCGACGCGCCGAGAAGGTGGAGCTGCATCCGCTCGCTTTCCGCCACCGGAGGCAGGAAGCGGGTCAGCGGGGTCGGGCGTTTCGACTTCAGCGCCCGCTCTTGAAGGAAAGCGGCGAGCGACGCCACGGCGGCCATGGTCAGCAGCGCGTAGGTGATGACCGACACGGCGATGTGCAGGTCGATCCAGATGCCCGGCGCCCCGCCGCGCAGAACCGGCGCCGGCGCTTGCTGGGCCAGCGTCGCGAAGGCACCGACCGTCAGCAGATAGGGCAGCAGCAGCGGCGACAGCCGCCACGCCGACCGGGTCAGCGCGCTCATCGCCATGAACAGCAGCATGCAGGCGGCGATGGTGATCCACAGCGCGGTGGACAGGCCGGTGTGCCAGCGTCCCGCCACCTGGGTCAGCGCCCAGACCGCCGGTCCGGCGAAGCCCAGCGCCAGGGCGCCCCAGAAATAGGCGGACCGGCCATCCGCCCCCTGCCCCGCGATCCGGTGATACGGGTAGATGGACGCCGGCAGCAGCGCCATCAGCGCGGTCAGGCTGTAGACGATGTTCTGCGACATGCGGCGGACCCGTGCCCTTCCCTCTGCGGAAACCCAAAGTCGCTGTTGGACCCAAAGTCGCTATCGGACAAGTCTCTGAAGCTCTTGGCGGAACGCCGGCGAGCGGCTAGGCTCGGCTGCGTCCGGCCGCCATGACGTAAGCGTCATGCGGACGGCCCGTCAAGCGCGGATACCATAGCCCAAACGGCACGGATACGTCCCATGTCTTCCTGTATCGCGCTGATCGTCGCCGCCGGAAGCGGCCAGCGTTTCGGCGCCGAGCAGCCCAAGCAGTATCTTGATCTGGCCGGCCAGCCTGTGCTGCGCCGCACGGTCGAGGCCTTTCGGCGCCACCCGAAGGTGAGCGCGGTGCGCGTCGTCATCAATCCCGCGTTTCGCGATCTCTACGATGCGGCGGTCGCGGGGCTCGACCTGCCCGAGCCGGTGACCGGCGGGGCATCCCGCCAGGATTCGGTGCGCAACGGGCTGGAGGCGTTGGCCGACTCGGCGCCGGGCCTCGTGTTGATCCACGACGCGGCCCGCCCGCTGATCGACGCCAGCACCATCGACGCGGTGATCGCGGCGCTCGACACCCACCCTGCTGCGCTGGCCGCCGTTCCGGTCGCCGACACGCTGAAGCGCGGTGAGGATGGGCTGGTGGCCGGCACGGTGGACCGCAGCGGCCTGTGGCGCGCCCAGACTCCGCAGGGGTTCCGCTTTCCCGAGATTCTGGCCGCTCACCGCGCCGCCGCCGGGCTGGAACTGACCGACGATGCGGCGGTCGCCGAACGCGCCGGCCTTCCGGTCGCGCTGGTGCCTGCCAGAGAGGAGAATTTCAAGGTGACCACCCCCGACGACCTAGCCCGCGCCACCCGCGCGCTCGACTCCGCCCTGTCCGACATCCGAACCGGGTCCGGCTTCGACGTGCACCGCTTCGCCGAGGGCGATCACGTCACGCTCTGCGGCGTGCGGGTGCCGCACACGCACCGGCTGGACGGCCATTCGGACGCCGACGTCGGACTGCACGCGCTGACCGACGCCATCCTGGGCGCGCTGTGCGCCGGCGACATCGGCAGCCATTTCCCGCCCAGCGACCCGCAATGGCGCGGCGCCGACAGCGCGCTGTTCCTCAAGCACGCGGCGGAGCTGGTGACGGCCCGCGGCGGGCGGATCGCCCATGTCGACGTGACGATCATCTGCGAGCGCCCGAAGGTCGGCCCGCACCGCGAGGCGATGACGGCGCGCGTTGCCGAAATTCTGGGCATGCCGGTGGACCGGGTCAGCGTGAAGGCGACGACGACGGAGCGGCTGGGCTTCACCGGGCGCGGCGAGGGCATCGCGGCGCAGGCGATGGCGACGGTCCGCCTGCCGGGATAGCATGAGCTTTCCGTAGCCCTCTCCCGGGACGGGAGAGGGGCCGGTTCTGGGACGACGACGAAAGGGACCCACATGTTTCCCGATCACATCCGTGAACTCGCCGCCAAGCTGCTCGCGGAATATGAACTGGCCGGCTACACGGTGGCGACCGCCGAATCCTGCACGGGCGGCCTCATCGCCGGGGCGCTGACCGACATCGCGGGGTCGTCCAAGGTGGTGGACCGCGGCTTCGTCACCTACTCCAACGTCGCCAAGTCCGAGATGCTCGGCGTGCCGCCCAGCCTGATCTACGCCCACGGCGCGGTCAGCCCGGAGGTGGCGGTGGCCATGGCGGTGGGCGCCCTGGCGAAGTCGAAGGCCGACGTGACGGTGGCGGTGACCGGAGTCGCCGGCCCCGGCGGTGGAACCCCGGAGAAGCCGGTGGGGCGCGTCTACATCGCCACGGCGGTCCGCCGCGGTGCCGCCAAGCACAAGGAATACACTTTCCCCGGCGACCGCGAGGCGGTGCGCCTCGCGACGGTCCAGACCGCGCTGGAGCGGCTGCGCACGGCCCGCCCCGAGACCGGGATTCGCTGAGGGAAGACCGGCCTCAGGCGGTCCGCGCCGTGGCGGGCCGGGTGGCGCCGTTGCCGTAGAGCTGGTTGGCGCGGGTCTCGAAGGCCTGCACCATCCGGCGCACCGCCTCGTTGAACAGCACGCCCATGATCTTCTGCAGCATCTTCGAGCGGAACTCGAAGTCCACGTAGAAATCCACGCAGACGCCGCCCTCGTGCGGGGTGAAGATCCAGTGGTTGTTCAGGTACTGGAACGGCCCCTCGGTGTACTGGACGTTGATGCGGCGGTTCGCCTCGTCCAATTCCACGCGCGAGGTGAAGCGTTCGCGGACCATCTTGAAGCCGATGACGAGGTCCGCGAACATCACGTCGCCTTCGCGGCGGCGGATGCGGGCGGCGAGGCACCAGGGCAGGAATTCCGGGTACTTCTCCACATCGGCGACCAGCCGGTACATCTGCTCCGGCGTGTAGGGAAGAACCTTCTTTTCCGCGTGCGTCGGCATACCCGCTCCGTTTCTCTTTCGGCCGCCTCTCAGCCCGCCGCTGCTGCGAGCTTGCGGAGGCGAGCCTCCCGCAGCTTCGCGAAGTCCGCCCCCGCGTGATAGCTGGAGCGGGTCAGCGGCGTCGAGGCCACCATCAGGAAACCCTTGCCGCGGCCAAGTGTTGCGTAGCTCTGGAATTCTTCCGGAGTCACGAACCGGTCCACCGCCGCGTGCTTGGGCGTCGGCTGGAGGTACTGGCCGATCGTCATGAAGTCAACATCGGCGGCGCGCAGGTCATCCATCACCTGCCCGACCTCCTCGCGCGTCTCGCCCAGGCCCACCATGATTCCGGACTTGGTGAACATGGACGGGTCCAGCTCCTTCACCCGCGCCAGAAGCTGCAGCGAGGTGAAGTAGCGCGCACCCGGACGGATCGTCGGGTAAAGCCGCGGCGCGGTTTCCAGATTGTGGTTGAAGACGTCCGGCTTCGCCTCGACCACCACCTCCACCGCACCCTTCTTCTTCTGGAAGTCGGGGGTGAGGATTTCGATCGTCGTGTCGGGCGACGCCGCGCGGATGGCGCGGATGGTCCGGGCGAAATGCTCCGCCCCGCCGTCCTCCAGGTCGTCGCGGTCCACCGAGGTGACGACGACGTGGCTCAGCTTCAGCTGGGCCACCGCCTCCCCCACATTGTCCGGCTCGTGCGGGTCGAGCTGGTCGGGACGGCCGGTGCCGACGTTGCAGAAGGCGCAGCCGCGGGTGCAGACGGAACCGAGGATCATGAAGGTCGCGTGCTTGTGCTTCCAGCACTCCCCGATGTTCGGGCAGGCCGCTTCCTCGCACACGGTGTTGAGCTTGAGCCCGCGCATCAGGTTGCGCGTCTCGTTGTATTCCTGGCTGGTCGGCGCCTTGACGCGAATCCATCCCGGTTTGCGCTGGATCGGGTTGTCGGGCTTGTGGGCCTTTTCGGGATGGCGAAGCTTCTCGGGGTGATCGGCCACGGTCATGGTCTGAAGTGCTCCCACGGGCTGCCCGGCGGCAGCGCCGATGCTGAACGGTAACGCGCCGCCAACCGCGCAAGGGGCGGCGCAGGGGACGGCGCAAGGCCGGCGGACACGGTCCCGCCGGATAGGCCGGAATGACCGACCGGTCAAGTCTGATTATCGGCCGCGACGAAACAACACCGCCAAAAGGATGACGGAGTCGGAATCGTTGCTCCCCCGCCCCGGAGGGCGAGGGAGAAAACGACCGGCGATCAGACTCACTTGGTCGATGAGACCAGCCACTTAGAAGTGGATGGCCCGACCGTAGGCATCAAGAACCGACTCGTGCATCATCTCCGACAGGGTCGGATGCGGGAACACCGTCTGCATCAGCTCCTGCTCGGTGGTCTCCATGGTCTTGGCGACCGTGTAGCCCTGGATCAGCTCGGTCACTTCGGCGCCGACCATGTGGGCACCCAGCAGCTCGCCGGTCTTGGCGTCGAACACGGTCTTCACCATGCCGTCCGCCTCGCCCAGCGCGATGGCCTTGCCGTTGCCGATGAAGGGGAAGCGGCCGACGCGGACCTCGTAGCCCGCCTCCTTCGCCTTCTTCTCGGTCAGACCGACCGACGCGATCTGCGGGTGCGAGTAGGTGCAGCCCGGGATGCTGCGGACATCCAGCGCGTGCGGGTGCTTGCCGGCGATGTGCTCGACGGCGATCACGCCCTCGTGGCTGGCCTTGTGGGCGAGCCAGGGAGCCCCCGTCACGTCGCCGATGGCGTAGACGCCCGGCTCGTCGGTCTGGCAGTTGGCGTTGGTCTTGATGTGGCCGCGGTCGGTCTGGACCTTGGTGTTCTCAAGGCCCAGGTTTTCCGTGTTCGGCGTGATGCCGACGGCGAGGATCACGCGGTCGACCGTGATGTCCTCGGTCTTGCCGTTGGCTTCCACCGCCACCGTCACGCTGTCGGCACCCTTGCGCAGGTTGCCGGCCTTGCCGTTGGTGATGATGCGCATGCCCTGCTTTTCGAACTGCTTGCGGGCGAAGGTCGAGATTTCCTCGTCCTCGACCGGCAGGATGCGGTCCATCACCTCGACCACCGTCACCTTGGCGCCCAGCTCGTTGTAGAAGCTGGCGAACTCGATGCCGATGGCGCCGGAGCCGATGACCAGCAGCGACTTCGGCGTCGTGTTCGGGGTCATCGCCTTGCGGTAGGTCCAGACGAGGTTGCCGTCGTCCTCCAGACCCGGCAGGGTGCGGGCGCGGGCGCCCGTGGCGATGATGATGTTCTTCGCCCCGAAGGTGCCGACCGCGGCACCGCCCTTGGTCACGGCCACCTGCCCCTTGCCGAGCAGCTTGGCCTCGCCCTCGATGACGGCGACCTTGTTCTTCTTCAGCAGATGCTTGACGCCGCCGTTGAGCTGCCCCGCCACCTTGCGCGACCGCTGAACGACCTTGTCCAGGTCGAAGGACGGGTTCTGGATGACCAGCCCGTAATCCGCGGCGTGCTTGGCGTTGCGCAGCACCTCGGCCGAGCGCAGAAGCGCCTTGGTCGGGATGCAGCCCCAGTTGAGGCAGATGCCGCCGAGATTCTCGCGCTCCACCACCGCGGTGCTGAGGCCGAGCTGGGCGGCGCGGATCGCCGCCACATAGCCGCCCGGACCGCCGCCGATGACGATGAGGTCGTAATTCATGTCAGCCATGGTCCGCGCCCCCTTACAGCAGCATGCTCAGCGGGTCCTCGATCAGCTTCTTGAAAGCCGCGAGGAATTCCGCACCCTGCGCGCCGTCGGCGACGCGGTGGTCCACGGTGACCGAGACGGTCATCACGGTGGCGATGGCGAGCGCGCCGTTCTTCACGACCGGACGCTGCTCGCCGGCGCCGACCGCCATGATGCAGGCCTGCGGCGGGTTGATGATCGCCGCGAACTCCCGGATGCCGTACATGCCGAGGTTGGAGATCGAGAAGGTGCCGCCCTGGTACTCCTCCGGCTTCAGCTTGCCGTCGCGGGCGCGCTCCGCCAGACCCTTCATCTCGTTGGAGATCTCGGCCAGCCCCTTGGTCTCCGCCTTCTTGACGATGGGCGTGATCAGGCCGGTCGGGGTGGCCACGGCGACCGAGATGTCGACGTGGTCGTAACGGAGGATGGCCTCCTCCGACCAGGCGGCGTTGATGTTCGGGAACTTCTTCAGCGTCAGCGCGGCGGCGCGGATGATGAAGTCGTTGACCGACAGCTTGTAGTCCTTGGAGCGGGCGTTCAGGTCGGCGCGGACCTTCAGCAGCGCGTCCAGCTCGCAGTCGATGGCCAGGAAGTAATCCGGCACCGTCTGCTGCACCTCGGTCAGACGACGGGAGATCGTCTTGCGCATGGAGCTGTTCGGCTGCGCCTTGTAGCGCATGCCCAGCTTGTCCGACAGGTCCTTGGCGTCGATGCCCGCGGCCTTCGGGGCCGGAGCGGCGGCGGCCGGAGCAGCCGCCGGGGCCGCGGCGGGAGCCGGGGCGGCGGCCTGCGGAGCGGCGGCCTTGGCGGTGCCGCCGGCCTTCGCGGCCTCGATGTCGGCCTTGACGATTCGGCCGTTCGGGCCGGTGCCCTTGACGGCCTTCAGGTCGAGGCCGGCCTGCTCGGCCAGACGGCGGGCCAGCGGGCTGGCGAACACGCGGCCACCGCCCTGGGCGGCGGGAGCCGGAGCGGCCGCGGCCTGCGGAGCCGGGGCAGCCGCCGGAGCGGCCGCCGCCTGGGTCTGGGCCGGGGCCGGAGCCGCGGCGGGCGCCGCCGCCGGGGCGGGAGCGGCGGCCTTGGCGAGCGCGCTGTCGTCCTCGCCCTCTTCCAGCAGCACGGCGATCGGGGTGTTCACCGCGACGCCCTGCGTGCCGGCCTGCACGAGGATCTTGCCGAGACGGCCTTCGTCGGCCGCCTCGACTTCCATGGTGGCCTTGTCGGTTTCGATCTCGGCGATCACGTCGCCGGACTTCACCGCGTCGCCTTCCTTCTTCAGCCACTTGGCGAGGTTGCCCTCGGTCATGGTCGGAGAGAGGGCGGGCATGAGAATCTGGATGGTCATTCGCTCGCCCTCCTTACTTGCGGTAGCAGGCCTTCTTCGCCGCTTCCGCGATGCGGTCGGGCGAAGGAAGGACGAGCTTTTCCAGGTTCGCCGCGTAGGGCATCGGCACGTCGAGGCCGGTCACGCGGATCACCGGGGCGTCCAGATAGTCGAAGGCCTGCTCCATCATCAGGGCCGACAGCTCGGCGCCGATGCCGCAGGTCGGCCAGGCCTCCTCGACGGTGATGAGGCGGTTGGTCTTCTTGACCGAGTTGACGATGGTCTCGGTGTCGAGCGGACGGATCGTGCGCAGGTCGATGACCTCGGCGCTGATGCCCTCCTTCTCCAGCAGGTCGGCGGCGGCGAGCGCGTAGCTGACCATCAGCGAATGGGCGGTGATCGTCACGTCCGTGCCGGCGCGGCGGATCTTGGCGCGGCCGATCGGAACGATGAAGTCCTCGCTCTCCGGCACCTCGAAGGACTGGCCGTAGAGGATCTCGTTCTCGAGGAAGATGACCGGGTTCGGATCGCGGATCGCCGACTTCATCAGGCCCTTGAAGTCCGACGCGCTGTAGGGCGCGACGACCTTCAGGCCGGGCACGCTGGCGTACCAGGGGGTGAAGTCCTGGCTGTGCTGCGCGGCGACGCGGGCGGCCGCACCGTTCGGGCCGCGGAACACGATCGGGCAGCCCATCTGGCCGCCGGACATGTACAGCGTTTTGGCGGCGGAGTTCACGATGTGGTCGATCGCCTGCATCGCGAAGTTGAAGGTCATGAACTCGACGATCGGGCGCAGGCCGCGGAAGGCAGCACCAACGCCGAGGCCGGCGAAGCCGATCTCGGTGATCGGCGTGTCGATGACGCGGTCGGCGCCGAACTCCTGGAGCAGGCCCTGCGACACCTTGTAGGCGCCCTGGTACTGCGCGACCTCCTCACCCATCAGGAAGACGGTCGGGTCGCGGCGCATCTCTTCGGCCATGGCGTCGCGCAGCGCTTCGCGGACGGTCTTCTTGACCGTCTTGTCGAAGAACTTGTCCTCGTCCGACGCCGGCGGCGCGGCGGCCGGGCCGCTGGCCGGACCGACCGGCAGGGTGGCCGGCGCGTGCTCGCCCGTCTCTTTCACCACCGGCTCGGCGGTGACCTTCGGGGCCGGCACCGGGGAGCCGGACACGGCGTCGGTGACGCTCTCGCCCTCGCCGAGGATCACGGCGATGGGGGTGTTCACGGCGACGTTCTCGGTGCCCTCGGCGACCAGGATCTTGCCGATGCGGCCTTCGTCGACCGCCTCGACCTCCATGGTCGCCTTGTCGGTCTCGATCTCGGCGAGCACGTCGCCGGACTTGACCTCGTCACCTTCTTTTTTGACCCATTTCGCCAGCTTGCCCTCGGTCATGGTGGGCGACAGCGCCGGCATCAGCACTTCGATCGGCATTCCTCAACCTCCGGCGGCGCGGGTTCACCGGGAGGCGAAGCCTCCGGCCCTCGGCGCCGCTCCTGCTTATCGTTGTCGTCAGGCTTCGACCAGGACGTCCGTCCACAGCTCCGCCGGATCGGGCTCGGGGCTCTGCTGCGCGAATTCGGCAGCCTCGGTCACCACGGCCTTGACCTCGCGGTCGATCTCTTTGAGCTGGTCCTCGGTCACGTAAGCGCCTTCCAGCAGGACGCGCTTCAGGTTGTCGATCGGATCGGACTCGCTCCGCATCTTCTCGACCTCCTCCTTGGTCCGGTACTTGGCCGGGTCGGACATCGAGTGGCCGCGGTAGCGGTAGGTCTTCATCTCGAGGATGACCGGGCCGTTGCCGGCGCGGATGTACTCCACCCACTTGTCGGCGGCCTCGCGGACCTCCAGGACGTCCATGCCGTTGACCTGATGGCCGGGAATGCCGTAGGCCGCGCCGCGCTGGTGCAGTTCGCCCGCCGAGGCGCGCTCCTGCGAGGTGCCCATGGCGTACTTGTTGTTCTCGATCACGTAGAGCACCGGCAGCTTCCACAGAGCCGCCATGTTGAAGCTCTCGTAAACCTGACCCTGGTTGATGGCGCCGTCGCCGCAATAGACCGCGGACAGGCCGTCATCCTTGTTGTACTTGTGCGAGAAGGCGAGCCCGGTGCCCAGCGGGACCTGCGCGCCGACGATGCCGTGGCCGCCGTAGAAGTTCTTCTCGCGGCTGAACATGTGCATCGAGCCGCCCTTGCCCTTGGAGTAGCCTCCACGGCGGCCGGTCAGCTCGGCCATCACGCCCTTCGGGTCCATGCCGCAGGCCAGCATGTGGCCATGGTCACGGTAGCTGGTGATGACGTCGTCGTTGTCCTTCAGCGCGGCCTGGATGCCGACCACAACGGCTTCCTGGCCGATGTAGAGGTGGCAGAAACCGCCGATGAGGCCCATGCCGTAGAGCTGGCCCGCCTTCTCCTCGAAGCGGCGGATCAGAAGCATCTCGCGATAGTACTTGATCAGGTCCTCGGTCGAAGCGGCCTGCTTCGAAGCGGAGTCAGTCTGCGCCTTCGGACGGCGTCGTGACGCGGCCATGTTTCCTCCCCAGGGTTTATGCAGCGACGGCAAGCGAACAGCCAGGGCTGCAGCACGTTGCGAGGGTACATCCCACTTATGAGGGTGCATCCCCCTCGCACCGGAAGCGGATGCGGGGCGCACAGTACACGACAAGCGCACGAGACGCAAATATCTGTTTTTAAACGCGAAATTCGGCGTTAACCGGCTTTCGGTTAATTCACTGATATGACCTACTTCTCAGCGCTAGCATCACCTTCGACCTGCGCCGGAGGGAGTGCGATTATGACGTCGCGGGGGCCTGAAAGGTTCAACATCGTGCGCGCACGCTCGTCCAGCATGTCGCGGTCCAGGTGGTCGCTGCGCATCAGTTGCGCGCGGCGGTCCATTCGCTCGCGCTCGGCCTTCACCTGATCGAGGACGGATTCCGCCGTGGCGATCTCCGCCTTCAGGTGGTTCATGGCGAGCAGCCCGCGGTCCCCCTGGACGGCGTAATAGACGAAGTAGGCGACGACGCAGGAGCCGATGGCCGGCCCGATGGCCTGGCGAAGGGCGCTTTTGGCGGCGCGTTTCAGCGAGTCGGTGAGGTTCTGGAGCATGGTCATGGCGGTATGATGGAATCATACGCGATTCCTTCGGTCAAACGGAAAAGAAGCAATCCGAAAGAATTCACCGCACTATGCTCTTTGCGCCGCCGAGTAATAGGCGGTTTACACCCCCAAAGGAGAATGACGCACTGCGCAACCTTCGAAAGAAGGCGGGTTGCGCTTCACTCCGGCGGAACCTCGCGCGGGCGGCGGTCCTCGCCGATGGCGACGTAGGTGAAGACGCCCTCCGTTACCTTGATGGCCTCCCCCGCGCTGCGCTGGCGGCGCACCCAGGTCTCGACCCGCACGCGGATGGAGGTTCGGCCCACCTTGGTGACATGGGCGAAACAGCTCACCTCGTCGCCGACATAGACCGGCTTGTGGAAGGTCATTGCCTCGATCCCCACCGTCGCCACGCGCCCACCGGCACGGCGCAGGGCGGCGACCCCGCCGGCCAGATCCATCTGGGACAGCAGCCAGCCGCCGAAGATGTCGCCGTTGGGGTTGGTGTCCGCCGGCATGGCGATGGTGCGCAGCGCCGGGCCGCCCTCCATGTCCGGGTGGGCCATATCGGGTTGGGCCTGGTTCTGATCGGTGGGTGTGCCGTCGCTCATCGTGCCTCCGCCCTCATTCCTTCTGGGGTCGAAAAAGCGCATCACAAAATATGGTGCGGGGAGTATATAGGAGCCACCGCATGCGCTTGCGCAGCCCTGACGAAATTCCTATAACTGGGGCCATGAGCGATCTTTTCGAGAACACGGCGCGCAAGGCCGAGACCTATTCCGCCCAGGATATCGAGGTTCTGGAGGGGCTTGAGCCCGTCCGCCGGCGCCCCGGCATGTACATCGGCGGCACCGACGACCGGGCGCTGCACCATCTGGTGGCCGAGGTTCTGGACAACGCCATGGACGAGGCGGTGGCCGGCCACGCCAGCCGCATCGACCTGGAGCTGACCGCCGACGGCACGGTGGTGGTGCGCGACAACGGGCGCGGCATCCCGATCGACGACCACCCCAAGTACCCGGGCAAGTCGGCGCTGGAGGTCATCCTCACCACCCTGCATTCGGGCGGCAAATTCTCCAACAAGGTCTACCAGACCTCCGGCGGCCTGCACGGCGTCGGCCTGTCGGTGGTGAACGCCCTGTCCGACCGCCTGACGGTCGAGGTGGCGCGCGACCGCCAGCTCTACGTGCAGCACTACAGCCGGGGCCTGCCCCAAGGGCCGCTGACCCGCCAGGGCGCGGCCAATCGCCGCGGCACGACCATCCGCTTCCACGCCGACCCCGAGATTTTCGGCGAGGCCGCCCATTTCGAACCGCACCGCCTGTACCGGCTGGCGCGCTCCAAGGCCTACCTGTACCGGGGCGTGGAGATCCGCTGGAGCTGCGACCCGTCGCTGCTGTCGCCCGACAGCACCACTCCGGCGCAGGAGACGCTGCATTTCCCCGGCGGCCTGCTCGATTACCTGAACGCCGCCCTGAAGGAACGCCGGACGCTGACCCGCCTGCCCTTCTCCGGCGCGCTGGACTTCCCGAACCAGCAGGGCCGCGTGGAATGGGCCATCGCCTGGCCGGAGGATGACGAGGGCTTCTCGCACACCTACTGCAACACGGTGCCCACCCCGCAGGGCGGCACGCACGAGGCCGGCCTGCGCGCCGCGCTGACCCGCGGCCTGAAGGGCTACGGCGAGCTGACCAACAACAAGCGCGCCGCCCAGGTCACCGCGGACGACGTGATGGGCGACGCCTGCATCCTGCTGTCGGTCTTCATCCGCGATCCGCATTTCCAGGGCCAGACCAAGGAGAAGCTGGTGACGGCGGAAGCCCACCGGCTGGTCGAGGCGGCGATCAAGGATCACTTCGACCACTGGCTGTCCGGCGACCCGTCCTCCTCCAAGGCCCTTCTGGAACGGCTGATCGAGAAGGCGGAGGAGCGCGCCAAGCGCAAGCAGTCCAAGGAGTTGGGACGCAAGTCCGCGACCCGCCGCCTGCGCCTGCCCGGCAAGCTGGCCGACTGCTCCCGCAACGCGCCGGAGGGGACGGAAATCTTCCTGGTCGAGGGCGATTCGGCGGGCGGCTCCGCCAAGCAGGCGCGCAACCGCGAGACCCAGGCCATCCTGCCGCTGCGCGGCAAGATCCTGAACGTCGCCTCGGCCTCCTCCGACAAGATGAAGGCGAACCAGGAGCTGAACGACCTCACCCAGGCGCTGGGCTGCGGGGTGGGCAAGGACTTCTCCAGCGACAAGCTGCGCTACGAGCGGGTCATCATCATGACCGACGCCGACGTGGACGGTGCGCACATCGCTTCGCTGCTGATGACCTTCTTCTACCGGGAGATGGGCGGGCTGATCCAGAACGGGCACCTGTATCTGGCCCTGCCGCCACTCTACCGCATCAGCCACGGCGCCAAGTCGGTCTACGCCCGCGATGACGCCCACAAGGACCAGCTCCTCAACAAGACCTTCAAAGGCAAGAAGGTTGAGATCAGCCGGTTCAAGGGCTTGGGCGAAATGATGCCAGCCCAGCTCCGCGAGACGACCATGGACCCGGCCAAGCGGACGCTGCTGCGCGTCGTCGTGCCCAACAGCGCCGACCCGGAGCAGGCGGAGGACGTGAAGGCTACCAGGACCCGGGTCGAGGAGCTGATGGGCCGCCGTCCGGAGCTGCGCTTCCAGTTCATCCAGGAGAACGCGAAGTTCGTCCGGGTCGACGACATCGACGTGTAAGCCGCGGCGCGCTACGCTCGTTGGTGTACAAACCAACTGCATGGACTCCGCCCGCATGAGCACGCCGCTCACCCTGTTCCAGACGGACCTGTTCCGCCCGACCTACCGCCCGTGGAAGGGGGAACGTTGGGAGCTTCTGCTCGCCCCGATGCTGATCTGCAAGGGCTATTGGAGCGAGGCGATGCTGGTCACCGATATGGCCGGGCTGATCCGCCATGACGGTCCAGCGTCGCGCACCTGGATGTCGATGACCCCGATGGAGATCGAAAGTCAGGAGATCGGCTGCCGTTTCGCGACGGGGTACACGGTGGCCATGGGGCTCGGCATGGGCTGGGCCGCCGCCAACGCCGCCCTGCGGCCCGAGGTCACGCACGTCACCGTGGTGGAACTCGATCCCGAGGTGATCGCGGTGAACGCCACCATGGACGTGTTCGGCCAGCTCCCGCCCGAGGCCGCCGCCAAGGTGACGGTGATCCAGGGCGACGCTCTCGCCCACAGGTCCGACGAGCCGGCGGACACCCTGATGGCCGACATCTGGCAGCCGCTCTACGGCGACGACCGGCTGGAGCAGGTGCGCCGCATGCGGGACAACACCGGTGCCGCCCGGGTCTACTACTGGGGCCAGGAGATGGACATCGCCCATCGCGCCCGCCAGCTCGGCCTGCCTCTGGACGCCGCCTCGGTCACCCGCATCGTCGCGGACATGGACCTGCCACTGATCGGCCCGGCGGAGATCGTCACCTATCCGGACCTGATCGAGCGCGCCGCACGGAACTGGCTGCGCGCCGATTGGCCCTTGCCGGGACACGCGGTCGGCTGAGCGGCGGCTCTTCCGGGGGACGCGAGCTTGCCGCCGGTCCAGCGGCACCCCATGATTGTTTCCCCTGACCACTCAGCAGCCCAGGCGAGCCATGACCTTCCTGTCCCGTGCCGGTGTTCTCGCCCTCTGCGCGATGGCGGCGGCCTGCACCAACGAACGCGTGGTGGCCGACCTGCCCGTCCCCGCCTACACGCTGAGCGAGGTGTCCTACGCCGCCTCAAACCGCGACCTGCGCGTGGTGATCCACGGCAATCCGTTCGGCATGGACCCGCAGACCTTCGGGCCGCTGGTGACCGCCAACATGCAGAACCGCATCTCCGGCGTGCGCACCAACTTCACCACCACGCCGAACCAGACGGCGCGGCCCGACTACCGGGTCGTCCTGGCCTTCAACCCCGCAGAGACGACGCTGAACTCGTACCTGTGCAGCGGCCAGCCCCTGCGCACCAGCCCGCCCGGCGGTCCCATCGTGGTCCAGGGCGCCTTCTGCCGGGGCGGCGGAGCGCTGTCCTCGGCGACCGGCTGGCTCGACCGTCCGCAGGGACCGAACGACCCGGATTTCCGGTCGCTCATCAGCGATATGACCTTTGCCCTTTTTCCCGCCCGCCGCGCCGACCTGGACGGTTGCAGCGGGGGTCCTGACTGCTGAGGCGGAGAACGACGTTCAGGCGTAGAGAAGCCACTGGCGCAGCAGGGCGGTGACCGCCTGCGGCTGTTCCATGGCCGACAGATGACCGCAATCCTCGATCAGGGCGAGGCGGGCGCCGGGGATGCCCTCGGCCATCTCCTCGTGCAGCGCGGGGGGCGTGATGGCGTCCTGCCGCCCGCACAGCACCAGCGTCGGGCAGGCGATGGCCCCCAGCCCGGGGCGGCTGTCCGGACGGTTCATGATGGCGGTCTGCTCCCGGATGTAGCCGTCCGCCCCGACCCGCTGGGCCTGGGCCTGCACCGAGTCGACCAAGGCGGCCTCGCCGCTGCGGTCGGGATGGACGAGGCGCGGCATGCCGGCGGCCACCACCTGCCGCAGCCGCCCCTGCCCCACCAGACGAACGGCGTCCTGGCGGGTGGCCGTCTGCTCCGGCGTGTCGGGGCGGGCGCTGGTGTCGAGCAGGGCGAGCTTCGCCACGCGCTGCGGCGCCTGCCGCAAAATCTCGAAGGCGACGTAGCCGCCCATCGACAGTCCGGCAAGGGCGAACCGCTCGGGCGCCCGCGCCAGCACGGCGGCGGCGAGGGCCGACATGGAGTCCTGGCCGGTCAGGTCGCCGACCGTCGGCTCCGCCACATCGGCCAGATGGTTGGTCTGGTGCTCCCACAGCGCCGCGTCCAGCGGCATGCCGGGCAGCAGGATCAGGGGAATCCGGTCGCTCATCACTCTTCCTCTCCTGGTCTGGCTTTGTTGTTCTGGTTCTCCGGTCCGGATCAGCGGATCAAGTCCAGCACCGCCTTGAAGGCGGGAATGTCGGAGCGCTCCATCCATTCGAACAGGACCATCTCCGTGCTCACGACGGTCGCCCCGGCGGCGCGCATGCGGGCGATGCCAAGCTCCGCGTTGGCCGGGGTGCGGGAGGACACGGCGTCCGCCACCAGCACCACCTCGTACCCCAGACCGACCAGCGAGAGCGCCGTCTGCATCACGCAGACATGGGCCTCCGACCCGGCCAGAACGACCTGCCGGCGGCCGAGCCGGTCCAGCCGTTCCAAAAAGGCCGGCTCCCGCGCGGCGGAGAAGCTGATCTTCTCCACCACCCCGTCCGGCGGCAGCAAGGCGCGCAGGGATGCGGCGGTCGGGCCGAGGCCTTTGGGATACTGTTCGGTGGCGAAGGCCGGCACGCCGAGCAAGGCGGCGGCCTTCAGCAGTGTGGCCGCGTTGCGCTCCACCCGCGCGGACTCGGCGATGGCCGGCATCAGTTTCTCCTGGATATCGACCACCACCAGGACGGAACTTGCGGAGGACAGTAGCATCGGAGGGGTGCCTTTTTTCTTGGTCCGGTCCGGGCGGAGGAAAAGGCCGAAACCGGCCTGCAAGCCGCCACGGACCCCGGATTTCCGCGGTTTTCGCGGCCTTTTCACAGCCTAGCCGAGCGGACGCGGCCCGCCAAGCGGCCCATCCGGAGCGGCGCGTTGCGCGATTTCATCACAAGGTCTATTGACAGCGCCCTTTGACTTCATATTCTGCCGCACCATCTACTCGTCGGGCCGTATCGGCACGATTTTCGCACTCCAGACAGAAACAGGTTGGATGCTCTTTTCGGAACTTGGGCTTGGACCTGACGTCCTGCGGGCAATCGAGGACAAGGGTTACACCCAGCCGACGCCAATTCAGGAACAGGCCATTCCCTGGGTCCTGCAAGGCCGCGACGTGCTCGGCTGCGCGCAAACCGGCACCGGGAAGACGGCCAGCTTCACCTTGCCGATGATCAGCATCCTGGCGTCGGGCCGGGCGCGGGCGCGCATGCCCCGGTCGCTCATCCTGGAGCCGACTCGTGAGCTGGCGGCGCAGGTCGCCGAGAGCTTCGAGACCTACGGCAAGCACCACAAGCTCAGCATGGCGCTCCTGATCGGCGGCGAGACCTTCACCGAGCAGGTGAAGCGGCTGGACCGCGGGGTGGACGTGCTGATCGCGACGCCGGGCCGTCTGATCGACCTGTTCGAGCGCGGCAACATCATGCTCAACGACATCAAGGTCTTCGTCATCGACGAGGCGGACCGGATGCTCGACATGGGCTTCATCCCGGACATCGAGCGGATCGTCAGCAAGCTGCCCAAGCTGCGGCAGACGCTGTTCTTCTCCGCCACCATGCCGCCGGAGATCCGCCGTCTGGCCGACGCCTTCCTGTCGAACCCGAAGGAAGTGACCGTCGCCCCGCCCGCCTCCCCGTCGGAGACGGTGACCCAGGCCATGGTGCTGGTGCACGAGGAGGACAAGCGCAAGGCGCTGCGCCACCTGCTGCGCACCGAGGACGTCAAGAACGCCTTCATCTTCTGCAACCGCAAGCGCGACGTCGCCATCCTGCAGAAGTCGCTGGAGAGCCACGGCTTCAACGCCGGCGCGCTGCACGGCGACATGGTGCAGTCGAAGCGGATGGAGACGCTGGAGGCCTTCAAGAAGGGCGAGATCACGCTGCTCGTCTGCTCCGACGTGGCGGCGCGCGGCCTCGATGTGCAGGGGCTCAGCCACGTCTTCAATTTCGACGTGCCGATCAGCGCCGAAGATTATGTCCACCGCATCGGACGCACCGGCCGGGCCGGTCGCTCGGGACGCGCCTTCACGCTCGCCAGCCCGCTGGACGGCAAGCAGGTTTCGGCCATCGGCCGTCTCATCAAGCGGGAGATTCCGTTGATCGCCATTGACGGCCTCGAGTCGGCCGAGTTCCTCAGCGAGGACGAGGCGCGCCGTGGCCGCAGCCGTGGCCGTGGCAAGGACAAGGAACGCGGCGACCGCGCGCCGCGTGGCGAGCGCGCCGAACGCCCTGACCGCGAGGAACGGGCGCCCCGTGAGGAGCGTCAGGCCCGCGACGATCGTCAACCGCGCGAGGAGCGGCCCAGCCGCGACGAACGTCCGGTGCGCGAGGACCGGCAGCCCCGTGAGGAGCGCCAGCCGCGCGAATCGCTGGCCGCCGCCGAGAGCCGCCGGCAGGAACCGCGTCGGGATCGTGACCGCGATCGCCGCCGCCGCCGCGACGAGGACGAGGACGACACACCCGTGATCGGCTTCGGCGACCACATGCCGGCCTTCATGCTCCGCTCCGCGCGGCGCCCGGCCCCGGCCGAACCCGCCGAGCAATCCTCGCAGGAGGGCTGACCGCCATGCAGACCATCTTCGTCATGGTCAAATGCGAGCTGGGCAAGGCCTATCAGGTGGCCGATCAGGCCGTTCAGGACATCGAGCAGGTGTCGGAGGTGCACTCCATCTCCGGCCAGTACGATCTGCTGATGAAGTGTTATCTGCCCCAGGATCTGGACATCGGCCGATTCGTGACCGAAAACATCCAGACCCTGACCGGGGTGCGCGACACCTTCACCCTCATCGCCTACAAGGCGTTTGCCTGAGGGTCGGAGGGCGGTCGGACCGCTTCGGAAAAGGCTTGTACAAGGGACCGTCCGCCGGTTGCGGGCGGTCCCTTTTTTCATGACTCGCCCGGCCGGCAACAGACGTCGGACAATTCGCGAAACATGCCGCGAAACCGTTGACTTGGCCGGTTGGTTACCTCAAACGTTCCGCATGTCCCAGCTCCCGTCCCGACATGCCCGGCGCGCCCGCGCCACCAGCCCGAAGATGCACCGCCCGTTGGACCGCCGGTCGCTGGTCCTGCGATCCGGCATCGTCGCCCTGATGGCCGCCTGCGGCGTCGTCCTGGCCGATCTGGCCGATGCGCAGCAGCCCCCCCCTCCGGCAGCGCAGGCGGACGCCGCGCCGCCCGCCGGGGCGGACCAGGGCGGACGGCTCGAAGTGGTGGTTCCAACGCCGGGCCCGTCCAACGGAAGGCCGCAGGACCCCCCGGTCCTTCTGGGAGCGGACACGGTCACCTTCGACGAGGCGAACAGCCTCGTGACGGCGTCGGGCAACGTCGAGCTGTCGCAGGGCGCGCGGACGGTCCACGCCGACACGATCACTTACAACCAGAAGACCAAGGTGGTCATCGCCTCCGGCAACGTCCGTCTGGTCGAGCCTTCGGGCGACATCCTGTTCTCGAACTACGCGGAACTGACCGACGACATGCGCGACGCGTTCGTCGAGAACGTCCGCGTGCTGATGACCGACAACAGCCGCATGGCCGGCACCGAGGGCGAGCGGCGCGGCGGGCGGCTGATCCGCCTGAATCGCGCCGTCTACAGCCCCTGCGAACTCTGCCAGACCGATCCGACCCGTGCGCCGATCTGGCAGATTCGTGCCGCCCGCGTGGTGCAGGACAACGAGGATCACGAGGTCCGCTACCGCGACGCCGTGATGGAGATGTTCGGCGTTCCGTTCTTCTACACGCCCTACCTGTCCCACCCCGACCCGACGGTCGACCGGCGCTCCGGCTTCCTGACGCCCAGCTTCCGGAACAACTCGAATCTCGGTTTCGGGGCCATCTCCCATTACTATTGGGACATCGCACCGGACCAGGATGCGACCTTCGACGTCGGCGGCTACTCCGAACAGGGACTCTTCCTGGGCGCGCAGTACCGCAAGCGCTTCGAAAACGGACGGCTGCAGCTCGATGTGTCGGGAACGCAGGGTGAGATCCCCAACGGCACGCTGAAGGGCGCCGACGACCGCCGGTGGCGTGGCCATGCCTTCGCCAGCGGCCTGTTCGACATCGACGAGACGTGGCGCTGGGGCTTCAACCTGAAGCGGGCCAGCGACGAGCTGTATCTGCGCCGCTACTTCAACATCCGCGACGAGGTGCTGACCAGCCGCGCCTTCGTCGAAGGCTTCAACGGGCGCAACTACGCCGCGGTCAACGCCTACGCCTTCCAGGATCTGCGCTGGGGCAACCCGGTCCAGGAGCCCTACGTCCTTCCCGAAGCGCGCTACAACGCGTTGGGTGAGCCGGGAAGTCTGCTGGGCGGGCGCTGGTCCCTGGACAGCAGCCTGCTGGCGATTGCCCGGCCGGGCAGCGGCGGCCCCGACACCCAGCGGCTGGCCATGCAGCCCGGCTGGCAGCGGGACATCTATTCCAACCTGGGTTTCGTCACCACCATCGAAGGCAGCGTCCTGCTGGCCGGCTACACCGCCCAGCGGTTCGATCCGAACGACCCGGCCGGAACCGGCGGCAACGACAGTGTTCAGCGCCTGCGCTTCTTCCCGCAGGCCACGACCACGGTCCGCTACCCCTTCGTCCGCTATGGGGAGAGCAGTTTCCAGACCATCGAGCCCATCGGGCAGGTCAGCGTGTCGCCGAAGGTGGACAATGATCCGGCTTTCCCGAACGAGGACAGCCTCGACGTCGAGTTCGACGAGGTCAACCTGCTGATGCCCAACCGCTTCACCGGCATCGACCGGCTGGACGGCGGCCTGCGCGCCACCTACGGCCTGCGCACGACGTTCCAGGGCTACAAGACCGGGTCGGCCAGCCTGTTCGTCGGCCAGAGCTTCCGCGCCGACGACACGGAGAATTTCCGCGGTGGGTCGGGCCTCGACAAGAAGTCGTCGGATTACGTCGGCCGCCTCGACCTCCGCCCGGCGGACTGGCTGGATGTGAATTACGGCTTCCGCATCGACCATGACACGCTGAAGCCGCGCCGACACTCGGTCAACGCATCGGCCGGCGTGCCGCTGCTGCGCGTTGCCGGCACCTACACCTATGTCGACCAGACGGAAAATCCCTACGTCGTCGAACGGAACGAGGTGGAGCAGGCAGGCATCTCGGTGTCGTCGCAGTTTTCGGAACACTGGTCGATCGGCGTGTCCCATTCCCAGGCCTTCCGTCCCGATGCCGGGCCGCGCTCCAGCGCAGGCGTGCTCCGCTATCAGGACGAATGCCTGATCTTCGAAACCATCGCCCAGCGCGACTACACCGTCATCCAGAACGGCGAGCAGGAAGGGAACACCATCTTCTTCCGCTTCGTGTTCAAGAATGTCGGCGAGTTCCGCACGCCGGGCATCAGCGCCGGATTCCTCGGGCCGTCCGGGGCCAGCAACTGATCTGGGGCGGCGTCTCCAGCCAAGGTCAAGGGGTTGCATCGGGCGGCCGATCTGGGTAGCCATAGCACCCTCCTCTTCCGCTCGGGTTTGCTGCACATGGCCTTGGGACGCTACGACTACGAACGCCGTTATCGCCGCCGCTTCTGGGCGGGGTTCGCGAAGTTCGGTCTGTTCGCCGCCGTTCTCCTCGGTGTCGGTCTGTTCGCCTACCAGATGGGCATCGAGCAGTTGAAGGGCCGCGACGTCACGTTGCGGGAAGAGATCTCCACCCTGTCGCGCCAGAAGGCGGAGCTGGAACTGCTCGCCAGCCAGATGCAGCACGCCGCCCGCACGGCGGAGGCTCGCGCAACGGAGCTGGAAGGCCGGCTCCAGCGCGAAGTGCCGTCGGGCGATCTGGCGCGGCTGGCCGGCCTGGTGTCGGAACGGCTGAAGGGCGGCATGGACCCCAACCGCCTCGCCTTCGTGATCGCCCAGGTCCAGGCGGTGCGCAACTGCCAGCCGGCGGAAACCAAGCGATTCGCCCTGGCCACCCCTCTCCTGAAGTCGGGCAACCGCAGCACCAGCTTCAACAACGGCGCGGTGACGGTCAGCGGCGAGGGCCAGTCCTCGCGCAACGCGCAGGGCAACGCCGAAAGCTGGTTCGACCCGGCCCAGCCGGTGACCATCAAGATCGCCGGCATGGGCGGCAAGGAGACGGTCGCCAAGGGCGTTCTGCCGCTCCACCAGACGGTGGTGATCGACAACACCGAGTACCGCTTCACCTTCGCGCCCGGCGCCCGCTCATTCGTCGAGGTGACCGCCGACCGCTGTCCCTTCCCTTAAAGCGGATTTCGGCTCAGTTTAGATTCGGGTAGCCGCATAGCTTGAACCACGCTTTGGCGTCGGTGGCGGTGATCGCATTGAGGGCTGGGCCGAGTTCCTCGTTGAGGGCCTCGACGGTGCGGGCTTCCTTGGCGCGCAGGATTCCTTTGAGCTTGGCCCAGCCGGGCTCGATGGGCGACAGGTCGGGCGAGTAGCGCGGGAGGAAGCGGACACGGATCCCTGCGGTCTCAAAGGCGGCGAGGATATCGGCCCGCTTGTGAGCGGAAAGGTTGTCCATCACGACCACGGCGCCGGGTTTGTCGCGCCGGAGCACGGGCAAGAGCACCTGCTCGACAAAGGCGAGAAACACGGCCGAGGAGGTAGACGCCTCGATGCTCATGGCGGCCAGCATGCCTTCGGCGCTCAACGCCCCGAGCACCGTGACGCGGTGCCACGACCCACAGGGCACGGACCCGAGCGCCCGCTGGCCGCGCGGCGCCCGGGCCTGGGTGGGCGTCATCTGGGTGTTGATGCCGGTTTCATCGAGGAAAACCAAACGCGCCGGTTCGTGGACCACCGCATCGTCCCGGTAGGCCGCGCGTTCCGCGGCGATATCCATGCGCTCTTGCTCGCTGGCCCTCAGCGTCTTTTTTTGCGCGCCAACCCCAGCCGCTTCAAGGTGCGGCACACCACCGCCGGGCTCAGCGCGATGCCGGTGCGTGCGGCCAACCGGTCGCGGTACTGTGCCAGTGTCGCGTCATTATCCTCCCGCACCAAGGCCCGCAGCACGCTCACGCCCTCCGCGTCCAGTTTGGCTGGTACGCCGCCGGCATGGGGCTTGGCGACCCGCCGCCCCTCAAGGCGCGCGGCCCGCACCCAGTTGTACGCGCAGGCTCGGCTGATCTGGAAGCGCCGCGCCAGCAACTCGGGGCCGCCCTCGTGGCGCTCATAAGCCAGCAGAACCCGTTCGCGCAGATCGGCGGAATATGGCTGGCCCATGGCGCGCGGTCCTTCAGCGGTGTCTTCCTCCAACCGCTCAGGCCAGCCAAAATTCCGTCTATACTCAGCGACAATCCGCTTTAAAGCGAACGTCCGTTCGCTTTAGATTCACATCGCCTCACTCGCCGGCGGGCTTCGGCCGCACGTGCGGCCGGGACCGCCGTCGCGGTGCAAAGCGGATTGCAATCCGCTTTAATCCTCGTCAGCGACGGTAAAGGGGCGAGGCGGCTTTCCCGTCGCATGGATGTCCCACATCGTCGCGTAGGCGCGCTCCAGGGCGCGGGCGAAACGATCGGTGTCGAACAGCGGCGCGCGGTCCCGTTCCGCCGACAGCCGCGCTTTCAACCGGGCGAGGCCGTCCGGATCGCGGGCCAACCGCAAGGCCATGGCTTCATAATCGGCAAGCGAGCGGACGGCCAACTCCGGCAGGCCGGCGGCGCGCAGCAGGCTTGCCCCGACGCGGGACGCGAACCCTTCCCCCGGCACCGTCAGCACCGGCAGGCCCGCCCACAGCGCGTCGCTGGCCGTGGTGTGGGCGCCGACCGGCGTGGTGTCGAGGAACAGGTCGGCCAGGCGGTGGCGCGCCAGATGCTCCGCCGGTGGGCGCCGGGGGGCGAAGACCAGCCGGTCCGCCGCCACGCCGCGGCGCACCGCCTCCCGCCGCAGGTTCCCGCTCGCCTCCGGGTGGCTGTCGAGCAGCCACAGCACGCTGTCCGGGACCGCGGTCAACAGACGGCACCACAGCTCGAACACGGCCGGCGTGATTTTGTAGGCGGCGTTGAAACAGCAGAAGACCATGCCCCGCTCCGGCAGGCCGCAGGCGGCGCGGGATGGGGTCGGGCCGATCGGCCGGTTGCGGTCGTTTGGCTGGTAGCAGACCGGAAGCTGAACGATCCGCTCCGTGTAGAAGGGCTGTTGGTCGAGCGGCGTCACCAGAGGGTCGCCGATCACGTAGTCGATGAAACCGGCGCCCATCGTCCCCGGATAGCCCAGCCATTGCACCTGCACGGGGGCGGGCCGGTGGGCGGTGATCTCCGGCCGGGCGTGCTGGGTGTAGCCCTTGAGGTCCACCAGGATGTCGACTCCGTCCGCACGGATGCGCGCCGCCGCATCGGCATGGGAGCAGCCGGTCAGATCCACGAGGCGGTCGAAACCGGCGGCCAGCCGGCGCCGCATCCGGCCGCCGTCGTCCGGCCCATAGCTGTAACCGACGGGCTCCACCCGCTCCCGGTCGTGGCGCTCGATCAGTTCGGCGATGAGGGCGGCGGTGGCGTGCTCGTGAAAGTCGGCGGACAGGTAGCCGACGCGCAGCCGGGCGCGCGGTCCGGTGTCGCGGCGGGCCGGCATGGCGGCGATGCCGCGGGTCCGCCAGTCCGCGTAGCGGCCGGCGCAGGCCAGTTCCGCCGCCGGTCCGGCCCCCTCGCCGAGGAAGATCCAGGGATGGGCCTGCCGCGTCGCGCCGCCGCGCACCAGGGCCGCCAGTTGCGCGGACCGCTCCGCCAGTCCGGTCCAGCGGCAGAGATGCCGCATTTGCTGAACCAGCTGGGCGAGCACGCCGCCCGCGTCGGTCAGGCCGACCGCCAGGGCGCGCTCGAAGGCCGGCAGGCTGTCCGCGAGGCGTCCGGCCTCCTTCACCACCAGCCCGAGATTCGCCTGGGCCTCGGCCAGATCGGGACGCAGGGCCAGGGCGTTGCGATAACAGGTGGCGGCGGCCTCCGCCTGCCCCCGTTCCTGGACCACCGCGCCGAGGTTGAGCCAGCCGGGAACCAGCGTGGGATCGAGCGCCACGGCCCGGCGCAACGCCGTCTCCGCCGCCGCGCAGCGGCCGAGCGCGCGGAGCAGGACGCCCTGGTTGCAGGGGGCCGGGGCGAAGCGCGGCATCAGCCGCGCGGCCTCGCCATAGGCGTCGGCCGCCTCCGCGGTGCGGCCCAGCGCCTGGAGAGTCAGGCCCAGATTGAAATGGTTGCCGCCGAAATCCGGCAGCCAGGACAGGGCGGCGCGATGGTGCGCCTCGGCCTCGGCCGCCCGACCCTGCCGCCGCAACGCCTCGCCGAAGGCGGAGCGGGCCACCGCCTCCTCCGGGGTTCCGGGCTCGCCCAGCGCGTCGAGCGCGTCGAACAGCCCGGCTAGCGCTCCGGACTCGCCCGGCGCGGCGGCCAGCGCCTTGCGGCACTCCCCGATCCGCGTGCGGAGGTCGGCGATCATGCCCCTTGGCGGCTTACTTGCGGACCCAGCGCCCGCCCGACAGCACATACTGGCCGGCGGGGGTCCGCTCGATCAGCTGCTTTCCGGCCAGGGCCTGGACCTGATCCACCGAGGTGCCGTTGCTTCCGGCGATCTCGCGGTAGCGGGCGATGCGCTGGGCGTTGACCTGCTCGGCGAGTTGGGCCGCGGCGGCCGGCGCGCCCGGGACCGCCCCGACCAGCCCATCCGGACGTTCGCCGATCTGCCCGGCGGCCTTGGCGGCGCCCAGGGCATCCTGGGCCGGCGCCGGGGCGGGACCCGACAGGGCAAGCGCCAGGACCAGCCCGGCGGCGGCAAGCATGCGCTTCATGGCTTTTTCCCTCCCTTCGCACCGCCCGAGCCGTCCTGGGCCGGCGGCAGGCCGAACAGGGCCGGATCGTCCGCGATGGCCTTTTCCAGGTCGCGTTCGACCTTCACCCGGACTTCCTGCTCGATCCGGATGTTCAGGTTGATCTCGATGGGCTTGTCGGGCGCCTCGACCTTGACGGTCGGGGTGCAGGCGCCCATTCCGGCCCCCAACCCGGCGATCAGTGCGGCGGTCAGGACGCGCCGGCTTCGAACCGTGTGTCTCATGGATTCTTTCGTTGGAACTCCGTCATGCGGTCGCGCACCGTCTCGGGTATGCGGTAGGTGTCCAGGCTCTGCCGCAGGATCCGGTCGAGCGCGCCGCTCACCTTAAGGTTAAGCGCGACCGGATAGCCATCGTAGAATGCCGGGTTGGATCCGCGGATGGCGATTCCGACCGCCAGCTCGCCGCCGGCCTGCCCTTCGACGGTGGCGCTCAGCGTGTCGTAGCGGAAGTCGGTCAGCGCCCCCATCAGGAGCGCCGTCGGGCTTCCCTCCTCCCCCTTCAGGAAGCCCGGCGGGTTCTCGGGGTCGTAACGCAGTGTGCCGGGACCATCGGCCTCCAGCAGCCCGCCGTCCAGATCGACGGAATTGGCGCCGATGCGCACCGGCAGGCGCCCGCTGACCGTTCCGCTCGCCTCCAGCCCGTCCACCGCGACCATCGCCAGCATCGGGCCGAGATGAACGCGTTCCGCCCGCAAAGTGACCGTCCCCCGCGGCGCCACCGGGTCGATGGCGAAGGGGTCGGCCCGCAGCACCCCGCCGGCCCAATGCCATTCGGCGCGCTCCACGCTCAGCCGGCCCTTCGTCCCGTAACCGAAGCGGAGGGTCCCGTCGGTCAGCGGCAACCCGACGTCGAGCAGCTTCACCGCCAGCGTCTGGCCGGGCGCGATCACCGGCGGGAACAGGCTGGGCAGCGACAGAACCCCGTTGATGCCGCTGGCCGACACCGGTCCGAATTGCCCGGCGAGGTCGGCGAGCAGAAGGTCGCCCTGGGCCTTCAGCGCCGCCCCGTCCCAGGTGAGGCGCGCCTTGGCGGTCAGGGTGCCCACCGTCTCGGCGATCGTGCCGGCGCCCGTCCAATGGGTCAGGACCGACAGACCCGTGGCCGGGGCGGTCAGGGTCGCCTGCCCGCGGTGCAGCGCGCCGTCGCGGGTCATGGTCAGGCGCAGCGTCCCGTTGGCGGTGCCCCGCGGTGTCGCCAGGGTCACCGCGGCGTCGCCGAGCTGGAGGGTGTCGATGGGAATCGCGACGGTGTCCTGGCCCGCCGCGTCGCCGCTGCCCGCCGTCCCTGCCGAACCGGTCACCGGGTAGCCGGCGATGCGCAGGCTGCCGTCCTTGGCCACGTCCAGCCTCAGGCGGACATCGGCAAGGTCGAGGCGCTCGATTCGCCCCTCCCGAAGCGCGTCCAGAGGGTGACGGACGATGAGGGTTCCCCCGACCGTCCCCTGACGGTCCAGCCGGACCAGGGCGCGGGTCCGCTCCACCGACAGATCGGTCACCGTCACGACGGCGTCCGGAAATCCGGCGCGGCGCAGCGCCTGGGTGGCGGCGGTGCCGGCCAGATCGGTCCGGTGCTCGACGAACAGGGCGGCCGCCCCGCCGATCAGCGCCAGCTTGACCAGCACCAGACATCGCCTCAACCACCGCAAGCTTTGCTGCCGCACGCCCTGCCCCTCGCCGTCGAATTGGCCATCGGTCTCTTTCGGGTATGAACACCCGAAGGGCAGTCTATCGTCCATCGCGGGCGCGGCGCGACCGTGCAGAGCTGCGACAACGGTTGGCCGGCGGTGCGCCAAGGGTCGGACATCCGCCGATGAAGGCAGCCCCGCAGGGCGTCTTTGCATCCGCGTCGGTTTCCCCTATGGTCGCGTCCGCGGAATCGGCACATCGGAGTGTTTCGCATGTTGCGGTGGACGCGCATTCTCATGGCGGCACTGTTCGCCACTTTCATCTTCGCTCAGGGGGAGGCCAAGGCCTTGGATCCGGAAAACACCCTCTATCTCGACCTCAAGGACGGCCGCGTGGTCATCGAACTGCGGCCCGACCTGGCACCGACCCATGTCGCCCGCATCAAGGAACTGACCCGCCAGGGCTTCTACAACGGCGTCGTCTTCCACCGTGTGATCGACGGCTTCATGGCCCAGACCGGCGACCCGACCGGCACCGGCACCGGCGGCTCCGGCAAGAAGCTGAAGGCCGAGTTCAGCGGCGAGCCGCATGTCCGCGGCACGCTGTCTATGGCCCGCACGCCGGACCCGGACAGCGCCGACAGCCAGTTCTTCATCTGCTTCGCCCCGGCCCCGTTCCTGGACAAGCAGTACACCGTCTGGGGCAAGGTCGTCGAAGGCATGGAATTCGTCGACAAGATCAAGAAGGGCAGCCAGTCCCGCAACGGGCAGGTCAGCGACCCGGACAAGATCGTCAAGATGCAGGTTGCCGCCGACGCCAAGTAACGGCGGCGGTTCGGGATCGCCGACCGCGGCGGTCCCGTTCAGGCGATTGGGGCGGTGAAACCGCGCGCCGCCCCGTTTCCTGCCAAACCGGTTGGGGCCGTCACGGCCCGTTCATCGCCGCGGTCAGCGCCACCAGGAGATCCCGCATGCTGCGGGGCCGATCCTGCCAGCGCATGGACAGGCCACTCAGCAGCACCTTCTCGAACCCCGGCGGCACCGTGGCGCCACCCTCGGCCAGACGGGGCACCCGATCGTTCATGAAGCGGCTGGTGGCGTCGGGCGGGGTCTTTCCGGTCAGCGCGTAGTAGACGGTGGCGCACAGCGCGTAGACGTCCGTCCAAGGCCCCTGCTTCCCATCCGGCGCGTACTGTTCCGGCGGCGCGTAGCCCGGCTTCAGGATCACCGTCAGGTCGGCGCTCTTGCCCGCGGCGTGGCGCGCCGCGCCGAAATCCAGCAGCTTGCGCTCGCCGGAGCTGGTAAGGAAAATGTTGTCCGGGCTGATGTCGCGGTGGATCAGTCCCTGTTCGTGCACGGCGTGCAGCGCCTTGATGATCGGCGACAGCAGGGTCAGCGTCTGCCGCGCCACGAGCCGGCCGCCGCTATCGGCGACATGCCGCTTCAGGGTCCGTCCGTCGAGCAACTCCATGACGAGATAGGCGGTCTCGTTCTCCTCGAAGAAATCCTGAACGCTGACGATCTCCTTCACCTCGCGCAGGCGGGCGAGCATCCGCGCCTCCTCCAGGAACTTCGCCAGCCCGGCGGCAAAGCCCCGCGCGTGCTCGTCGGAGAAGGGAACGACTCCCGGCGATCCTGCGGCGCGGGACACCAGATTGGCCGGATAGAACTCCTTCACCGCCACCTTGATCTGAAGCCGCTCGTCCCAGCCGAGATAGGTGGCTCCGAATCCCCCCTGCCCCAGGACCCGGCCGACGAGATAGCGCCCCAGCAGCCGCGTGCCTGGGAGCAGATGGATGCCGGCCCGGTTCTGGCCGCGGACCGGATATCCGCAATCCCGGCAGGTCTCGCGCGGAGCCTTTGGCCCGAAGCAGGCCGGGCACAGGCCCGACGCGGCCGCGGTCACCGGCAACTCCACCGTCAGCGCGGCGGCACCGGCCGGAGGAGCGAGGCCGCGGACCAGCGGCGCGACGACGGTCGGCAGCGCCGTTGCCCCACAGGGCTCGAAGGCGGAGCCTGGTCCCGACTGGACGGCAAGCGACTGAGGAGCCGGCGACGGCTTGGCCGAAGGCAGCGGCATCTGGCTCAGCCGGTCCAGCAATTCATAGAGGCGCCGGACCTCCGCCTGGGCGATGTCGTCGCCCTGGGCCGCGGCCAGCTCGGCCTGGAATTGCGGCTGGCGGACCGTTTCCAGGATGTGCTGGCGCAGGACCGAAAGCGCCCCGTCATCACCGACCAGACCGCAGCAGGCCAGTTCCGCCAGTCGGATGATGCGGCGGCGCGGCAGCGGTTCGATCTGGCGCAGCCGCTGGACGAGCCGGCCCCGGCGGACGAACTCGTCGACCACCGAGGCCGCGCGGGCGGCGATCCGCTCCCGGTCCTGGTCCGGCAGGGCAGCCCCCCGAATGGCCTCCACGGCGCCGGCCAGGGCCTGCCGGACCAGCGCCGTGTCGGGAGTCTGGAGCACCATGTTCTCCACCAGCAGCTCGTTCTTGAGCGCGGCGTCCAGAGCGTCCACGATCTCGCCCCTGTGCCGCTCCGCGGCGGGCACCGCGGAAACCGCGGTCAGATAATGGATCCGGCAGATCAGGTCCGCCTGCGTTTCGCTGAGCCCGACGATGGAACGCCGGTAGGCGCTCGCCCCGCCCTGCTCCAACCGGCGGGAGTAGCGGACCGTCAGGGCGTCGGCCATCGCTCCTCCACCGGTCAGCCCAGCCGGGGACAGCAGATGCCCCATCACCGTGCGCAGCAGGTCCGACTCCTGTTCCGCCGTGCCGCGTCCAAGCGCTTGCGGCGCGCGGAGCTGGCGCCGGATGCGGTCCAGCACCATGCCGCGGGCGGCGGGGAGGCGGCCCTGGCGGAACAGGCCATTGAGGACGCCCAGCCGGTTCGGCCCGAACGCGTCCATCGGCACACGCCCGAACAGAAGGTTGCACAGCGTCACCAGCGGCGCCCCGCCGGCCGGTGTGTTCCCGAACAGCTCCTGCGTGGCGGCGGGCGAGGCCAGCACATCACCGATCAGCTCATCCAGAGCCACGGACAGCGCATCCTGCCGCTCCGCCGGGAAGAGCTGAATCAACGCGTCGAGCTTCGACGTCCAGGTCCGGCACTCCTCCAGTTCCATGGAGAGCGCCGCCCGCAGGTCGAACCCGGCGTCGCCGGTCGGCGACTTTCCCGGCGCGGCGCGCAGGATCGAGTCGATGAGAGCACGCCCCCGCGTCTGCCCGGCGAAGGCGGTCTGGGCGGCGCGCGCCTTCGCCGTGGTTTCGGCAACCGCGCTGTCCAGCGCGCGGCGGCGGGCCTTGGCCTCCTGACCGGGAAGGCGGGCCTGCACCGTCGCGACCCGCCCCAGGGCGGAGTCCATCAGCGTGGTCTTGAGCTGAAGCGCCTTCAGATGCCGGCTGTTGTGGATCAACTCCGTCGGGGTCAGCACAAGGCCGTCGAGATGCGGACGCAGGACGATGCCGATGACCATCCGCGCCGGCCCCCCATGATGATCGGCGAGCGTGTGGCACAGCGCCGCCTCGTCGAGCGTGCCGACGGGGCCGGGTGCCCCTGCGGAAGCGGGCGTCCTGGAGGCTGGCATTGACACGGGCGGCCTTTGGCGGATTCGGCACGGCAGCGGATGGCGTGGACGGTCTGCCATCATCAGGGCGATCCGGTAAACAGCCGGTATACGGGGGGCAAAATGGCCGAACGCTCCGGTTGCGCGGCGATCCGGACCGCTAGCGCAAAGGTGTGGCAAGGGCCCATCGGGCTTGGTTCACGACACACTTTTGCGCGCAGCACCGCCCTTCCCTTCCCCTGCGGGCTGTGCGATACCCGGACGATACCGGCGCCCAACCACCGCCGGCAGGAGGTCCGGATGCAGCAGGTCGAGTTGGACCAGGGAATCGGCGCCCACACCCTCACATTGAATCGCAGCGCTGCGAACGGTTCTCTGGAGTGCACGCTGTGCCCAGGGCGCGGCGGCGTCGTGTCCCGCCTCGCCTGGCGCGGCGCGACCGGCACGATCGACCTGCTTCGCCCGGCCTCCGACTGGGCGCTGCACCACGGCTCGGCCATCGACATGGGCTGCTTTCCGCTGGTGCCCTTTTCCAACCGCATCGCCGGGGGGGAGTTCACTTTCGACGGGCGCCGGGTGCGGCTTCCTCTCGACGGAGACGGCAACCCGCACGTCATCCACGGCCATGGCTGGCGCGCCGCCTGGACGGTCGAGGAGGCCACCGAATCGGCCGTGCGCATGGTTTTCCGACACCCTGCCGACGCCTGGCCCTGGCGCTACCGCGCGACGCAAACCGTGGCGCTGGAGGAGGACGGGGCCAGCCTGACCCTCTCCCTCGTCAACGAGGACGACACGCCGATGCCCGCCGGGATCGGGCTGCACCCGTATTTTCCGAAGCCGCCGGGCACCCGGCTGACCGCCCGCGTCGGCGGCGTCTGGCTGAACGGCCCGACCATCCTTCCGGTGGAGCGCGCCGCCGTGCCGCCCGGCTGGGCCTTCACGGACGGGATCGTCATGGACCGGACCGTTCTCGACAACGGCTTCACCGGCTGGGACGGCAAGGCGGCGCTGGACTGGCCGACTCTCGGCCGGCGGCTGTCGATCGAGACGGAGGGGCCGTTCGGCCATCTCATCGTCTACGCCCCGCCGGACGCGGCTTATCTCTGTGTCGAACCGGTGTCCCACATGACCGATGCGGTCAACCGCCCGGAGGAGCCCGATACCGGCCTGCGCCGTCTCGAACCGGGCGGGGAGCTGAGCGGCACCCTGCGCCTGCGCCTGGAACCGCTCGCCCCGTGAAACCCTGAAGCCGGCGTTACCGGCAGCGGACGAAGGTGGCGCCGAACGCCGGCGGGTCCAGTGTCAGGAAGAGACGGTCCAGCCGCGGCGCCTCGGCGGCGTCCAGGCGCAGCACGCCTTCCGGCAACCCTTCCTCCCCGCCGAAGGACAGACCGTCCGCCAGATCGCCCTCGCCGGGCGCCAGGGGGCCCTCCAACGGGAAGGCCGCGATGCGCGGGTCGTGCAGGCTGAAGCCGCCGTCGCTGGTGATCTCCAGGTAGGAGGTCCGGCAATCGTCGATCGGCGTGCGGGTGGCCGGATCGGCCTTGGCCCAGCGGCCGGTGAGGGCCGGCAGGTCAGCCGCGCGCTTCGCCGCGCCCGGTCTCGCCGTTCCCGGCAGGCTGGCCGGAGCCGGCCGCTGCGGGGCTGCGGCCGAAATGGTCAGCGGCTCGTCGGCCACCGGGGCGCGGCGGGCGGCCAGTTCGGTCTCCAGCGCCTTGGTGCGCTCGGCGATCTGGCGCGCCAGACAGGAGGCGCGGTCCTTGCCCTTCTTAGGGTCGGCCAGATCGGCCTCCGCCACCGGACAGGCGGCGTCCCGCCGTTGGACCCACGCGCGCTGGCCGGCGGCGACCGCCTCCTCCCCGGCCTTCCCGGCCTCGTCGGACAGCGCCCGCAGCGCCGAATCGAGCTTGTCGCCGGCGCCGGCGAGGGCCGCGTCCCTGCAGAGCAGCAACGCAACCGGCGTTTCGCCGGCGCACTCCGCGGGCTTGGCAGCCTCCCCGCTGGTGTCCGCCGCCATGGCCGTTCCGGCCATCAGCATGCCCGCCAGAAGAATCGCTGCCCGCATCGCACCCATCCCTTACGCCGGAAACGCTTCCAGGACGGCCTTCACCTGCCTCTGGAAATCCTGGTCGCTGCGATAGCGCGTCAGGACCGTCTTGTCACGCTGAACGAGGAAAAAGATGTCCTCGCGGCTGGGCAGGGAGCGCGGGTTGGGCTTGTCCAGCAGCTCCCCGTTCCAGCCGATCCGCGCCATGAAGTAGACGGCGCGCGAGTTCAGCATGAACAGCTTGTTGTCCGGCGCCAGCTTCTCCCGGCGCAGCAGCGCGTAGAGGTAATAGTTCCGCCCGTGAAAATAATTGACATAGATCGACTGCAGCGCGGCGAAGCGCTCGTCGGGGCTGGTGTATTTCTTAATCTGCCGTTCCAGCTTGAAACCGGCAAAGAAATATTCCCGCGCCTCGTTCTCGAAGGAAAAGGCGGAGCCGCGGATCTGGGTAAGCTGCTCCCCGTATTTGCGCAGGACGCGCCCCATCAGCAGTTCGAGGAAGCGCCGCTCCGCCGCGAGATCGTCGGGAGTCTGCAGGATCATCTCGAAGACATGGCGGAGATGATAGGGATGACGGACCACGATGACCGGAACGCTCGACGCCGGACGTTTTTCCCGTCCCCCCCGCTCCCCCAGCATGGTCGCCGCCGGCGACACCGAGGCGATCACCGAGGAGATGGTGTCCTGGATCTTCCAGCGCCGCTTCACCTGGGCGGACTGCTTGCCGATGTGGAAACGGGCCAGACGGCGCTGCCACCGGTTGCGCCACGTCTCCTTCGGCGCCTTGTGGGTCGGCAGGTTGGCGACGACCAGCGGGTTGCCGAGCATGTCCGGCGGCGGTGGCAGCGGGTTGAAATTGAAGTATTTGCCGGTGACGACGCCGCGCGTGGCACCGCCGGGCGCTCCGTCGCCCGCCGAAGCACCGCCACCCAAGGACAGGCCCGCCAGCGTCGCCATTTCCGATTCACACTCTGCCTGGGTCGCTCCCGTCCGGCGGACAGGGCCGACGGTCAGGGATCAGGTCTTTATAAAGCGGGCCGGGCGGTGATGAAAGACGCAACCGATCCACTCTGGCACTGCATGTTTTTTGTGCAACCAGTTCGTGCCGCGTTTGCGAAGGCGCTCTGGTCTGCGCGAACTCTTCGATGGTACTATGCCCTTGTCCGTGCGGCGGAGAGCCGCAGGGGACCGGCCAGCGCAGACAACGGGTGGAACTTCATGGCGATCCACGTCGCTCTCAACCACAAGACCGTCTACCGTTACGACCGTTTGGTCAATCTGGGGCCACAGATCGTCCGGCTCCGCCCGGCTCCCCACTGCCGCACCCCGATCCTCAGCTACTCGCTGCGCGTCACCCCGAAGCATCATTTCCTGAACTGGCAGCAGGACCCGCAGTCCAACTATCAGGCCCGCTTCGTCTTCCCGGAACAGACCCGCGAATTCGTCGTCGAGGTCGATCTCGTCGCAGAGATCGCGGCGATCAACCCCTTCGACTTCTTCCTGGAGGAGAAGGCCCAGACCATCCCCTTCGCCTACGAGCCCTGGCTGGAGCGCGAGCTGCGCCCCTACCTGGAGGTGGAGGAGCCGGGGCCGCTGCTGGCCGACTACATGACCGGCATTTCGCGGGAACCGGCGGCGTCCATCAACTTCCTGGTCGACATCAACCAGCGCCTCCAGAAGGACATCGGTTACGTCATCCGCCTGGAACCCGGCATCCAGACCTGCGAGGAGACGCTGGGCAAGCGCACCGGCTCCTGCCGCGATTCGGCGTGGCTGCTGGTGCAGATCCTGCGCAACCTCGGTCTCGCGGCGCGCTTCGTCTCCGGCTACCTGATCCAGCTCACCGCCGACCAGAAGGCGCTCGACGGCCCGTCCGGTCCGGAAGAGGACTTCACCGACCTGCACGCCTGGACCGAGGTGTTCCTGCCCGGCGCCGGCTGGGTCGGACTCGACCCCACCTCCGGCCTGCTGGCCGGCGAAGGGCACATCCCGCTGGCCTGCACGCCCGATGCGTCCTCCGCCGCCCCCATCTCCGGCCTCATCGACGAGTGCGAGGTGGAGTTCGGGCACGAGATGTCGGTCACCCGCATCTATGAGGCGCCGCGCGTCACCAAGCCCTACACGCCCCGGCAATGGGCGGGGATCGAGGCGCTGGGCCACCGCATCGACGAGGAACTGGCTGCCGGCGATGTGCGCCTGACCATGGGCGGCGAGCCGACCTTCGTGTCCATCGACGACATGGACGGGGCGGAGTGGAACACCACGGCGCTCGGGCCCAACAAGCGCAAGCTCGCCGCCGACCTCGTGCACCGTTTGGCCAACCGCTTCGCTCCGGGCGGGCTGCTGCATTTCGGCCAGGGCAAATGGTATCCCGGCGAATCGCTGCCGCGCTGGGCGATGACCGTCTACTGGCGCCGCGACGGCGAGGCGCTGTGGGCGAACAGCGACCTGCTGGCCCGCGAGGACACCGATTACGGCCACACGGCGGAGGACGCCGGCGCCTTCCTGGTCACGCTGGCCAAGAAGCTGGGGCTCGACCCGGCGCTGGTGCTGGCCGCCTACGAGGACCCGTGGCACTACCTGCGCCGCGAATCGCTGCTGCCGGTCAACGTCGATCCGCTGGACAGCAAGCTGGAGGACAAGGAGGAGCGGGCGCGCCTCGCCCACGTCTTCACCCGCGGCCTGAACGAGCCGGTGGGCTTCGCCCTGCCGATCAACCGCAAGATGACCCAGCAGGGGCCGGTGTGGTTGTCCAGCGCCTGGCCGCTGCGCCAGGAACGGCTGCTGCTGATGCCGGGCGACAGCCCCGTCGGCTACCGCCTGCCGCTCGGCTCGCTGCCCTGGGTGGCGCCGCAGGACTATCCCTACTCCTGGGAGACCGACCCGTTCGAGGAGCGGGCGCCGCTGCCGCCCAACCGGGTGCCGCTGCGCCAGCACGCGCTGCGCGAGCAGGCCGAACGGCAGGACGCCTCCCGACGCAACGAACGCGTCCAGCGCGCCATGGCCGAGGTGCGCAGCGAGATGCCGGAGCACGGCAAGTCGGCGTGGTGGGTGGTCCGCACCGCCCTGACCTGCGAGGCGCGCAACGGCCGCATCCACCTGTTCATGCCGCCGATGAACACGCTGGAGGACTATCTGGCGATGCTGGCGGAGATCGAGGCGACGGCGGTCGAGCTGGACATGCCGGTGGTGATCGAAGGCTACCAGCCGCCGAAGGACCCGCGCCTGAACTCGCTGGCCGTCACCCCCGACCCCGGCGTGATCGAGGTGAACATCCATCCCTCGCACAATTGGGACGAGCTGGTCCGCAACACGCTGGAGCTTTACGAGGATGCCCGCCAGTCGCGGCTGGGTGCGGAGAAGTTCATGATCGACGGGCGCCATTGCGGCACCGGCGGCGGCAACCATGTGGTGATGGGCGGTGCCACCGCGGCGGACAGCCCCTTCCTGCGGCGGCCCGACATGCTGCGCAGCCTGATCACCTTCTGGCAGAACCACCCATCGCTGTCCTACGCCTTCTCCGGCCTGTTCATCGGCCCGACCAGCCAGGCGCCGCGCGTGGACGAGGCCCGCGACGACGCTCTCTACGAGCTGGAGATCGCCTTCAACCAGATCGACAAGGCCGCCGCGACGGGCGATTGCCCGCCCTGGATGGTCGACCGCGTGCTGCGCAACCTGCTGACCGACGTGCAGGGGAACACCCACCGGGCCGAGTTCTGCATCGACAAGCTCTATTCGCCGGACAGCTCCACCGGGCGGCTCGGGCTGGTCGAGTTCCGCGCCTTCGAAATGCCGCCCCACGCGGAAATGAGCCTGACCCAGCAGCTTCTGCTGCGCGCCCTGGTCGCGCGCTTCTGGAAAGCGCCCTACAAGGGCAAACTGGTGCGCTGGGGGACGGAGCTGCACGACCGCTTCATGCTGCCCTACTTCGTGCAGCAGGACCTGGCGGACGTCGTCGCCGACCTGCGCGACCACGGTTATCCCATCGAGGAGCGCTGGTTCGACCCGCACATGAACTTCCGCTTCCCGGTCTACGGCCACGTCAACCAGCGCGGCATCTCGCTGGAACTGCGCATGGCGCTGGAGCCCTGGCACGTCCTGGGCGAGGAGCCGGGCGGCGGCGGCACCGTGCGCTACGTCGACAGCTCGGTCGAGCGGGTTCAGGTGCGGGTCGCCGGCCTGACCGACGCGCGCTACGCCATCACCTGCAACGGTCGCCGCGTGCCGCTGATCCCCACCGGGACGGAGGGCGAGTTCGTGGCCGGCGTGCGGTACCGGGCGTGGCAGCCACCCTCCTGTCTGCACCCGACGATCCCGGTGCACACGCCGCTGGTCTTCGACATCCTGGACCTGTGGGCGGGCCGCTCCATCGGCGGCTGCACCTACCACGTCATGCATCCGGGCGGGCGCAACTACGACACCTTCCCGGTCAACGCCAACGAGGCGGAGGGGCGGCGCCTCGCCCGCTTCTTCCCCTTCGGCCACACCCCCGGCCCGATGGACGCACCGGCGGAGGAGCGCAACCCGCAGTTCCCGATGACCCTGGACCTGCGGCGCGGTTGACCAGGCATCCCCCCGGCCGGAATACGCCTTTCGGCCGGGGGGCACCGATGCGCCGCTTGCATCGGCGGGACCGGGCGTTCACACTTGCTGCGCATTGCACCGCCGTGAACGTACGATCCGAACCTTGGCTGACCGCGATTCGCCCTTTCCTGACCCCAGCGCGCCCCCTCCTCCGGGGCTGCGTCCGGTGCCGTTCCTCCAGGGATCGCTGTTCGGCGAGGCCGACGCCATGGGCTACGGCCGCGGCGAGGTCTATGACGAGATGGTCACCGGCCAGGGCCGCCTGCGCCCGCACTGGCAGACCTTCATGGGCACGCTGGGTCCCCTCGACCCGGAGTTGATGGCCGAACGCTGGGAGGAGGCGCGGCGCCTGCTGCACCAGAACGGCGTCACCTACAACATCTACGGCGACCCCAAGGGGATGGAGCGGCCCTGGCCGCTCGACATGGTGCCGCTGCTGATCCCCTCCCACGAGTGGAAGGCGGTCGAATCGGGCCTGATCCAGCGCGCCACGCTGCTGAACGCCGTCCTGGCCGACATCTACGGGCCGCAGACCCTGACGCGCAGCGGGCGGCTGTCCCCGGCGGTGATCCACGCCGATCCCGGATTCCGCCGCGCCGTGCACGGCATTCCGGTGCCCAACGACATCCACCTGCATTTCTACGCGGCGGACCTCGCCCGCGCGCCGGACGGGCGCTGGTGGGTGCTGTCCGATCGCACCCAGGCGCCGAGCGGCAGCGGCTACGCGCTGGAGAACCGGGCGGTGCTGGCCAAGGTCCTGCCGGACAGCTTCCGCCACTGTCAGGTGGAGCATCTGTCGCCCTTCTTCGAAGCGTACAAGGAAACGCTGCTGTCGCTGAGCCCGCGCCGCGACCAGCCGCGGATCGTCCTGCTGACGCCCGGCCCCTACAACGAGACCTATTTCGAGCACGTCTATCTCGCCCGCTATCTCGGCATCACGCTGGTGGAAGGGGCGGATCTGACCGTCCGCGACCGTCAGGTCTTTCTGAAGACCCTGTCGGGGCTGGAACCGGTGGACGTCATCCTGCGCCGCCTGGACGCCGATTTCGCCGACCCGCTGGAGCTGCGCGCCGACAGTTCGCTGGGCGTGGCCGGGCTGATCGAGGCGGTGCGCGCCGGCAACGTCGTCGTGGCCAACTCGCTCGGCTCCGGCTTCCTGGAATCCATGGCGGTCAAGCCGTCGCTCCCCATGCTCTGCCGCCATCTGCTCGGCGAGGAGCTGAAGATGCCGGGCGTCGCCGTCTGGTGGTGCGGCAACGACGACGAGCGCGCCTACGTCATCGAGCATCTGGACGGGCTGGTGGTGAAGCCGGCCTTCCCGTCCCTGTCCTTCGAGCCGATCTTCGGCGCCGACCTGTCGGCGGCGGAACGCGCCGCGCTGGTGGAGCGCATCAAGGCCCGCCCCTGGTGCTACGTCGCGCAGGAGCGGCTGGCCCTGTCCACCGCGCCGGTCTGGCAGGGCGGGCGGCTGCAGCCGCGCCCGCTGGTGCTGCGCGTCTTCCTCTGCGCCCGTCCGGACGGCAGCTACACCGTCATGCCCGGCGGCCTGACCCGCGTGTCCACCGAATCCGGGAAGCTGGTCGTCTCCATGCAGCGGGGCGGCGGCAGCAAGGACACCTGGATCCTCTCCGGGCGCCGCGCCGAAGCCATCCCGGCGACGCCGCGCCCCCAGCCCGCGCAGGAGCCGCAGCCGGCGCCCAAGGCGGCGTCCGCCGACCTGCCCAGCCGGGTGGCCGACAGCCTCTACTGGCTGGGCCGCTACGCGGAGCGGTCGGAGGGCACGGTGCGCCTGCTGCGCTCCACCCATTCCCGCCTGACCGACGGCAACGTGCCGGGCGCGTCGCTCCAGCTCCGCCCGCTGCTCCACCTGATGGCGTGGGAGGGCATGATCCCCTGGGACCTGACGCGGGTCACGTCGCTTGGCGGCGGGAGGGCGCTGCGGGCGGCGCTCTACAGCTCCGTCGTCGATCCCGACCATCCCAACAGCTTGCGCGCCCAGGTGCAGCGGGTGCACCGCACCGCCTATTCTGTGCGCGACCGCCTGTCGCTCGACATGTGGCGGGTGGTGACCATGCTGGAGCGGCAGAGCCAGCCGCCGGCGCACAAACTCGACGCCGCCGCCATGCTGCTGCGGCTGGACGACCTGATGACCAGCCTCGCCGCCATCGCCGGGCTGGAGCAGGAGAGCATGACGCGCGGCCAGGGCTGGCGCTTCCTTGACATCGGCCGGCGCATCGAGCGGGCGCTCCACATCATCTCGGTGATGCGCGGCATCCAGGTCCACGCGCTCGACCGCCAGGACGAGCCGGTCCAGGTGGCGACGCTGAGCGTGCTTCTGGAGTTGGGGGAAAGCGTAATGACCTACCGGTCGCGCTACCTGACCAGCGTGCGCCGCCGCCCGGTGCTGGAGCTGCTGCTGGCCGACGAGTCCAACCCGCGCGCCCTGGATTTCCAACTGGCGGCGCTGGAGCGGCACGTCGCGGCCCTGCCCAGCGGTTCGCAGGCCGTGCCGGGCGACACGGCCGCCTCGGCCCGCTCGATCCTCGGCGCTGCCCGCGCCTCCCTGCGCGCACCGGACGCCCTGGAGTCGGGCACCGCCCTTCACACGCTGCTCGACTCGCTCGCCCTGTCGCTGCCCGAAATTTCCAACCTCCTGACCCACGCCTATTTCAGCCATGCCTTTGCCCGACCGGCCTGACCTTTCCCCGACCGTGGCCGGCGCGGCCCCCGCTGACGATCCCTCCGGCGATGGATTCGGCGTCCGCTTCCGCGTGCGCCACACGACCCGCTACGAGTATGGCGAGGACGTGTCGGTGTCGCACCACCTGCTGCACCTGACGGCCCGCCCGCACCCGCGCCAGCGCGTCCACCGCAGCGCGCTGACCATCCTGCCGGCCCCGGCGGTGCAGTCGTCCCACGCCGACTATTTCGGCAACACGGTCACCTACGTCGCGATGCAGGAGCCGCACCGGCAACTGGTCGTCACCGCGGAAAGCGAGGTGGAGGTCGGGCCGCCGCCGCCGCTGGACGCCGCGTCGACGCCGTCCTGGGAACATGTGCGCGATTCGCTGGGCGGCCTGAGCGGCCCGGAGGACGGGGCAGAAGTGGTCCAGTACCGCTTCGACAGCACGCTGGTGGCGGCCAGCCCGACGCTCCAGGAGTACGCCGCGCAGTCCTTCACGCCCGGCCGCCCGGCGGCGGAGGCCGCGCTGGACCTGATGCGGCGCATCCACGACGATTTCACTTTCGACCCCACCGCGACAACGATCGCCACCCCGATGGCCGAGGTGATGCGGCACCGCCGCGGCGTCTGCCAGGACTTCGCCCACATCGTGGTCGGCTGCGTGCGCGCCATGGGACTGCCCGCCCGCTACGTCTCCGGCTATCTGCGCACCCTGCCCCCGCCGGGCCGGCCGCGCCTGATCGGCGCCGACGTCAGCCACGCCTGGGCCTCCGTCTGGTGCGGCGCCGAGGCCGGCTGGATCGACGTCTGCCCGACCAACGCGCGCCGCGCCGACCAGGACTTCATCACCATCGCCTGGGGCCGCGACTACGACGACGTCAGCCCCGCCCGCGGCGTCCTGATGGGGGCCGCCGGCCACACGCTGTCCGTCAGCGTCGACGTCGAGCCGCTGAACGGGCTCGGGGCGCCCTGATGGCCTCCTTAACCCTTTCCCCTTCCGGGGAGAGGGTGGCCCGAAGGGCCGGTGAGGGGGTTGCGCTTCTGCCGGACGTGCCGCGACGCGCAACCCCCTCACCCTAAACTCCCTCCCCAGAGGGGAGAGGGAACCTCGCTTCCATTCACACCGCTTATGAGATGCAACTCCTTGGCCGACGATCACTCCGCCGGCTGCGGGTGCGCGCCTGTGGGCGGATGGCCGGTCGGGTGGCTGGCGGAGCCGTCCACCGCCGGGAGGGGCTTCTTCCTGGCGATGTAGCTGTAGACCGTCGGCACCACGAACAGCGTCAGGAAGGTGCCCAGCAGCATGCCGCCGACGATCACCGCACCGATGGCCTGCCGGCTCTCCGCGCCCGCCCCATGGGCGTTGGCGAGCGGCACGGCGCCCAGCACCATGGCGCCCGTGGTCATCAGAATCGGGCGCAGGCGCAGCACGGCGGCCTCCTCCACCGCCTTGCGGATGTCCACCCCCTCGCGCTGGAGCTGGTTGGCGAACTCCACGATCAGGATGCCGTGCTTGGTGATGAGGCCGACGAGCGTCACCAAGCCGATCTGGCTGTAGACGTTCATCGTCCCTCCGGTGAAATGCAGGGCGGCCAGCGCCCCGGTCATCGACAGCGGCACCGTCAGCATGATCACGAAGGGATCGATGAAGCTCTCGAACTGCGCCGCCAGCACCAGATAGATGAAGGCCAGCGCCAGGATGAAGACGAAGTACAGGCCGGTCGCCGATTCCCGGAACTCGCGGCTCTGCCCCGCATAGTCGGTCTGGGCGGTGGCCGGCAGCACCCGGTTCGCCGCCGCCTGGAGATAGCCCAGCGCCTCGCCCAGCGAGGTGCCCGGCGCCAGCGTGGCGGTGATGGTGACGGAGCGCAGCTTGTTGAAGTGGTTCAGCTCCTTGGGCGCCACCCGCTCCTCGATGCGGACGAGGTTGGCGAGCGAGATCATCGCCCCGGTGCTGGTGGCCACACCGGCTTCCGACGCCATGGTCGGCGTGCCGCGGACATAGATGGAGGCGATGTCGTCCGGGTTGCGGCGGTCGACGTCGCCGACCTGGACCACCACGTCGTACTGCTTGCCCTCCTTCTTGAAGCGGGTGACCTGCCGCCCGCCCAGCAGCGTTTCCAGCGTCCGGCCCACCGTCTCCACGTCCACCCCGAGGTCGGCGGCCTTGTCGCGGTCGATGGTGATGCGCAGTTCCGGCTTGTTCAGCTTCAGGTCGGTGTCGAGGTTGGTCAGGCCGGGGAACTTCCGCGCTTCCGCCATCAGCCCGTCGACCATTTTCTGAAGCTCGTCGTAGGGCAGCGAGCTTTGGATGACGAAGTTGACCGGCTTGTCCACCGGGCTCTGGCCCAGCGACGGCGGGTTGGTCACGAAGGCGAGGATGCCGGGAATGCCGAACATTTTGGGGAAGAGCTGGGCGGTGATCGCCTGCTGCTTCACGTCGCGCTGGTCCCAGTCGATCAGGCGGACGAAGGAGATGCCCTGGTTGACCACCGGGAAGCCGACCACGACGAAGAACTTCTCGACGATGGGGATCTGGCGGAACAGGTCCTCCATCCGCTTGGCGTAGCTTTCCGTGTAGTCGAGGGTCGAGCCCTCCGGCGCGATGGCAATGCCAACGATGGTGCCGCGGTCCTCGACCGGCGCCAGTTCCGACTTCAGCCCGGTGAACAGCGTGTAGCTGAGCCCCGCCACCACCGCGCCGACCAGCAGCACCAGCGGGCGCGCCTTCAGCGACAGGCGGAGGACGGACCGGTAGCCGTTGGTCAGCCCGTTCAGCAGCCGCTCAATGGCGTTGTAGAGCGCGTTGTGCTTGGTCTGGTGCTTCAGCAGCTTGGAGCACATCATCGGCGACAGCGTCAGGGCGACGAAGCCCGACACGATCACCGCCCCCGCCAGCGTCAGCGCGAACTCGGAGAAAAGGCGGCCGGTGCGCCCGGTCATGAAGCCGATGGGCGCGTAGACCGCGGCCAGCGTGATGGTCATCGCGATGACCGCGAAGCCGATCTCCTTCGATCCCTGCAAGGCGGCCTGGAAGGGCGGCACGCCCTCCTCGATGTGGCGGTAGATGTTCTCCAGCATCACGATGGCGTCGTCCACGACGAGGCCGATGGCCAGCACCATGGACAGCAGGGTCAGCGTGTTGACCGAGAAGCCGAAGGCGTACATCAGCGCGAAGCCGCCGATCAGCGACACCGGGATGGTCACCAGCGGCACCAGCGTGGCGCGGAAGCTGCGCAGGAACACGAAGATGACCAGCACGACCAGGACGATGGCCTCGAAGATCGTGCTGAACACCGCGTCGATCGACTTGGCGATGAAGACGGAGCTGTCGTAGCCGACATCCACCCCCATGCCCTCGGGCAGGGCGGCGCGAATCTTCGGCAGCGCCTCGTTCACCGCCTTGGAGACGTCCAGCGGGTTGGCGGTGGACTGCTTGACCACGCCGATGGCGACGGCCCCGCGCCCGTTGAAGCGGGCGCTGACCCGCTCGTCCCGCGCGCCCAGCTCGGCGCGGCCGACGTCCTTCAGCCGGACCAGATAGCCGCCGTCGTCGCGCAGGATGATGCGGTCGAACTCCTCCGGCGTGCGCAGGTCGGTTTCGGAGACGACGGTGAACTCCCGCGCCTTGCTCTCGACGCGGCCCGCCGGGATCTCGACGTTCTGCTTGCGCAGCGCGTTCTCGACGTCCTGCGGGGTGACGCGGTAGGCGGCCATGCGCTGCGGGTCGAGCCAGAGACGCATGGCGAAGCGCCGCTCGCCGAAGATTCGCACCTGGGCGACGCCGGGCAGGTTCTGCAGCCGGTCCTTGACGTAGCGGTCGGCGAAGTCCGTCACGTCCAGCGGCGAATGGCGGTCGGACGAGAAGGCGAGATAGATGATCGGCTGCGCGTCGGCCTCCACCTTCGCGATGACCGGCTCGTCGATCTCGTTGGGAAGCTGGGCGCGCACGCGGCCGACGCGGTCGCGCACGTCGCTGGCCGCCGTGTCGACGTTGCGGTCCAGCCGGAAGCGCAGGGTGATCTGGCTCTTCTCCGCCCGGCTGATCGAGGACATCACGTCGATGCCCTCGATGCCCGACAGCGAATCCTCCAGGATCTGGGTGACTTGGCTTTCGATGATTTCGGCCGAGGCGCCCTTGTAGGTGGTCTCCACCGTGACGACGGGTTCGTCGATCTTCGGGTATTCGCGCACGGACAGGCGCTGGTACGACACGATGCCGATCAGCATGAGCGCAAGGCTCATGACCGTCGCCAGGACGGGCCGGCGGATGGAGATGTCGGAGAGGACCATCGGCTCAGCTCCCCGCCGGCTTGTTGTTGATCACCACCACCGGCGCGCCGTCGCGGATCTTCAGCTGGCCGGCGGTCACCACCACGTCGCCGGGCTGCAGGCCGGCGGTGATCTCCACCTCGGCGTTGCGCCGCTCGCCCAGCGTGACGGTGGTCTGCACCGCCTTGCCCTCCACCACCTTGAAGACGAACTGACGGTTGCCGAAGGCGCTGACCGCCTGCTCGGGCACCAGCACGGCGTTCGGGGTCTGGTCCAGCGTCAGGGCCACCCGCGCGAACAGGCCGGGGCGCAGCGCGCCGTCCTTGTTGGGGACGCGGGCACGGATCACCACCGCGCGGCCGTTCACGTCCACCAGCGGATCGATGGCGTAGACCGTGCCGTCGAAGGTCCGCCCGCCGAAGGAGTCCACGGCGACCTTCAGGGTCTGGCCGGTGCGGACGGTCGGCAGATACAGCTCCGGCACCCGGAAATCGAGCTTCAGGATCTCGATGGCTTCCAGGTTCACGATGTCCTTGCCCGCCGCCACGACGTCGCCCACCGAGACCTTGCGCAGGCCCAGCACGCCGTCGAAGGGCGCGGTCAGGGTCAGCTTCTCCAGCTGCGCCTTGGCGAGTTGCACCGCCGCCTCGTCGGACTGGAGCTTGGCGAGCGCCTGCTCGCGGTTGCGGGCGGGGCCGGTGCGCTGGCGGTACAGCTCCTCGGCGCGGGCCAGTTCGGCGCGCGAGAAGGCGATGCTCGCCTGCGCCTGGGCCAGCGTGGCGCGGGCGATGGAATCGTCCAACCGGATCAGCACCGCGCCCTTCTTCACCGCCTGCCCTTCCAGGAAGGCGATCTCGGAGACCTTGCCCGCCACCTCGGGCCGGATGACCACCGATTCGCTGGACAGCAGCGAACCGACCGCGGTGACCTGACGCGACACGGTGCCGATCTTGACCGGCAGGGCCTCCACCGGCATCGGCGGCGCGCCACCCGGCGGTCCGCCCGCCGCCGGGCCGCCGGCCGAGGCGCCGCCGGGGGCCGGAACCTTGCCGGCGAGCAGCGTGTTGATGGTTCCGCCCTGCTTGACGAAGTACCAGTAGGCGCCGCCGCCGAGAGCGACCAGGACCAGAAGGGCGACGATGCGAAGCGTGTGGCGCATGGATACGGAACCCGCACAGGCCCGCCGGCCCGCCGGGCGGGCGCGCGGGGCGTTTCGTGTCAACCGGGCCGCTGTGAGGGGCGGGCGGTGAACTGAACTATATCGTTCAGTTCAGTTCCGGAGTCGAGACGGTTGCAAGGGTTCAGGCGCGCGACGGCGGCGGATCGGGTTGCACAACCCGGCCCTTTTCCATCTCCAGCCGCTCCCCATCGGGAAGAATCACCGTCAGATCAGCGGGTTGACCGGGGCCGACCGCGGTGCAGCCACCGCGCGGGCGAACCGGTCCGCCATCAAGGCAGAGGCCTGGGGCGCAGCAGGGCGCTTCGCCCGCCGGTAGAACCGCACGAATCCGATCGCCTTCGATGCGAAGATCGGCCAGCAGGGCGCCGTCCGCTCCGGGTGGCGGAGCGCCCTCGCCGAGGTCCGGGGAGGCGATGCGGGCGCGCTTCAGCCAGAACTTCCCGGACGCCAGCAACCGTGCGAGCAGGCAGGAGGAGGTGGACGCGCTCATTCCCCGATCCGATGCTGTGGCGGCAAGACCGTCGTTCGGCCGACGGCTCAGCCTGTCACGGAAGCGTAAAGGAAGTTTTGCTCCGGTTGGACTCTTGAAGACATCCGGGAAATCGGCGATGTGACAATCCTTGGTCCTCCGACCCTCGCGTCCCCAGGGGTGCCCGATGCTGATCGCCCAGATGTCCGACCTGCATGTGACGGCCCCCGGCACCGCCCCGACCACCGCCTACGACACGAACGCCCGCCTCGCCGCCGCGGTGGCCCACCTCAACGCGCTGCTGCCGCGCCCCGACCTCGTCCTGATCACCGGCGACCTCGTCAACGGGCCGAAGCCCGGCGAGTACGAGGCGCTGTCCGCCCTGCTGGAGCCGCTCACCCTTCCCGTCCGCGTGCTGCCGGGGAACCACGACGACCGCGCGGGGCTGCGCCGGACCTTCGCCGGCACCGGCTGGATGCCCATGGAGGGTCCTTTCCTCCACCACGCGGTGGAGGAGTTCCCGGTCCGTGTCCTGATGCTCGATTCGGTCATCCCCGGCGCGGCGGTGGGCGGCCTGTGCGCCGACCGGCTGTCCTGGCTGGCGGAGCGTCTGGCCGAACAGCCGGAGCGGCCGACCGTGCTGGCGCTGCACCACCCGCCCTTCGACACCGGGCTGGCCTTCCTCGACACGCTGCGCTGCCTGGAGGGGGCGGAGGAGCTGGGTCGGCTGGTGCGGAGCCATTCAAACGTTCGGGCCGTTCTGTGCGGCCACACCCACCGCCAGACCGCGATCACCTGGAATGGAGCGCACGGCTATGTGGCTCCGTCCGTGGCCTACCAGATCGCGCTGGATCTGGCGCCGGAGCCACCCTACCGCTGGACGGACGAGCCGTCCGCGCTCGCCCTCCACATGTTCCGCCCGGACGGCGCCGTGGTGACGCATCTGAGCGTGATCGGCGACTATCCCGGCAGGGAGTTTTCCCGCAAGGCCAGGAACTCCTGAAAATTGACGCAGCGCCCGGCGGCCTGCGCGGCCATGTAGGCGGCGTTCAGCGCGCGCTTGGCGTCCAGGGCGGTGGCGAACCGGCGGCGCAGCGCGGCGTCGGCGATCCGCAGCCCGTCGCCCGCCAACCGCTCCAGAACATGCCGGTAGCAAAGGTCCGCCCGCGCGCCGCTGTCGGCGGAGCAGGTGATCGACCCCTCCCGCTGCCGGTATTCATACAGCGGCTCCAGCACCAGCGGCAGGCGGCCCAACCGGTCGAGGACCTGGACGTTGAAGACCACGTCGTCGCAGAAGTCGACACCCTCCTCCCAGCCGGGGACGAGGTCGCGGCGGACCACGAAGAACATCGGGACGGAGGTGTCCAGGAAGCCCGCCGCGTCCAGCGTGGCGGTCCCGGCGCCGGGCGGGAACAGGGTGGAGAGCGGCGAGCCGTCGCCGTCACGCACCACCGCCACATTGTCCGCCGCAGCCCCCTGCGCCGCCGCCAGAAGGGCGAGCCGCGCCAGCCGGTCCGGCTCGAACCGGTCGTCGGCGTCCAGCGGGGCGATCAACGGCAGGCGCGCGCAGCGCAGCCCGGCGTTGCGCGCCGCCGGGGCGCCGGACCCGACGCGGCCGGTCCCGGTGAAGGTCAGGCGCGAATCGGCGATGCCGGCAGCCGCCAGAAGGGTGCGGTAGTCGGCGCCGTCGTCGCTGACCACCACCGCCTCCCAGTGGGGAAAGCTCTGCGCCAGAAGGCTGGACACGGCGCGGGCGATGGTTCCCTGCGCCCGGTAGGCCGGAATGATGACCGAGACGCCGTCCCCGCTGCCCCCATCCATGCACCGCCCTCCGATTGTGCAAAGGGCAGTGTGCCTCTCCTTCGCGATGGTCGGCAAGCGGCGAACCGCACCGATACGGCTAGCCTGAGCGCGACTATGAGGGTGCGGGGGTGGGATTTGGCGTCGCGGCCCGTTGAACAAGGAACCGATACGGGCTATGTGGAGAAACGAGTGGCGTGGTTCGGTCCCCATCCGACAACCCAGGCCCCCGCAAGCCAAAGCCCCCCGGTAGACACGCCGACCTCAGGGAGTTCAAAAACGATGGCGCAAGACGGATACACCCGCTTCGACGACGAACCCGAGCAGGAGCCGGACGAGAAGTCGAAGGAAAGCGCCCCGCCGCCGTTCGCTGCCGTGCAGTCGAACCTGTTCAAGGCGTGCACGGTGCTGATCTTCGGGCAGATCGACATGAAGCTGGCGCAGGCCGTCTCGGCCCAGTTGCTGGCTCTGGCCCACGAGAGCAACGACGACATCACGGTCGTGGTGAACTCCCCCGGCGGCCACGTCGAGGCGGGCGACACCATTCACGACATGATCCGCTTCGTGAAGCCGCGCGTGAAGATGCTGGGCACCGGCTGGGTCGCCAGCGCCGGCTGCCACATCTTCCTGGCCGCGAAGAAGGAAGACCGCTTCTGCCTGCCGAACACCCGCTTCCTGATCCACCAGCCGCTGGGCGGCACCGGTGGCCGGGCGACGGACATCGCCATCGAGGCGAAGGAAATCATCCGCATGCGTGAGCGGTTGAACCGCATCATCGCGCGCGAGACCGGCCAGCCGGTGGAGAAGGTGTCCAAGGACACCGACCGGAACTACTGGATGCTGGCCGAGGAAGCCCGCGAGTACGGCATCGTCAGCCACGTCATCGAAAGCTTCGACGAGCTGAAGTAAGCGCTCCTCCGGAACGCACAAAGCCCCTCTCCAACGAGAGGGGCTTTTTTTATGGCCGCGGTTTGGCGTGAGCGATCAAGTCCGTCAAATCAACCATTTACACGACGATGTTCAGATTCTGTCCGCGCGTGGCGGTGACGTTGCCGCCGGACGAGGAAGCGTCCGAACCGCCCTGAAGCAGCGTCGCGATCGCCTGATCCTGCTGCTGCGCGGTCTGGTTCAGCGTCTTCACGCCGAAATCCATCTGCCCCTGCGCCTGCCGCAAACCGATCGCCGCGCCCAGGGTGGAGGATGAAACATCGAGAGCCATTGGAGGATGCCTTCAAGGAAAACAAGCGGCCGACGCCGACCGTCCGCGCCGTGCCGTGCCGATCAGATGACCACGTTGACGGAACCGGCCCCCGCCGAGGGAGCCGCCGCCATGTGGGTCACCATCGGGGGCGAGGCTACCACCGGCGACGTGTGCGCGGAAGTCCCCTGTGACGCGCCGGAGCGGCCTCCGCCGGTCCCGGAGTGGCCCGCGGCCCAGCGGTGCACGGGCGAACCGTTTGCGGAACTCCCGCTTTGGCCGGCACCGTTCGGCTGGTCCTGCCCGTCCGAGCCGCCAACCAGAAGCTCAAGCGACGCCTTGCCGCTCTTCCGGTCCTTCTGCGCCTCGCGGTACTGCCGCAGCGCCGCCTCGGTCGGGATCTGGTCGAGGGTTGCCCCGTCCTCCGGGCTGCGGAACAACAGCACCAGCCGTGACGCGTCGGCGTCGTACCGGTAGGCGGTCTTCGTGTAGCGCCCGGCGAGCGGTTCGGACTGTCCGGTGACAGGGTCCTTCGCGGACGGAGTCCCGGCGTCGGCCGCGTTTTCAACAGCGTCGCTGTTGCGGGCCGTCATGAAGGCCAACGGCCTTGCAGCCGTTGCGGTGGCGATGGCCACGTTCATGACATTACACCGATGATTGGACAATCCAGATCATATATTGCAGCCGCACTCGTGCATTGTAAAGGGTTCGTTCACCTTTTTTCCGGCTATGCCGAAGGACCCAATCCCACAGGCTGTTTCCGGCACCAAAGCTTCGCATTCCAGGACCATCGGGATCGCCTCCCACCCTTCTCACAGCCGTGACGCTTGCGGAGGACCGCCCCGGTGCTTAAGCCTGTAGGCATGGTTACGATCGCGGAAGCGCTGACGCTCGCCCTGGACCACCATCTGGCCGGCCGGCTGGCCGAGGCCCAGCAACTCTACAACCGCATCCTGGACGTGGACCCGGATCAGCCGGACGCTCTGCATTTTCTGGGTGTCCTGGCCGGGCAGGTGGGAGAGCAGACGCTCGGTCTGCAACTCATCGCCCGCGCCATCGTCCAACGGCCCGAGGCGGCGGACATGCACGCCAACAGCGGCAACATCCGCCGGTCCGTCGGGCAACCGGAAGCCGCGGTGGAGGACTACCGCCGCGCCGTCGCCCTTCAGCCTGATTTCGCGGAAGCCTGGACCGACATGGCGAACGCGCTGCGCGGCCTGGGCCGCACCGCCGGGGCCATCACCGCCCTGGAGCGCGCCGTCGCCTCCGCCCCCGCCCTCACCATCGCCGTGGAACGGCTGGGCGCGCTGCGCCACGAAGAGGGGCGCCTTCTGGTGGAGCAGGGGCGCGGCACCGAGTCCCTCCGCCCGCTGGCCCGGGCCGCGGAATTGCTGCCGCTGGACGCCGACATCGCCTTTCTCTACGGCAACGCCCTGTTCGCGATGGGACTGCGGGAGGATTCCACCCTCGCCTACCGCAACGCCCTGGCCATCACGCCGGACTTTCCGTCCGCCGCCTTCAATCTCGGAGTCGCGCTGGGGGGCGTGGACCGGCTGGAGGACTCCGCCCGCGCGCTGGAACGGGCCGCCCGCCTGGACCCTCGCCATCTCGACGCCATCGACCGGCTCGTCGTCGCCCTCGCCCTTCTCGACCGGGAGGACGAAGCCGCCGCCTGGGGCGAGCGCGCGCTGGATTTGAAGGACCGCACAGCCATCGACACGGCGCCCGCCCTGCCCCCTCTGCCCGCCCGTCCACGCGGGGCCGAGGCGCGGCGGCACAATGTCATCGCCTTCAGCCTGTGGAGCGGCCAACCGTCCGGCCCCCACGACCCGGCGGAGATTTTGCGGCGAACCGTGGCGCTCTATCCGGGTTGGACCTGCCGGGTTCATCACGACGCCACCCTTGCCGCCGACCGGTTGGCCGAGCTGGCCGCGGCGGGGGCGGACCTCGTGGCGGTGGCCTCCGACGCGCCGACCGGCGGTCCCTATTGGCGCCTGACCGCCGCCGACGATCCCACTGTGGCCCGCTTCCTCTGCCGGGATTGGGACGTGCTGCCGTCCGCCGACGGAAAGGCGGCCGTCGATGCCTGGGTCGCCTCCGGCCAGCCCTTCCACGTCCTTCGCGACGGGGTGCTGCACACGGAGGTGATGACGGGCGGTCACTGGGGCGGCGTCGCCGGATTGCTGCCCGACCTGCTGCCGCTGGCCGAGCGCCACGCCGCCGCCGAAGCGGACCGGGCGCAGGACCACCGATTCCTGCGCCGCATCGTCTGGCCGATGATCCGCGACCGCGCGCTGATCCACGACCGCGCCCACCCCCGGCACGGCCTGCCCTTTCCCACGCCGTGAGCGGCTACAGCACCTGCTTCGGCAGCGACAGCAGCTCCTTGCGGATCTGGCCCATGCTCGGCCGGTTGTCCGGCCCGAAGGCGATGGGGCGGCACAGATGCATGGCGGTCAGCCCGACCCGCGCGGTCAGCAGACCGTTGATCACCCCCTGCCCCATGCGGGTGGAGATGGCCGCGGCGATGGAGCCGCCCAGCGCCTCGACGGCGACATGGTGGGCGCTCTCGGCCACCCCGGCCACCGCGAGGTTGGCGAGCATCCGCCGCAACAGCCGCAGCGACCCGACATAGCCGGGCCGCGCGCCGTAGAGCGCCGCGATCTCCCGCACCAGCTTCAGGTTGCGCCACAGAACCACCGCGAGGTCGACGACCGCGGCCGGGCTGAGCGCCGTCGCCACGGCCGTGTCGCGCGACGCCCGCAGGACGGTATGGTAGGCGCGGCGATCGAGCGGCCCCATCACCTCGCGGTCGAGCAGGCGCAGGATCTCCGCGTCGTCGTGGGCGTCCGTCACATGGTCGCGCACCCGCTCCAGCGAGGGCGCCAGATCAGGGCGCCCCTCATAGAGGCGGGTCAGCGACCCGGCGAAGCGCTCGGCGTGGCCCGGCTCCCCGGCCTTGGTCACGATCTCCATGGACAGGCGCCCGGCCTCGCCGCGCAGCTCCTCGATCCTGCGCAGGCGGCGCAGCGCGCGCAGTTCGCGCAGCAGCATGGCGAGCGCCGCCCCGCCCGCCACCGTCACGGCGGCGGCCACCAGGACGCCCAGCGCGGCGCTGGTGGCGAAGGCGCGGTTGAACAGGTCCCAGGTGTCGAAGCCCAGTGCGATCAGCACCAGCGCGGCGACCGACCCGGCGAGCCAGCGGCCCAGCCGGCTGCGCGGCCGGTCCTCCGCCAGCAGCGCCGGGAGGCGTTCCGCCGCCGAACCGGCCAGGGGGCCGGCGATGATCGCCTCCTCCTCCGCCGCGGGGACCGGAGCGGCGCGGGTGGGGTCCAGCTCCATCGGCGGGACCCAGTGGCGGTCGCGCGTGCGCTCGCTCATTCCAGATAATCCCCCAGCAGGAACTGCATGGCCTGATCCAGGCGGATGTGCGGCAGACCGCGCGCCTCGCGGGCGAGGTCGGCGGGCGGCTGGAAGGCCATGAAATTGTAAGGCCGCTCCTGCCCCGGCGGGAAGTCGGCGTCCTCCGGGATCTCGCCGGGGAACAGCACAGTCGGGCGGTCGCGGCCGAGCGGCACGCCGCGCACGCAGCGCAACTGCCGCCCCTCATGCTCGGTCACCACCGTCTCGGTCGATTTCAGGGCGGCGATCGCCATGGTCTCCACCTGCGCCCCTTCGAAGCGGATGCCGGCGCGGGCGTCGGAGACCAGCCGGTCCAGCAGATGGCGCAGGCTGTTGTGCTGGTGCGAGGCGACATGGTCGGCCTTGGTCGCGGCGAACAGCACGCGATCGATCTTCCGGCCCAGCAGCCAGTCCAGCCAACTGCTCGACCCGTGGCGGAACGGCTCCAGACTCAGCTCCAGGGCACGCTTCATGTCCGCCATGCCCGCCGGTCCGGAGTTCAGCGCGCCCAGCACGTCGATCAGGACGATCTGGCGGTCGAGCCGCGCGAAATGCTCGGCGAAGAAGCGGCGGACCACCTTGGACTTGTACGCCTCGTAGCGGTCCTCCATCAGCGCCCACAGGCTGCCGCGCGCACGCGGACGGTCGCCCGGCAGCGGGCAGAAGGTCAGCAGCGGCGCGTTGGCCATGTCGCCCGGTTCGACGAAGCGCCCCGGCTGGATCAGGCTGAGCAGATTGTCGGAGCGGCGACAGGCGTGCAGGTAGTCGGTGAACAGCGCCGCCCCGCGCCGCGCCTGCTCCTCCTCCGCCGGGGCCGCCGTGTCGATGGTGGCGAGCCAACCGCGCCAGGACACCGACAGCTCGTCGCGCGGCGCCCGCCCGGCCAGCTCCAGGGTCAGCGCGCTCCATTCCGCGAAGGACTGGTGGAGCAGCGGCAGGTCGAGCAGCCATTCGCC